>JACCXZ010000049.1 GCA_013696745.1 Nocardioidaceae bacterium | reverse complement strand
GGGTCGTACTCGGAGTCCACCAGCCACCGGCCACGTCGACGCTGTCCTCGACCGCGTCCCGTACGTCCTCCACCAGGGCGGGGCGCACGGCGGCAGCCTGGCCACGCAGCTCGAGCACCTCGCCATCCCCGACACCAACCTCGGCCAGCGTCTGCGTGAGCGGCAGCGGGACACCTCCGAGTCTGGCCAACGACCACGCCTGCGGACGGTGCGCGTCGTCGGCCGTGAGGCAGAAGCGCAACACCTGCGGCAACACGTCGGCCAGCGGCAGCGCGTTCGGAAGCGCGAGGTCGACCTTGCGGGACCCGCTCACGACCGTGACGCGACTGTAGGCCGTGAGCACCTGTTGCTCCCTTCCACGTGCTGTGCGACCTCCGGTCGCCGCCGCGTCCGCTCACGCCGCGGGGCTGTCCCGAGCGCAGCGGGAGCATATCGTTGCCGGGTTCCACCAGCAGGTGTCGCACCGACAGGACGGGATGCCCGATGACGACGACCACGGTCCGCCGACCGGCTCGGATCGCCGCGCCCGGCGTCGAGCAGAGCGAACTCGAGATCGCCGAGCCCCCCGGCGCGCTCCAGCAGCAGCCGACCGCGACCGGCGCGAGCATGATCATGATGCCGATCATCGCCGGCGCCGGGTCGCTGACGCTTGCGCTGTCGAGCGACAACGCCCTCCTGGCGGTGACCGGCCTGCTGTTCCTCGTCGGCTCGGTGTCGGTCGGCGCGATCATGATCATCAGCCAGCGCGGCGGTCCGCGCCGTACGCTGCGAGAGAACCGCGAGCGTTACCTGGACTACGTCGAGCACTTGCGCCACACCGTGCGGCACACGATCACCCTCCAGCGGCGGGGGCAGGCATGGGCGCATCCCGACCCGGCGCAGCTTGTCACGATCGCGCGCAACGACGCCCGCAGGTGGGAGCGGCGGGTCGCTGACCACGACTTCCTCTGTGTCCGCATCGGCACCGGTGACGAACTCATCGCCTCGCGCCTGACGATGAAGGCCGACACCGGGCCACTGAACCAGCTCGACCCGGTGTGCCTCCAGGCCGCCAAGGAGCTCCAGGCCCGTTATTCGATGCTGCACGACCAGGCCATCACGGTCGACCTGCGTCGCATCGGTTCGTTGAGCGTGGTCGGAGACCTCGACCACCGGCGGAGCATCGCGATCGGCATCCTGCTGGAAATCGCGACGATGCACGCGCCCCACGAGGTGCAGGTGGCCGTGGTACGCCCCGACGACGCGTCGCACGTGTGGGACTGGGTCAAGTGGCTCCCGCACGCCCAGGAGCCCATGCTCATGGACGGCGACATGCCGGCCCGCCGGGTGACCAGCTCCGTGCCCGCGATGGCGGAACTGTTGGCCGCCGACCTGGAGGCGCGACTGGACCGGCAGTCACGGACCCGCGGTCGCGGGCTGGCGCCTCGTCACCTCGTCGTGCTCGTCGACGCCGAGGGGTCCACCATGCAGCACCTGCAGTCGTCGGATCCGTCGGTGTCGCTCGCCGACCTCGGCGTCCACGTAGTCACGCTGTTGGGCCATCGCCGGGACGAACCGGAGATCGTCGACGACCGGATCGAGGTCGACGCGCACGGCGCGACGACCCTCGCCTCTCGTGAGCAGGCCTTTCGGCACGAACTCGTCGACCTCGGTCTGCCCGCCGTGGTAGCCCGGCAACTGGCTCCGCTACGTCTGACGGAGGAAGACGAGGATGACGGCGACACGCTCGCCACCACAGTCGGGCTGTCGGAGATCCTTGGTGTCGACGACCCGACGACGCTGGACCCGTGGGCGACGTGGCGACCGCGCGCACAGCGCGACTTGTTGCGCGTCCCGATCGGCATCGGCGCCAACAACGGCGTGGTGATGCTCGACCTGAAAGAATCCGCGCACGGTGGGATGGGCCCCCACGGGCTTGTCGTCGGGGCCACCGGTTCCGGCAAGTCCGAGATGCTGCGGACACTGGTGAGTTCCTTGGTCATCGGTCATGGTCCCGATCGGCTGGCATTGATGCTGGTGGACTTCAAGGGTGGTGCCACCTTCGCCGCGATGGAGCATATTCCGCATATTGCCGGCATGATCACCAACCTGCAGGACGACCTGACCCTCGTCGACCGCATGCACGACGCGCTGTTCGGTGAGATGCAACGACGCCAGGAGCTGCTCAAGGCCGCGGGCAACCTGCCAAACGTCACGACTTACCAGGAGTTCATCGACGCCGGTGAACAGCTCGAGCCGCTCCCCCACCTGCTGGTGATCGTGGACGAGTTCTCCGAGTTGCTCACTGCGAAGCCGGACTTCGCCGAGCTGTTCGTGGCCATCGGCCGAATCGGCCGGTCCATCGGCGTGCACCTGCTGCTCGCCACCCAGAAATTGGAGATGGGCAAGATTCGCGGCCTGGAGTCGCACCTGTCGTACCGGATCAGCCTGCGAACGTTCTCCGAGTCCGAGAGCCGCGACGCGATCGGGACGCCCGACGCCTACCACCTGCCCCCCGAACCGGGCGCGGGCTACCTCAAGGTCGACACCACGGTGTTCGAGCGTTTCAAGGCGGCGCTGGTGTCCTTGCCCTACCGCCCGCCGACACAGGGGCCCAAGCGGCTGGTTCCCGTCGTGCCGTATCTGTCGGTCAACGGTCTCGGCCAGTGGATCGCCGAGCAGCACGCCCAGCGGCTCGCCGTCCACGACAACGACGCCCCGACCGTGGGCACGCGGTCGACGAGCACGTTGGACGTACTCTGCGGGCGCCTCGCCGCTAGCGGAGCACCTCCCGTGCGCCCGGTGTGGCTTGCACCGCTGCCCGCGGTGTTGCCGCTGGACGCCGTGATGGACACGGGGCGGACCGGCGACACGGCGACCGTCGAGGCCGTCCTCGGGATGATCGACGATCCGTCGCGGCAGCGGCAGTTCCCGCTGCGGTGGGACTTCACCGGCGGCGCGGGCAACTTGGTGGTGGCCGGGGCGCCGCAGACCGGCAAGAGCACGCTGGTCCGGACGCTGATCGGCTCGCTCGCCCTGCGCTACGCACCAGGTGACGTGGCGTTCTACTGCATCGACTACGGCGGCGGGACGCTGCGCGGCCTCGAGGAGCTGCCGCACGTCGCCGCAGTCGCGACCCGGGTCGATCCTGAGCGGATCAACCGTACGGTCAGCGAGGTCGTGAACCTGCTGGAGAACCGGGAGGAGTTCTTCCGCGAGCACGACCTCGACTCGATGTCGGCGATGCGGCGGGCGCGGGCACAGGGCCGCCTCCCGATGGACGTGCCCTCGGACGTGTTCCTCGTGGTCGACGGATGGGGCAGCTTCCGGGAGGACTTCGAGGCGATGGAGTTCACGATCGGCGAGGTGGCCGCGCGCGGCCTTAACTACGGCGTGCATGTGGTGCTGACGGTCGCACAGAACATGCAGGTGCGGATGCGCATGCAGTCGAGTTTCGGCGGCCACCTCGAGCTACGGCTAACCGACTCCTTCGACAGCACCGTCGGGCGCAAGCTGATGGACAAGCTGCCCAAAGACGTCGCGGGCCGCGGAGTGGTGGGCATCGGGGACGGGCTCGTCTTTCACGCCGCCGTGCCTCGCGTGGACGGTGCAAGCACCCGAGACGACCTGCCGGCGGCACAGGGTCGGCTCGTCGACCTCGTGCGCTCACGGTGGACCACGGCCGTGCAGCGTGTCCGGGTGCTGCCGTCCACGGTGCCGGTCGGTGACCTGCCGGAGGTGCGGCGTGGCGACGATTTGCTGCCGATCGGGTTGTCCGAGCGGAACCTGGGTCCGGCGGCGGTCGACCTGTTCGGCGCGGACCCGCACCTGCTGGTCTACGGCGACGGCGAGACCGGCAAGACCAACGCGCTCAGGCTGCTGATCCGCCAGCTCGTCGCGTCGCGCACCGTGGAGGAGCTCGCGTTCGTCGTCGTCGACTACCGCCGCAGTCTGCTGGGCGCCGTGCCGTCGGACTACCTGGCCGCGTACTGCACCGGCGACCAGCAGACTGCGGGCACGGTGACGCAGGTGGCGGGAGCGGTGCGTGAGCGGTTGCCGGGAGACGACGTCACGGCCGAGCAGCTGCGCACGCGCACCTGGTGGAAGGGCATCGACGTCGTGGTCGTGGTCGACGACTACGACCTCGTGGTCACCGCGTCGGGCAACCCCCTCCAAGGACTGCTGGAGTTCCTGCCGCAGGGACGCGACCTCGGGTTGCACCTGCTCGTCGCCCGACGCACTGGCGGCCTCTCACGGGCGATCTTCGAGCCAGTCCTTCAACGGCTCAACGACATCCAGACGCCCGGTCTCGTGCTCTCCGGTGACCGGATCGAGGGACGCCTGGTCAACGGTGTCGTCGCTCGCCGGCTGCCACGTGGACGCGCGATCTCGGCTCCCCGGGGCGGCTCGGTGAGCCAGATCCAGATCGCCCTGCTCGACGAGTCCTGACCGCTCCGCTGACGCGTCGCGCGCCCTGCTTCGCGGTCCGCACACGTAAGAGCTGACGTGGCACGGAAGTGAGGCACGTCACCATGGCGGCCTAGGCGGCCTAGGGTGACATACCATGAACCCGATCGCCCCCTCGTCCGAGCCCGGCGGCGGTATTGGTGTGAGAGAGTCTCGGGAGCGGCAGCGTGGATTCGCTTCCGCAGTATCCGGCCGCCGAGAGCGACCCGGGGTTGGCGGCACGACAACTACGCGACGCCCGCGACCAGGCGTCGCAGGCGAACCTGGGCGTCCTGAACGCCCGGTACGCCACCAGCCTGAACCACCTCAACGGCGAAGCCGACACCACCGCCCGGATGCTCGACGAAGGCCCCACCGAGCAGGTCATCCACGCACTCACGGCCGGCGGAGACCTACCACTGCCCCCGCCGATCGTGCCACCCCTGCCCCCGTTCTGGCCAGACATATGGTGGAAGTGGCTGAAAGAGCTGGAAGAGCGGTTCTTCGGGCCGCCCATCGACTGGGACCGCAGTTTCTCGGACCAGAGATGGGGCGCGATCGGGACTTATTTCGGCATCGTTGCTTTGGTGATGTCTCGGTACTGGGGGGACTGGCTAGTCAAAGGCCGTTACGGGACTTTCCAGCCTCGGGGCATCCCTCCGGGCCAAGTGCCCTTGCTTCCTTTTCGGGAGCGCCTGCGCCTCGCTCAGGACGGCGATAACTTCCCTCCCCGCCCCGGGTTCGAAGCCAAACAAGATTGGTGGAAAAAGTTTCGCGAGCATACCTTGCACGGCATCGTGGTGTTGGTCGGAGGTGTTGCCGCTGTGGGACAGTGGCAACGGGACACGGACCGTCCGGACCTGTCCATCGTCCACAAGGTTATACGTTCCGCTACGAGCGGGTTACTGACGGCTGCGGGCTTGTATTACGGCGGCAAGATAGCGTACACGATCGGCGCATACCTCGGTGGGGCTACCGGCATTCTCATCCGTCGCGCCTTTAGCCGAGGTCACCATCGTCTCTATCAGAGTCGTGCCCTGGGCAGAGCCAGATCTGTGATTTCTGGTCGTGTCGCCGCTGCCGGCGCCGGCGGGCGGATCGGGGCCTCGATCGGCCGTATGGGCGGCACCGTCGGCCTGGTCGTGGGGGCGTCCTTACTCGCCGGAGCCGGTGCCCTTTTTGGCCGCACGTTCACCGACGCAGTTGCCAAGAGACGTGATCAATTCATTGAAGACCCAGACTCGGCGCTGCGCGTATGGAACGACGAGATGAAGGAGTTCCTGGGCACCGATCATCGCCGGCCTGTCCTCTCGGTCCTCGGGGAAGGCTTGGGCGTGTCGGATCGGGAATCCACCCACGAGCTGGTGTCGCTGCCGCCTCCCCCGTCCGAGCCGGTGTCACCGCCACCGGACAACCTGGAGCAAATCCTCGAGCAGCTCGCGGACAACCCGCCAGCGCCGCCGCCGATCATTGTGGGGGACGGCGACTCGCTGTGGCGCATCGTGGAGCGTCGGCTGGGCCCGGGCGCCACCGGCGCCGACATCCAACGCGCCGTGGACGCCATATACGATGCCAATGTGGAGGCCATCGGGATCGACCCCGACCAGATCCTCCCCGGCACACAGTTGGGCGTGCCGGAAGCAGCGCAGTGACCCCTGACGCCGGGCCGAGGCACCCGGAAGGTGACGGTGGCGCCACGCCCTGGCTGGAGCGCTACGAGGACACCCGGGGTTTCTCGCTGCTGTGCCCGACCGGATGGGAGCGGCTGCCGATCCCATCCGGCACCGAGACCGCCTTCGTCGCGATCGCCCCCGGTCACGGCGGAGACTTCCACGCCAACATCGTTCTCACCGTCGACGACCTACCCCAGGACCTGGACGTCGCCGAATGGCAGGCAGAGGTCGAACCGGCGCTGGACCTCACCCTGGAGGAGTACATGCTGCTCGACCTGGAGCGGATCGACGGGCCGGACGGCTCGATGATCCGACGACTCATGCACCACGTGGGGCCTCGGTCCCAGCCAATTACCGCCGAACAGTGGACCCGTGCGCACGGGCCCACCGGCTACACCCTCACCTGCTCGGTCGCGACGCCGGCGTACGACGGGCTCGCCGACCTGCTCGCCGACGTGGGTCGGAGTCTGCGGTTCACGCCGTGACGGTGCTCTTCGACGCGGCCACCGGCCGGCTGCGACTGTCGGCGGACGACTGGGAGGCGCTGCTTTCCTGGAGTCGGGACCACAGCCGCCAGGGCGAACACCTCACCAGGTTGCGCGAGGCGGGTGTGATCCGCGGCGATTGGCCGCACTCGAGCGTCATGCCCGCACTGGAAGCCGCGCTCGACCACATCACGACTCTGCGGGTACGGCAACGCCTTCACGACGGGCGCCGCATCAACGGCACCGGCTTGGTGGCTCGGGGAGCGGTGGCGTTCTTGCTGGACGCGCCCGACGACCTGCGCGAACTGCTCACCGTGCATCCGACCATGCTCACCTCGGCGCTGGCCCGCGTCGTCGCGCTGGGGCCCCGCGATCGCGGCGAGATCGAAGATCGCGAGGCAGCCGCCGATGCGGAGACGGACCTGTTCGGCAGTGACGCCGGGCGACGCCGAGCGGCAGCGGACGCGATCGGGGGGCTGCCCGGAGTCGACGGCCCCTGGAACTACTGGAGCGTGCACGCGCACCGGCAACCGGACGGCCTCGAGGAGGGGCTGACGGTGCTGGACACCCCGGACCAGATGTGGCTGGTTGAGCGTACGCACGAGAAGCTCCTGCTCTCTCCTACGGACCCGACCCGAGTGTGGCGACTGCTGATCAGGATCTCTTCGCACGCCATGGAGCTGTTTAGGTGAGACAACGGTGGATACCCGGACGATTACTACAGCCGCATGTCAGGTACCGGGTTTGATGGAGGAGGCATGGAACCCCCGCGACACAGGCTGCAACCGAGGCATTCTTCTCCTTGCTGGAGTGGGAGGTTCTGTCCCGACACGACTTCCAGAACATCGCCACCGCACAGGCCATTGGTGATGGACTGGTGCTACGGCTTCTACAACCACACCCGCCGCCACAGCACGGCCGAGATGAAGTCCCCGATCAACTACGAGACCGCTGCCCTCAACCCGAGAGCAGCATAAGGATCCTCCACGATTCGGGGGGAACCTGCAGCGAGAACGCCGTCAACGAGGAGAGACATGAAGCGCACCACCCTGGTCACCGTCTGCGCCGCCGCCCTGATGGCCGGCTGTGGTAGCAACGACCAGTCCGATACCCGCGACGACACCGCGGACTCGACGCAAGCCCCGACGTCGGAGTCGCCGACCGCGAGCGAGTCGGCGACCGCCGAGGACAACCTCGATCCGCAGGCCGTCGCGGAGGACGCGATCGCCGCGCTGGGAGCTGAGGACGGCTTCCGGGTGCGCGGTAACGTGGAGGAGGTCGAGGGGATCGACCTCTCGGTCAGCGACGCAGGCATCGCAGGCTCGTTGGCCAACGAGGAGCTCACCGTGGATGTCGTCCTCGTGGGAGGCGACGGCTACGTCCGGGCGAAGGCCGAGTTCTGGCGGGAACAAGCCGGGGTGCCCGAACAGACACTGAGCGTGGTTGCCGACCGGTGGCTCCAGGTCCCGGCGGACAACTCGCTGGTCAGCGGCTTCGACGACTTCACCCCGGAGGGCTTCGCCGACGAGATCGGCGAGTTGTCCGACGCCGCGACGGTCGAAGAATCCGAATTCGACGGCGATCCCGTCTATGTGGTCACCGATCCAGGGTACGGCGCCATGACGGTCGGGCAGGACAGCCAACTGCCGCTGATGGTGGTCGGCGACGACGGCCAGGAGCTGCGGTTGACATACGACGACGTGCAGCCAGCGACGGCACCGAGCAACGCCCGGACGCTGGAGCAGATCCAGCAGGAGTTGCAGGGCGGCTGAATCCGTCGCTCTAGACGTTGAACCCTAAGGCGCGGAGCATCTCGCGTCCGTCGTCGGTGATCTTGTCCGGTCCCCACGGCGGCATCCAGACCCAGTTGATCCGCCACTCGTTGACCAGCCCCTCGAGTGCCTGCCGGGTCTGGTCCTCGATCACGTCGGTCAGCGGGCAGGCGGCCGAGGTGAGTGTCATATTGACCACCGCGTTGTTCGACTCGTCGACCAGGATCTCGTACACCAGCCCGAGATCGACGACGTTGATCCCGAGCTCGGGGTCGACGACCTCGCGCATCGCCTCGGTGAGGTCGTCCACCGACGTCGTCGACGCGCCGGAGAGGTCGACCTCGGGCAGGTCGTCGGCAGCTGCGCCCACACCCGTCGTGCTGGTCTGATCTGTCATCTGCTCGCTCATGCGTCCTCCTTGACCCCATCCACGATCGGGTCTGTCACGGTCTGGTCGGTCACGGTCGTGTCGTCGGTGTTGCTGCCCCTGAGGACCGCCTGCGCCGTCGCGTCCTTCCAGGCCATCCATCCCAGGAGCGCACACTTGATCCGCGCGGGGAACTTTGCCACGCCCGCGAAGGCGACGCCGTCCTCCAGGATGTCCTCGTCCGGGTCCACCTGGCCCTTGCCCTGCATCAGGGCAAGGAACTGCTCGTGCCTGACGACAGCCTCGTGGATCGGCTTGCCGATGACCAGGTCGGTCATCACCGAGGCCGACGCCTGGCTGATCGAGCACCCCAGCGCGTCGTACGACACGTCGGAGACTACGCCGTCCTCGAGGTGCACACGCAGGGTGATCTCGTCGCCGCAGGTCGGGTTGACGTGGTGCACCTGCGCCTCGTACGGCTCCCGCAGCCCGCGGTGGTGCGGGTTCTTGTAGTGGTCCAGGATGATCTCCTGGTACAACGAGTCGAGGTTCATCACACCACCTTGAAATAGTGTCGTGCCTGGTCCAACGCCTCGACCAAGGCGTCGACTTCCTGTTCGGTCGTGTACAGGTAGAACGACGCCCGCGTCGTGGACTGCACCCCGAAGCGCTGGTGTGCCGGCTTGGCGCAGTGGTGCCCCGCCCGCACCGCCACCCCCCGGGAATCCAGCACTTGTGCCACGTCGTGCGGGTGGATTCCCGCGAGCTCGAAGCTGATGGCGCCGCCGCGGTCGACCGACTCCGTGGGCCCGACCACCCGCAACCCGTCGACGCCGCCCAGCTGGTCGAGGGCATAGGCGGTGATCCGCTGCTCGTGGGCGGCGACGGCCGCCATCCCGATGCCGCTGAGGTAGTCCGCGGCGGCCGCAAGTCCCACCGCCTGGGCAATCGGCGGTGTTCCCGCCTCGAACCGGGACGGCGGTGCAGCGTACGTCGAGCGCTCCATGGTGACGGTTTCGATCATCTCGCCGCCACCGAGGAACGGCGGCAGCTCCGCGAGCAGCTCGTAGCGGCCCCACAGCACCCCGATGCCGGTCGGGCCGACCATCTTGTGGCCGGTGAAGGCCACGAAGTCTGCACCGAGGGCGGCCACATCGACCGGGAGCTGCGGCACCGCCTGCGACGCGTCCACGACCATGAGCGCACCCACCTCGTGCGCACGGCGGGCGAGGTCGGCGACCGGGTTGATGGTGCCGAGCATGTTCGACACCCAGGTCAAGGCGACGACCTTGGTGCGCTCGGTGATCAGTGAGTCGACGTCATCGAGGTCCAGCCGGCCCTCGTCGGTCAGCCCGAACCAGCGCAGCGTCGCACCGGTGCGCTCGCACAACAGCTGCCACGGGACGATGTTGGAGTGGTGCTCCATCTCGGAGATGAGGATCTCGTCACCGGGTCCCACACCGTGCTCGCCGTCGCGCCAGTGACCGGCACGTCCGAGGACGGTGGCGACCAGGTTGAGCGCCTCGGTGGCGTTGCGGGTGAACACCACCTCCTCGCGCGACGGGGCCGCGATGAACGTGGCCACCGTGTCGCGCGCGTCCTCGTACGCCTGGCTCGCCTCAGCACCGAGCTGGTGCATCGCCCGGGCCACGTTGGCGTTGTGCTCGAGGTAGTGGGAGCTGATCGCGTCCACGACCTGCTGCGGCTTCTGAGACGTGTTCGCGCTGTCCAGGTACGCCAGCTGATGGTCACCGGACATCCGACGGAGGAAGATCGGGAAGTCCTTGCGGATCGTGTCGACGTCATAGGCCAGCGCAGACATCAGGACGCCGCGCCGGCCTTGCTGTACCGGTCGTAGCCCTCTGCCTCGAGCCGCTCGGCCAGCTCGGCGCCGCCCTGCTCGGCTACTCGCCCGTTGACGAACACGTGCACGAAGTCCGGCTGGATGTAGCGCAGGATGCGCGTGTAGTGGGTGATCAGCAGGACGCCACGCCCACCCTGGGCACTGAACCGGTTGACGCCGTCGGCGACCACCCGCAGGGCGTCGATGTCCAGGCCGGAGTCCGTCTCGTCGAGAATCGCGAACGTCGGGTTGAGCAGCTCGAGCTGGGCGATCTCGTGCCGCTTCTTCTCCCCACCCGAGAAGCCCTCGTTGACGTTGCGCGAGGCGAAGTCGCGGTCCATCGACAGGTTGTCCATGACCTCGTTGACCTGCTTGACCCACGTACGCAGCTTGGGGGCCTCGCCGTCGATCGCTGTCTTGGCGGTACGCAGGAAGTTCGACACCGACACACCGGGGACCTCGACCGGGTACTGCATGGCGAGGAACAGCCCGGCACGGGCGCGCTCGTCGACGGACATCTCCAGCACGTCCACCCGGTCGAGGTGTACCGAACCGCCGGTCACGGCGTACTTCGGGTGACCGGCGATCGAGTAGGCGAGCGTCGACTTGCCGGAGCCGTTGGGCCCCATGATCGCGTGCGTCTCGCCGGACTTCACGGTGAGGTCAACGCCGCGCAGGATCTCCTTGGCGCCGTCCTCGGTGTCGACGCTGACATGCAGGTCGCGGATCTCCAGAGTTGCCATCGTGGTTCGTTCTCCTAGCTGGGATGGGCCACGTCGACGAGGACGTCGTCGCCTTCGACGGTGACCGGATAGACGGGGACCGGCTCGGTCGCCGGGAGGTTCAAAGCTTCGCCGGTACGCAGCGAGAACGTGGAGCCGTGCAACCAGCACTCGATCTCGCAGCTCTCGACGTCGCCCTCGGACAGGGCGATGGCAGCGTGCGAGCACTCGTCACGGATCGCGAACACCTCAGCGCCCTGGCGAACCAGGGCGACCTGGGTGCCCCCGACCTCGAATGCGAGGGGCTTGCCCTCCACCAGCTCCGCCATCGCGCACGCGCGCACGGCCGCCATCAGGTGGCGACCGGGAGGCCGACCGTGGTCGAGAGCTCAGCCTCGACGCTGGCCAGCAGCCGCTCCTGGACCTCAGGGATCCCGATCTTGCGGATGATGTCGGCGAAGAAGCCGTGCACGACCAGGCGACGGGCCTCGTCCTCGGCAATGCCGCGGCTGCGCAGGTAGAACAGCTGCTCGTCGTCGAAGCGACCTGTGGTGCTGGCGTGACCGGCGCCGTGGATCTCACCGGTCTCGATCTCCAGGTTCGGGACCGAGTCGGCGCGGGCGCCGTCGGTCAGCACCAGGTTGCGGTTGCTCTCGTAGGTCTCGATGCCTTCAGCGACCTTGCGGATCAAGATGTTGCCGATCCACACCGTGTGCGCGCCCTGACCCTGCAGCGCCCCCTTGTAGTCGACGTTGCTCCTGGTGTGCGGCGCGTCGTGGTCGACGAAGAGACGGTGCTCGAGATGCTGGCCGGCATCGGCGAAGTAGAGGCCGAGCATATCGATCTCACCACCTGGCCCGGTGTAGTCGCAGGAGGCGCTGAAGCGCACGAGATCGCCGCCGAACGTCACCGCGACGTGGCGCAGCGCGGCGTCACGACCGATGCTCGCGTGCTGACTGGTGACGTGCACCGCGTCGTCGTCCCAGTCCTGGACCGACAGGAACGTCAGCTGGGCTCCGTCGCCCAGCACGATCTCCACGTTGTCGACCCAGGTGGCCGACCCGGAGTAGTCCAGGACGACCGTGGACCTGCTGAACGGCTCGGCGGTGATCACGACGTGACCGGCACCGGCCTTCTCGGCGTCCAGCCCCTTCAACGAGATGGTCGTCGGCTTGTCGACGACCGCCTCACGCGGGATCACGACCGAGAACAGTCGGTCGGTCTCCGCCCACGCACGGGCCGAGATGCGGTCGGCCGGTACGTACCCGGAGGAGCCCCTGGCAGGGTCGTCCGCGCCGACCGATCCGGCCGTCACGGCGGGGTCCGCGTCGACCTGCACGGTGTAGGCGTCCCCGGTGAGCGTGGCGTCGTCGTGCAGGCCACGTAGCCGCTTGAGCGGGGTGAAGCGCCAGATCTCCTCCAGGCCGGTCGGCACCGCATGGTCGGCCGGCTCGAAGGATCCCTGCGGGTGCAGGTGGCTCAGCACGACGTCACCGGTCTCGACCGCTGCGGCCACGTTGTCGCGGGACGCTGTGCCGGTCGGGTGAGGGTTGGCGTCAGCCATCAGCCGACTGCTCCTTCCATCTGCAGCTCGATCAGGCGGTTGAGCTCGAGGGCGTACTCCATCGGCAGCTCACGCGCGATCGGCTCCACGAAGCCACGCACGATCATCGCCATCGCCTCGTCCTCCCCCATGCCCCGGCTCATCAGGTAGAAGAGCTGGTCGTCGCTGACCTTGGAGACGGTCGCCTCGTGGGCCATCGACACGTCGTCCTCGCGGATGTCGACGTAGGGGTAGGTGTCCGAGCGGCTGATCTGGTCCACGAGCAGCGCGTCACACTTGACGCTGCTCGCCGAATGGTGCGCACCCTCCTGGACCTGCACCAGACCCCGGTAGGAGGTGCGACCCCCGTTGCGGGCCACCGACTTGGAGATGATCGAGCTCTTGGTGTGCGGCGCGCAGTGGACCATCTTGGAACCGGCGTCCTGGTGCTGTCCCTCGCCGGCGAACGCGATGGACAGGGTCTCGCCCTTGGCGTGCTCGCCCATCAGGTAGACCGCGGGGTACTTCATCGTGACCTTGGAGCCGATGTTGCCGTCGATCCACTCCATGACGGCGCCCGCCTCGCAGGTCGCGCGCTTGGTCACCAGGTTGTAGACGTTGTTCGACCAGTTCTGGATGGTCGTGTAGCGGCAACGCCCGCCCTTCTTGACGATGATCTCGACGACTGCGGAGTGCAACGAGTCCGAGCTGTAGATCGGCGCCGTGCAGCCCTCGACATAGTGCACGTAGGCACCCTCGTCGACGATGATCAGGGTGCGCTCGAACTGACCCATGTTCTCGGTGTTGATCCGGAAGTACGCCTGCAGCGGGATGTCCACCTGCACGCCCTTGGGGACGTAGATGAACGAACCGCCGGACCACACCGAGGTGTTCAGCGCGGCGAACTTGTTGTCGCCGACCGGGATGACAGTGCCGAAGTACTCCCGGAACAGCTCCTCGTGCTCACGCAGACCGGTGTCGGTGTCGACGAAGATGACACCCTGCTCCTCGAGGTCCTCGCGGATCTGGTGGTAGACGACCTCGGACTCGTACTGCGCTGCGACACCGGCGACGAGACGCTGCTTCTCGGCCTCGGGGATGCCGAGCCGGTCGTAGGTGTTCTTGATGTCCTCGGGGAGCTCCTCCCACGAGGTGGCCTGCTTCTCCGTCGAGCGCACGAAGTACTTGATGTTGTCGAAGTCGATCGTGTTGAGCTCGGCACCCCACGACGGCATCGGCTTGCGGTGGAAGAGCTTCAGACCCTTCATCCGCAGGTCGAGCATCCACTGCGGTTCGCTCTTCTTGTCCGAGATGTCCTGGACGACGGCTTCGGACAGACCCCGCTGGGCGGCCGATCCGGCCACGTCGGAGTCCGACCACCCGAACTGGTAGGTCCCGAGGCCGTCGAGCTCTGGATGTGCAGTGGACGTCATGAAGGTGTCCTCCTGAGGGGGGATGTGCTGGGGGGAATGACGCTGAGGGGCATGACTCTGTGGTGGGGAACGTGGGTGGTGCACACGCCATCACCATGGGCGATGGTGGCGAGGCGCTGTACGGGTCGACCGAGGAGCCGTGAGAAGAGCTCGGTCTCGGCCTCGCACAGCTGGGGGAACTCCGCGGCCACGTGGGCGACCGGGCAGTGGTGCTGGCACATCTGGTCACCGCTGGGTGCCTGACGTACCGAGGCGGCGTAGCCGTCACCGGTCAGCGCAGCGGCGAGCACCTGCGCACGCTCCTGCACCGGCGCGTCGGCGAGCAGGGAGCTGTAGCGTCCCTCCTGCTCATCGAGCCGCCGGCGGGCGAACGCGGTGACGGCCTCCTCGCCGCCGTGGACGGCGAGGAACCGCAGGGCCTGCACCGCGAGGTCGTCGTAAGCCTGGTCGAACTCGTCGCGGCCTCGATCGGTGATCGCGAAGACCTTGGCCGGACGACCCCTGCGACGTGCCCCGCGAATCCGTTGGTCGCGCGGTTCGATCGTCCCGTCGCCCACCAGGTGGTCGAGGTGCCGGCGTACGGCGGCGGGGGTCAGGTCGAGGTGCTCGGCGAGCTCGACTGCGGTGGACGGCCCGTGCTCGAGGATCCTGCGAGCCACCTGGTCGCGCGTCGGCAGGTCCTGGGCGCGCGTGCCCGCGGACCCGTCGACGCCTGCGAACCGGATTTCCACAACGTCAGTGTGCCCTTATTGGTCGAGCCGATCAACGAAGGCCAACCTTAGTCCCCGCCCGGCGTGCTCTCAGCCGCCAGAACCGGTCGGTCGACTCGCGCCGGACGAGCCGGAAGCCGGCGGTGACGTCCCGTGGTCCGGCGTCCTGGTCGACGTGCATGCGGTCAACCAGCATCTGCACGGCGGTCCGGGCAATCTGCTCCTTGTCCGGCGCCACCGTGCTCAAGGACGGCACCGCGAAGCGGCCGTCCTCCACGTCGTCGATGCCGATCACCGCGACGTCTTCGGGCACCCGCAACCCGCGCTCGGCGAGCGCGCGCAGGACTCCGAGCGCCAGCGTGTCGTTGAAGCAGAAGACCCCGTCGGATCGCCTGGCGGCGTCCAACAGCGCCGCCATCGCCGAGGCCCCGTCCTGTCGCCGCCACGAGGGCACGGCCATGACGAACCGCTCGTCCACCGCCATCCCCCGCCGACGCAGCGCCTCCTCGTAGCCATGACGCCGGAGCTGAGCCGCGCCGGAGCCCTGCGGCGAATGAGGAAGGTCGCCGATCGCGACCACGTGGGTGCAGCCGACGTCCAGCAGGTGCTCCGTGGCCAACCGGGCGGCGGCGACGTTGTCGATGGCGACGTGGTCCACCGGGCCGTGGGAGACCTTCTCGCCCAGCAGCACGATCGGCACCCGACCGACCGAACCGGCCAGCTGCTCGGCATCGGTGGCGATCGGGCTGAGGATCAGCCCGTCGATGAGGGGGCCGCGAATGCCGGTCATCACCAGCGTCTCGCGTTCGACCAGGCCGTCGGTCTGGTCGACCAGGACGGTCAGCCCGTGGGCGTCAGCCGCCTGCACCACGAATCCGGCCAGCTCGGCGAAGTAGGGGTTGTCCAGCTCCGGGAGCGCCAGCGCGATCACGCCGGAGCGGCCGCTGCGCAGACCCCGCGCGCTGAGATTCGGCCGGTAGCCCATCTCGTCGATGGCCGCTTGGACGCGCTGCCTGGTCGGATCGCTCACGTGGCGATGGCCGTTCACCACGTTGCTGACCGTCTTCACCGAGACGCCGGTCCGCTCGGCGACGTCCCGCAGTCGTGCAGCCACGAGTCCTCCCATCGTCGCCGAATCGTGTCCAGACTGATCTTTACAGCACTGGTACAACGTTGTAAAACATCCACATGCAGGTGACCCGTTTCTCGATTGACCCCGGATTTCCCGTAGCGCCGGTGGACCCGCGGCTGTTCGGATCGTTCGTCGAGCACATGGGCCGGTGCGTCTACACCGGGGTGTTCGAGCCCGGGCACCCCGCTGCCGACGCCGACGGTTTCCGTGCCGACGTGCTGGACCTCGTACGTGAGCTCGGGCCGACGATCGTGCGCTACCCGGGTGGCAACTTCGTGTCCGGCTACCGCTGGGAGGACGGGGTCGGCCCGCTGGAGCAGCGCCCGCGCCGGCTCGACCTGGCCTGGCGCACCGTGGAGAGCAACCACTTCGGCATCGACGAGTTCCTGCGCTGGTGCGGAGCTGCCGGCGTCGAGCCGATGGTGGCGGTGAACCTCGGCACCCGGGGTGTCGCCGAGGCGACGGACCTGCTCGAGTACTGCAACCACCCAGCCGGCACCGCGCTGTCGGACCTGCGCCGCAGCAACGGTACGGAGAAGCCGCACGCCGTCAAGGTGTGGTGCCTGGGAAACGAGCTCGACGGACCGTGGCAGGTAGGCCACAAGACGGCCCGGGAGTACGGCCGGCTCGCCGCCGAGACGGCCAGGGCCATGCGCATGGTCGATGCTAACGTCGAGCTGGTGGCCGTCGGCAGCTCCAACAGCTCGATGCCGACGTTCGGGGCGTGGGAGGACACGGTGCTCGAGGAGTGCTACGACCTCGTCGACTACGTCAGCCTGCACAACTACTACGAGCCGCTCGACGACGACGTCGACTCGTTCCTGGCCAGCGGCGTGGACCTCGACCGGGCGATCCAGGCGATCGCTGCCACCGCCGACGCCGTGGGTGCGCGGTTGCGTTCGAGCAAGCAGATCAAGCTGTCGGTGGACGAGTGGAACGTGTGGCATCACCGTCACTTCTCCGGCCAGCACGCGTTGGACTGGGCCGATCGTCGGGAGCTCATCGAGGACCGGTACGACGTCACGGACGCCGTGGTGGTCGGCTCCCTGCTCATCTCGCTGCTGCGCAACGCCGACCGGGTCGCCATCGCCTGCCAGGCGCAGCTGGTCAACGTGATCGCTCCGGTGATGACCCGCCCCGACGGTCCGGCCTGGCGCCAGACGGTGTTCCACCCGTTCGCCCAGGCGGCCCGACACGCGCGCGGCACCGTCCTGCGGGTCGAGCCACGTGGGCCGGTCGTCGACACCGCCCGGTTCGGTCCGGTGCCCGTGGTGGACGCGACCGCCACTGTGGACCCCAAGACCGGCGACCTGACCGTTCTGGCGGTCAACCGCAGCCGGACCGAGACGGTCCAGATGGACGCGGACGTGCGGTCGATGCCGGGCCTGCGCCTGGCAGCCGCCACCACGCTCACGTCCGACGACCCGACCACGCGCAACACCGAGGAGCAACCCGACGCTGTGAC
>JACCXZ010000040.1 GCA_013696745.1 Nocardioidaceae bacterium | reverse complement strand
GAGACGTCGGGGCCCGAGCAGTACACCGCGCCGGAGAACAGCAGCGGTTCGTTCGACTCAGGCAGTGGAGGCCAGTCATGATCCCCGCGTCGTTCGAGTACCACGCGCCGACCACGATCGAGGAGGCGCTGCGCCTGCTGCGGGAGTCCGGCGACGACGTCAAGGTGCTGGCCGGCGGGCAGAGCCTGCTGCCGGTGCTCAAGCTGCGCCTGGCCGCCCCCGAGGTCGTCGTCGACCTGGGCCGGGTCCAGGGTCTGGCCGGCATCCGCGAGGACGGCGACATGCTCGTGATCGGGACCATGACACCGCACTCCGAGGTCGCCGCCAGCAGCCTCGTCGCGCAGCACGCGTCACTGCTGGCCAAGGCGAGCCAGACCGTGGCCGACCCGCAGGTACGCCACCGCGGAACCTTCGGCGGCGCCCTGGTCCACGCCGACCCGGCCGGTGACCTGCCTGCTCCCGCGCTTGCGTTGGACGCCGAGTTCGTCATCGCCGGGTCAGGGGGAAGCCGTACCGTCGCGGCGGCTGACTTCTTCGTCGACCTGTTCACCACCACGGTGGCCGAGGACGAGATCCTCACCGAGGTCCGCGTCCCCAAACACACGGGATGGGGCGCGCACTACGAGAAGTTCACCCGTGTGGCCCAGCAGTGGTCGATCGTGGCGGCCGCCGCGACCGTACGCAGCGAGGGCGGCACCATCGCCGAGGCCCGAGTCGCATTGACCAACATGGGACTGGTGCCGATCCGGGCTCACGCGGTCGAACAGGCGCTGGTCGGCCGGCCGGCGGAGGAGTCGGCGGTAGCTGCTGCCGTCGCGCGGGTTGCAGACGGCACCAACCCGCCGACCGACGCCAACGGCGACGCTGACTACCGCCGGCATCTCGCAGCCGTGCTGGCGCGCCGTGCGGTGCTCGCCGCGGCCGGCTGAACGGCTCCGGATCGTTGGCGAGGGGGTCCCCTGTGACAATAGGTCCGCCACAGGGGACCCCAACGCCAGTTCGCTGGCGCCGGATTCCGTGGCGCCGGTACGCCGCGTCCGCCGACCTTGCAGCCCGCGGACCTAGCAGAAGGGAACATTCGTGGACCTCACTCACCAGTTCACCGTCCCGGCCTCTATCGAGGAGACCTGGGCGGCGTTCAACGACCTCGAGCGGGTCGCGCCCTGCTTCCCCGGGGCGACACTGACCTCAGTGGAGGGCGATGACTTCACGGGGGCGTGCAAGGTGAAGCTGGGGCCCATCTCGTTGCAGTACACCGGCACCGGCAGGTTCGTGCAGCGAGACGAGGCGGCGCACCGCGCGGTCATCGAGGCCAAGGGCAAGGACAAGCGGGGCAACGGTACCGCCGCGGCCACGGTGACCGCCCAGCTCAGCGAGGCGGCAGACGGCACGCTGGTCGAGGTCAGCACCGACCTTGCCATCACCGGCAAGCCGGCACAGTTCGGCCGTGGCGTGATGCAGGACGTCAGCAACAAGCTGCTCGGACAGTTCGTGGAATGCCTGCGGACGAAGTTCGGTGAGCCGGAGCCCGAGCCGGTGCCCGAGCCCGTCTCCGGCACCCAGCCGGCTGACCCGGCGTCGACAGCCGGAACGCCGACGACCGTGGCGGCCGTGACCACCGCTGGTGCCGGAGCGGGCGGCGCACCCCGTCCCGAGCACGTGGCGACCAGCCGCACGCGTTCCGAGCCCGAAGCGGAGCTGAACCTGTTCACCACCGTCGGTCCGGTACTGCTCAAGCGCTATGCACCGGCTGCGCTCGGCGTCCTCGCGGCGATCTGGCTGGTGCGCAAGCTCACCGGCCGCTGACGGGACCGTTCACACCCCCTCGCCAGTCAACAGGCGCGCGGCTCAGCGCAACTCCCCCAGCGGGGCCACGTCGATCCCGGACTCCGAGCACACCCATCGCGGCGCTGGATCAAGGGCGGGTTCGAGGCTGAGCGAGTGCTCGGCGGTCTGCTCGCACGCCGTGCAGCGTGGCCAGCGCACACCGTGGTCGAACAGCGTGTCCTGCAGGTCCTGGGCGACCAGACCAGCGACGAACGCCGCTCCGTCCGCCCACTGCAACAGCCACCACCGCCGCTGGCTCACTGCCTGCTCGAGCACCGAGACGGCCGCGGCATCGGCGAGCCGACGCGCGGACAGGTCGTGCAAGGACGCGGCACGTGCCGCGAGCAATGGGTCGTGTGTCACGGCGTCGATCCTGTCACCGGACTGGAAGGATGCCACGGGAGGTGACCAAGGATGACCGACCCGCTGTTGGAGGTCGTCGTCCTCCACGCCGCCGACGCCGAGGCGGCACAGGAGGGTGGCGCGGACCGTCTGGAGGTCGTTGGCTCCCACGCCGACGGTCTCTCGCCCGAGCCTGCGGTGGTCTCCTCGGTCGTACGCGCCTGCGAGCTGCCGGTACGCGTGGTGCTGCGGTTGAACACTGGGCTGTCCACCACCGGTGCCGAGCTCACCCGGCTGGTCGCCCTGGCCGAGTCCTACTTGGCCGCGGGCGCCGAAGGGGTGGCCTGTGGCTTCCTCGACCACGACCTCGAGGTGGACGTCGAGGTCGCCCGCGTCGTCGCGGAGGCGGTCGCTCCGGCACCGTGGACGTTCCACCGGGCGATCGACGCCACCCTGGACCGTCGGCGGTCCTGGCGGCGGGTCGTCGAGCTGCCCGGGATCGACGCCGTGCTGAGTGCCGGTTCCCCGCTCGGGGTGCAGGAGGGGCTCGACGAGCTGACGTCGGCCGCCGCCGATCCTCGGGTGTGCGCGCTGACCATGGCCGGCGGGGGGCTGCGCCCCGAGCACGTGCCGTGGCTGGTCCGCGCCGGGATCAGCTCGTTCCACGTGGGCGCCGCGGTGCGTCCCGGTGGCTCCTGGTCCAAGGCCTACGTCGACACCGGGTACGTCCGCTCCTGGCGGCTGCTGCTGGACGATGAGATGGCCGCGTACGCACCACCTCCCGAGCCGTCGCGGTGACCCTGCTGATCGACCCACCCTCCTGGCCGGCTCGCGGTCGGCTGTGGTCGCACCTGGTGAGCGACCAGAGCCTCGAGGAGCTGCACAGCTTCGCTGCGGCTGCGGGTATACCTTCCCCGGCCTTCGAGCGGGACCACTACGACGTGCCCGAGCAGCGCTACGGGGCCCTCGTCGCCGCCGGGGCGGTACCGGTCGGCAGCCGGGTCATCGTCACGGCCCTGCACGCGGCCGGGCTGCGACGCCGCCTGGGGGAGGCGCTCGGGCCTCGCCGCCCCGGTCGTCGGCTGCTGCGTCCACCCAGGTTGCACGCCGGAGACCGGGTCGCCGTCGTCGCCCCGGCCGGAACCGTCCCGCCGGAGCGTCTGGACGCCGGGATCGCGGTGCTGCAGAGTTGGGGACTGCACGTCAGCGTCGGTCGGCACGTGCTGCGTCGGCATCCACGGCTGCACCACCTCGCCGGCTCCGACGCCGAGCGCGCGGACGACCTGACGACTGCCTGGACCGACCCGGCCACGCGGGCCGTCATCGCGGCGCGCGGCGGCTCGGGGATCCATCGGCTGCTGGACTCCCTGGACTGGACTGCGCTGGCAGCGGCCGGTCCCAAGCTGCTTGTCGGCTTCTCCGACGTGAGCGCCCTGCACGAGGCCTTCGCCCAGCGGCTCGGCCTGGTGACCGTCCACGGGCCGGTGGTCTGCTCGCTCGGCGAGGCGCCCCACGAGGAGCGCGCCTGGTTGCGAGGGCTGCTGATGGATCCGGGGTCGCTGCGCTGGGACGGCCTCGACGTGCTGGTCGAGGGCAGCGCCGACGGGGTGCTCGCAGGTGGCAACCTCGCCGTCCTCGCGGCCGGGCTCGGCACCTCGGTCTCGCGGCCTGCCACCGAAGCGATCGTCGTGCTCGAGGAGATCCGCGAGGAGCCGTACCGCATCGACCGGATGCTCACCCAGCTGCTGCGCGCCGGATGGTTCGCCGGCGTGCGGGGGGTGGCGATCGGGCACCTCACCGGCTGCGGGGACCCGCGGCAGGTCCGGGCCGTCCTGAGCGACCGGATCGGCGACCTCGGCGTACCCGTACTCGCCGGGTTGCCGTTCGGTCACGAGGCACCGAACCTCGCGCTGCCACTGGGGGTACGGGCCCGGCTGGACACCGCGGCCCGTCGGCTCACCCTGCTGGACTGCCCGCTGCGCTGAGCCGCGCCAGCTCGGCGCCCACGTTGGCCCGCGCCCGCGGCTCCCACTCCCGAGCCACCGGCGTGCGGTAGATCCGCTCCGGCGCCACCAGCGCACGCAGCACGTCGGTGCGGCCCCGGGCAAAGTCCACATCGGGCACGTGCGGATACTCTGCCCGCACGTCAGCGGCATACGCGAGGTACCGCTTCGGCGAAGCAGCCAGGATCGCCAGGTCCGCGTCGCGCAGCAGCTCCCCTGACGGGTCGCCGGGGGTCGGGTCGTGCGTCGCGGTCAGCAGCACCAGTCGTACGACCTCGGCGGTGTCGACACCTCTGATCGTCGCCAGCGCGGAGTTGGCCAGCTCTGCGGAGCGCTGCTCGTCATCGGGCCGCCCCTCGTGGACGGCATCGTGGTACCACGCCGCCAGGTGCACCTCGCGGGGTACGTCCGGGGACAGTCGGTCCAGGGCGTCCAGGACCTCGAGCAGGTGGCCCTGGTCGTGGTAGCGGCGGTGCCGCTCGGCCCAGCGCCGCAGCAGGTCGCCCCCGTCCACGGACACACCGAGGGCGTCCCACCGCCCAGCAAGTTCCGTGGCAAGGTCCACCCGTTCAGCGTAGGAGGTCTGGCAGCTCCACGGCGTGCACGACGGCCAGCGATGTCACCGCGCGGGTCAGGCACACGTAGAGCCGGCGCAGCCCGACCATCTCGCTCGGCTCACCGGCCACGATCTGCGCGGGCTCGGCGAGCACCACGTGGTCGAACTCCAGGCCCTTGGCCAGCGACGCCGGCACCAGGTCGACGCGTGCGGCCACGTCGCCGGTGTCGCCCAACGGCACGAAGTCGATCCTGGCGGCGGTCAGGGCCGCACCGACGGGTCCGGCCAGCACGTCAGGCACGATGACGCCGATCGAGCCGTCGCGTTGGTACGCCCGGGCGGTGGCGGCTGCGGTCGCTGCCGATACGTCGTCGACGCGGTCGACCAGCAGGTCACCCTGTGCGCGGCGTACCGACGTCGGAGGGGCCAGGTCCGGCGCGATCACCGGCAGCAGCCGGGCAGCGTAGGCGATCACGTCGGCCGGCACGCGGAACCCTTCGGTGAGCTCCTCGACGTGCGAGTCGGGCTTGCCGAGGTGGGCCAGCGCCTGCGCCCACGAGGTCGTGGCCCACGCCGTGGTCGCCTGCGCCAGGTCGCCGAGCACGGTCGCCGAACCGGTCGAGCAACGGCGGCCGACGGCGCGCAGCATCATCGCCGACAGGTCCTGGGCCTCGTCGAGCACCACATGGCCCACGCTGGGAGTGCGCTGGATCCGGTCGGCCGCCTCGTCGACGAGCACCGCGTCGGCCAGGCTCCAGCGGGTGGACCCGGCTGCTCGCGGCGCCTTGGCCCAGAGCAGGAGCCGCTGCTCGCGCTCGTCGAGGTGCCCGTGTGCCGCACGGGCCAGCACCTCGGGGTCCGACAACATCTGCCAGACCACTCGCGCCGGGTCGGCCCGCGGCCAGATCGCGTCGACGTAGGAGCGCATCGGACGTGAGCGCGCCACCGAGTCCTGCACCCGGTCGTCCGGTGCTTCGCCCTGCTTCTCCATCGTGACCAGCACGGCGTGCGCCAGGCGCTGCGCCAGCATGGCCCGACCGGCCCCGTAGCGCACACCGCGCTCGCGCAGCGCCGCCACGATCTCGATCACCTGGTACGCCTGGATGCGCCACCGTCGGGAGCCACGGGGCAGCACGAGTGCCTCGCTGGGCTCGACCAGCCGGTCCCACACCGCTGCCTCGACGACCCGGGCCATCCGGGCATCACCCTTGAGCCGGGCCAGCTCCGCCGGCTCCTCGCACCGCACGGCGACACGCGACACCAACGACTGCACGGTCAGCTGCTCGGCCTCGATCTCCCCCAGGGCCGGCAACACGTCGGCGATGTAGCGCAGGAACGAGTCGGTAGGCCCGATCACGAGCACGCCCTGGCGGGTCAGCTGGTCGCGGTGGGTGTAGAGCAGGTACGCCGCGCGGTGCAGCCCGACCGCTGTCTTGCCCGTGCCGGGGGCGCCCTGTACACACACCGACGTGTCGAGCGGGCTGCGCACCACGTCGTCCTGCTCGGGCGCGATGGTGGCGACGATGTCGCGCATCGGACCGACGCGGGGCCGCTCGATCTCGCTCTCCAGGATCGTGCTGGCAACGGACCCCGGATCGGCAGCCGGCACGGGCGCAGGTGTGTCGAGCCGCTCGTCCTCGAAGGCGGTGAGCTCGCCGTGCACGAATCCGAACCGCCGGCGCAGGCCCACTCCGTACGTCGTGCTGCGGGTCGCCCGGTAGAACGCGCGGGACACCCCGGCCCGCCAGTCGACCACCATCGGGTCGCCCACCTCGTCGGTGACGTGACGACGGCCGACGTAGAAGCGCTCGGGCGGGTCGACGAGGTCGAGACGACCGAAGAACAACGCAACCTCCGGGTCGTCCTCCAGCGCCTGCATGCGTCGCCACAGCGTTGCCCGGAGGTACTCGGTGGACACCGCGTCACCACCTTGGGCGTCCAGGCCGGACACCTTCGAGCGCATCCGGCGCAGCGCGGCGCGCGAAACTGCGAGGTGGCGCCGCTCGGTCTCGAGCTCGGGCACGTCAAGGCCTCCGTGGGTGCGGCGGGTAGCGTAATGGGGGCCGGGTGACGTTACTCCGGCGTTGTTGCCGTGTCACCCGCTGTTCATCGAGGGAGAATGCTCGGATGCGCGACCCTCATGACGTCCTCCGCGACTTCGACCTCGATCCTGGTGTCGTGCATCTCGACCACGGTGCGTACGGGGCGTTGCCACGTGTGGTGGCACGGGCGTGGCAGGACGTGCGCGTCGAGGTCGAGACCAACCCGGCCCGGTTCCTGCGCGCCGAGGTGCTGCCGCGGATCGCCCGTGTACGCGACCAGCTGACCTGCTCCCTGGGGATCGAGCGGGGGTCGGCGGCGTTGGTCCGCAACGTGTCCGAAGGCTTGTCGACGGTGCTCGCCTCGCTGGACCTCTGCGCCGGCGACGAGGTGCTGGTCTCCGACCACGGGTACGGATCGGTCGGCCTGGCCCTGCGCGGGCACTGTGACCGGATCGGTGCACGGCTGGTGACGGTGCACTTCGACGTGGGAGCCGACGACTCCGTCGTCGTGGACGCCTTCGCCGGCGCGGTCAACACGCGCACGCGCCTCGTGGTCGTCGACCAGATCACCTCCCCGACCGCAGCCGTGCTGCCGGTGGCCCAGGTGTCCAAGGCCGTCCGCGCCGCTCACCCGAGCGGGGAGGTGACCGTCGCGATCGACGGTGCCCACGTGCCCGGGACGCTGCCGACCGACATCGAGTCGCTGGGGGCCGACGCCTGGGTGGGCAACCTGCACAAGTGGATGTTCACTCCCCGGGGGTGCGCGTTGCTGTGGGTGGCCGAGCGCTGGCGGGAGAGCATCCGGCCGTTGGTCCTGTCGTGGGAGATCGACGAGGAGTTCCCGATCTGTTTCGACCGTCCGGGCACGGCTGACTACACCGGCTGGCTGGCGGCGCCGGCGGGTCTGGACTACTGGAGCGCGCTGGGTGGCTGGGACCAGACCGAGCGCAACGCCGTGCTGGTCCAGACCGGACAGGACGTGCTGGCACAGGCGCTCGGGACCAGCCTGGACGGTCTGCACGCGAACCCCGCGCCGACCATGCGCCTGGTCCGGCTGCCCGAGGGTGCGTTCACCGACGAGGCCGGTGCCGTCGCGTTCTACGAGCGGTTGAGCTTCGAGCACCGGATGGAGGTCGCACCGGTCTGGTTCAGCGGGTCCTGCTACCTGCGCATCGCGGCCCAGGCGTACAACACTCCCAGCGACTACGAACGGCTCGCCGAGGTGTTGCGCTCGGCTCCGGAGGTGCTCCCGTCCGCCGTCGGTGAGATGAGCGCCTGACCAGCGGTGGCCGCAGGCGGGGCGGTGGTCGCGGCGGCTAGCTGCGGGGGCCATCCAGCTGGTCGAGGTCGCCGGCGTCGACGATGCGGTACGAATAGCCCTGTTCGGCGAGGAACCGCTGCCGGTGCTGGGCGAAGTCGGCGTCGACGGTGTCGCGGGCAACCACGGTGTAGAAGTGAGCCGTCTTGCCGTCGGCCTTGGGGCGCAGCAGCCGGCCGAGGCGCTGCGCCTCCTCCTGCCGGGACCCGAACGAGCCCGACACCTGGATTGCGACGCTCGCCTCGGGCAGGTCGACCGAGAAGTTGGCCACCTTGCTCACCACCAGCAGCTCGATCTGGCCGGTGCGGAACTCTGCGAACAGCTGCTGGCGTACCTTGACCGGCGTCTCACCCTTGATGACCGGGGCGCCGAGATGCTCGGCGAGCTCGTCGAGCTGGTCGATGTACTGCCCGATCACCAGGGTCTGTTCCCCAGCGTGGCGCTGGATCAGGTCGCGGACCACCCGCAGCTTGACGTCACTGGAGGCAGCGAGCCGGTAGCGCTCCTCGGGCTCGGCGGTGGCGTAGGCGATGCGTTCACCGTCGGTGAGGGTGGCCCGCACCTCGACGCAGTCGGCCGGCGCGATGTAGCCCTGGGACTCGATGTCCTTCCAAGGCGCGTCGTAACGCTTGGGGCCGATCAGGCTGAACACGTCGGCCTCGCGGCCGTCCTCGCGGACCAGTGTCGCGGTGAGGCCCAGCCGCCGCCGGGCCTGTAGGTCCGCGGTCATCCGGAAGATCGGCGCCGGGAGCAGGTGCACCTCGTCGTAGAGGACGAGCCCCCAGTCGCGTGCGTCGAACAGTTCGAGGTGCGCATACACGCCCTTCTTGCGGGTCGTCATCACCTGGTACGTGGCGATCGTGACCGGCCGGATCTGCTTGCGGGCTCCGGAGTACTCGCCGATCTCGTCCTCGGTGAGCGAGGTACGACGCAGCAGCTCGTCCTTCCACTGCCGGGCCGAGACGGTGTTGGTGACCAGGATCAGTGTGGTGGCACGTGCCATGGCCATGGCGGCGGCCCCCACCAGTGTCTTGCCGGCGCCGCACGGCAGGACGATGACACCCGAGCCTCCGTGCCAGAACGACTCGGCGGCCTCCTGCTGGTACGCCCGCAGCGACCAGTCGGACTCGTCCAGGGCGATGTGGTGGTGCTCCCCGTCGACGTACCCGGCGAGGTCCTCCGCCGGCCAGCCGAGCTTCAACAGCTGTTGCTTGAGGTTGCCCCGTTCGGAGGGGTGGATCGCCAGCGTGTCGTCGTCGACTCGGGCGCCGACGAGCGGGGCGATCCGCTTGGAGCGCAGCACCTCCTCGAGCACCGCACGGTCGGTGCTGATCAGCACCAGCTCGTGGGTGGGGTGCTTCTCCAGCCGCAGCCTGCCGTACCGGGCCATGGTCTCTGCCACGTCGAGCAGCAGGGCGTGCGGCACCGGGTAGCGGCTGTACTCCAGCAGCGTGTCGACGACCTGCTCGGCGTCGTGGCCCGCGGCTCTGGCGTTCCACAGACCGAGCGGGGTCAGCCGGTAGGTGTGCACGTGCTCGGGAGAGCGCTCGAGCTCGGCGAACGGGGCTATCGCGCGTCGGCACGCCGAGGACAGGTGGTGGTCGATCTCCAGGAGCAGGGTCTTGTCGGACTGGACGATGAGCGGTCCGTCGTTCACGCGTGCGCCCCCTGACCCACGTCGGTCGCCTCGGCACGACGGCGCGCACGGTAGGCGGCGACGTTGGCCCTTGACGAGCACCGGTCGGAGCAGTATCGACGCGACTGGTTCGGAGACGTGTCCACGAAGACGTCCACGCAGCCGGTGGCCTGGCAGACGCCGAGCCGCAGCGCGCCGACGTCACACACGAGCGTGGCCAGTCCCATCAACGCCTCGGCCACGAGGAGCTCGGCGACCGAGGAGCTGCGGTTGCTGACGTGCAGGTGCCAGTCCCTGGAGTCACCCCCCGAGATGTACGGGGTGATCGGGTGCGTGTTCAGCAGGGCGTTCAAGGCGGTCACGACGCTGATCTCGTCGCCATCGACCGCGGTCTCGAAAACCGGGCGCAGCTCACGCTGGAACCGCTTGAGCGCAGGGACGTCGCGCGGGCCTACTTGGTCGACCAGCCAGGCGCGATCGCTCAGGTAGGCACGGACCTCCTCGACCTCGTCGAAGGACCCGTTGACGAGCTCCGCGGCCCGCTCGGCGTAACGCACGAAGTCCATTTGTCGATCGTACAGAGGCGCACTAGTATGTAAGGGGTACACCGGGGCTGTGTGCCTTACGTCACATTGGTCGCGCCCAGCGACCGCGAGAGGGAGAAACCGTGTCATCCGCACAGCTGGACCTCGCCCGTACGATCCACCGCGAGCGGGAGGCGGAGGCTCGTGCCTTCGCTGTCTCCACCACGGCCCGCCTGGCCAGGAGAGAGCGCCGTCTCCAGCACCACATCGACCGGGTCGCAGCCCGGCTCGCCGTCCGCGACTATCTCGGCTGACCCGCGGTTTACCAGGGTCCCCTGGTGAATCGCACCTCCCATGGGACGCAACCCATGGGAGGTGACAACATGCCGTGGGGAGTGGGCCTCATGCCGCCGGAGCTGTTTCGTACGGAGCGGCTCACCATGCGCCGTCCGTAGCCTGCGGACCTGGACGCCGTGTTCGATGGCGGTGCCCGGGACCCGGACATCAACGCCTACGAACCGGCCGGGCCCGATCGCGACCGTGCCGACAGCCGTGACCGATTCCAGGGCCGGATGGACGAGTGCGCCGCCTCACGGATCGGCGTCACCAAACTCACGGATCGGCGTAGCCAAACTCACGGATCGGCGTAGCTCAGTGCGCCATGGTCACTGACGGCTCGTCCTGCTCGCCCCTGTCGTGACCGCTGCCGGGGCCGGGGCGGCTCAGGCGGCTGGGCCACCACATGGACCGCCCGAGGTCGAGGTTGAGCGCAGTCACGAGCACGGCACGCACCACGATCGTGTCCAGCAGCACGCCGATGGCGACCGCGAACCCCATCTGCCAGAGGAATGTGACGGGCAGTGTCGCGAGCACCGCGAACGTGCCGGCCAGGACGAGGCCGGCTGACGTGATCACGCCGCCGGTGGCGGACAGGCCGACCAGCGCTCCGCGCCGCGTTCCGATCTGCAGTGCCTCCTCACGCACCCGCGTCATCAAGAAGATGTTGTAGTCGATGCCGAGCGCCACCAGGAACACGAACACGAACAACGGCAACGAGCTCTCGGAGTTGCCCACCCCGAAGACGTACTCGAAGGCCAGGGCGCTGATGCCCAGCGCGGCTCCGAAGGACAGCACCACAGTCGCCATCAAGACCAGAGGGGCCACGATCGCCCGCAGCAGCACGGCGAGGATCAGGAACACCACGAGGAGAATCAGCGGGATGACCACGATGTTGTCGCGTCCCGACGAGTCCTGGATGTCGAGGTTCAGTGCCGTGGCCCCGCCGACCAGGCTGTCCGGGTCGGCCTGGTGTGCGGCGTCGCGCACCCGCTCGACCGTCGCGTAGGCCTCGTCGCCGATCGGGGCGGAGGTGAGGCTCGCCTCGAGGTACGTGCTGCCCCCCTGGGTCACCGGCTCTGTCACCTCGGCGATGCCGTCCGTGCCACCTACGGCCTCGCTGACCGCGGCAGCGTCCCGCTCGGTGGTGATGATGGTCACCGGGCTGCCGACGTCGGTCTCGAAGTGGGCCGCGATCACCTCCTCGCCCTCGATCGAGTCGGGCGTACCACGGAAGGACTCCGCGGTGGTGAGGCCTTGGGCGTTCAGGCCGAGCGTCCCGAGGCACATCGCGCCGAGCACGACGGCTGTGCTGATCCAGACGATCCGCGGCCGGCGCGCGATCGAGTTCCCGGTCCGGGCCCAGAGCCCCGAGGCCGTCGGCTCCGGGCTGCCCTCGAGCGGGCGAGCCGGCCAGAAGATCCAGCGACCGACGATCACCAGGAGTGCCGGTAGCAGGGTGATCATGGCCAGCAGCCCGACCGCGACGCCGATCGCAGCCACCGGGCCGAGACCCTGCGTGGAATTCATCTGCGCCGCGAGCAGGCACAACATGCCCAACACGACCGTGCCTGCGCTGGCGATGATCGCCGGTCCGGCCCGGTGCAGCGCCTCGGCCATGGCTTCGTGCCGATCGTGGTGCCGGCGCAGCTCCTCGCGGTAGCGGGCGACCAGCAGCAGGGCGTAGTCCGTGCCGGCACCGAACACCAGCACGGTCAGGATGCCGATGCTCTGCGCGTTCACGGTCAGGCCGGCATTGTCGGCGAGCAGGTAGATGACCCCCTGGGCGCTCACCAGCGCCACGCCCGCAGAGATCACCGGCAGCAGCCACAGCACCGGGCTCCGGTACGTGAGCAGCAGGATCACCACGACGACGCAGACGGTCGCCAGCAGCAAGGTGCCGTCGATGCCCTCGAAGGCGGCAGCCGAGTCGGCGGCCTGGCCAGCCGGCCCGGTGACGTGCGTGGTCACGCCATCGTCGCCGGAACCGGCTGTCTCGCGCATCTGCTCGACGATGTCGGTGGCGGCCTCCCATCCGTCGGCTCCGAGGTCCATGGGCACGATGACCTGTGCGGCCTCGCCGTCGGGGGAGGGGATGGGCCCTGTCACCTCGCCGTCGATGGTCACCAGGGTGCCGTCTTCCAGCTCGGTGCCCTCGAGCTCGGCGAACGTGGCGGCGTCAGCCGCCACCTTGTCCTGATCGGCCGGCGTCAGCCCGCCGCTGCGCTCGTAGACGACGATGGCCGGCAGCGTGTCCGGCGAGAGAAAGGCCAGCTGCGCCTCGAGCGCCTGCGTGGACTCGGCGTCGCCGGGCAGCCACGAGGATGCTTCGTTGTTCTCGATCTCGGAGATCTTCGACGCGAAGCCGTACATCACGATCACGGCGGTGATCCAGAAGACGACGACCAGCCACTTGGTGACAGGTCCGCACACGGCATTGGCGACAGATCGGTGCATGGTCCTTGTTCTCCTCGTGTCCCGCCCGAGCTCCAGGAACGACGCTAGCCCTGCAGACCGACACTCCGCCTCAGGGTTTCCCCTCAGTTCATGCTGATATCACGTCCTCAGGCCGGTGCCACCCTGCGGATCCGGTGCACGGCGAACTGTCGGGTCACATTGCTGCGGTGGTCGTACGCCGTGAGCCAGCCCGCGTCCACGCGGACGGGATCCACCACCCGCTCGCTCAGGGTGCCGGTCTGGTCCATGTAGGACATCCACACCGAGCCGGAGACCTGGGCCGCCTCACGCAGCGCCGCGAGCGCGTCCAGGGAGCCGGGGCGTGGTTTCGTGGCCGCGCCGGGGGGTCGGCGCGTGGCCACCACGTCGCCGGCGCGCACCGCCTCGACGAGCATCAGCGCCTCGACGTCGCTCAGCCCGGCGTGGGCGGTTGCCGTGCGGTCCGACGGCTGCCTCCGTCGGGTCGGTGCCCGCAAGACCCGCCGCTCGGGCAGGTGCACCGAGCCGTCGAGCGCCTCAGCCAACGGTGCGTGCCCGGCTGCCTGCAGGTCGCGAACCACAGTTTCTTCGTCGCTGTCGGTCAAGGCGACCGTCGGGGCGATACGCCGGAGGTGCAGTCCGACCAACGCCGGATCTGCACACAACGCATCCAGCTCGGTCGGGTCGTCACTGCGCAGGTACAGCGTCGCTGCGCCCACCCGCAGCCGGCCGTGCCGGCGTGCGGTGTCGTCGACGAGGAAGCGCAGCGGCTGCGGGACCGGTGTGGCCGAGTGGTCCCGCAGGAAGTTGTGCACCTGCTCGAGCGGCCAGCCGGCGTCGAGCGCCCGCCGGACCGACGCGCTGCTGAAGCGATAGACGGTGGCCCCGCCTCGGGACTCGACGTCGGCCATCACCCCGATGGTCGCCGCGAGCTCGCGGCTGAGCGCACCTGGTGCGACCGCTGTCAGGTCCGCCTGCAGGAGCACGTGGTCGACCGGCTCCGGCACCGAAGGAGCGAGCACCGCCGCCGCTGCCTCCGGCCCCTCGTCGAGCAGCGCTGCTCCGGCGCTGGTGAGCGCGCCCATTCCGGTGACCCCGAGCCAACCGGCCTCGGTGAGCGTGCGATGCACGACCATGTCGCGGTGGGCGCCCAGCCGTGGACGCAGCCACCGCACCCGGGTGACCACCTCCTCCGGCCTGACCGGCGCCTGCTGTCGAAGGGTCGCCAACGTCGCCAGGGTGAGCCGGCGGGCGTCCGGTGCGGTGCGGCGTCCCAGCCCAGGAGCCAACGGGTTCAGCAACCGGTCCCTGTCGTCACGCCGACCGACCATCGCGGTGACCCGCTCGGTGTCCAACCAGGCCGTCACGAGGTGGGACCACCGTGTCGCGGCCGGGCGGGTGGTCCAGGTGTCGAACCCGACCGTCGGTGCCCAGAGTGCCTCGCCCTGGTCCGAGACCCTGGACAGCAGTCCGGCGGCCGCGGCCAGCTCGACCAGGAAGCCAGCCTGGTCCTCCCCGACGCCGAGGGACACCGACAGCGCGCGCACTTCCCGCACGCCCACTCCGCCTGCGCGCAGGACAGCGGGACCGGCGGTGGACCAGCCGGCGAGCAGCGCCTCGACGTGGCGCACCGCCTCCAGCGCGGCACCGACCGCGACGCGGTCGACCGAGGGCGGCGGGGTCGTCGCGATGTCGGGAGCGACGTCGGGTCGCTCGGCGTACAGCGCGCCACCGCGCAGGGCCAGGCCCACCTCGCGCGGCAGCAGCACCCTGCCGGTTTCGACCTCCACCAGGAGCCCTGCACCGACCAGCTCGGCCACGGATGTCCTCGCCTCGACGCGGTCGTGCGCGAAGTGGGCTGCCGGTGGGCCCCAGATCAGTCGTTCGACCAGACGCCGAGCCGGCGGTGACAGTGCAGTGACGCGCGTCTGTACCTCGTCGGGCTCTGGGGCACGGCCTCCCATGGCCGCAGCGCGGGGGCCGAGCCCGGCCGGATGGGGTCCGACCACGTCGCTGACGACACGCACCAGTCGTACGTCCTCGTCGGGTCCCCAGGCCAGCGCCAGGCTGCGCAGCACACTGAGCGCCGCACCAGCCACCTCGGGCTCGACGCCCAGCAACCCAGCCACGTCCGCAGTGCGGCCGGCCCCGTCGAGCACGAGCAGTGCGTCGACGCACGCCAGGGCGAGGGTGTCCAACCGGTCGAGCGCGGCGGCGACCGAGTGCCGGGCGGTGGCCCGTGACGCGACCTGGGTCATGTCGCTGGGCGTGGGACGCGCCAGGTCGGGTCGCGTCACGAACAGCGCCGCCATCTCCGTGTCGTCGCGTGCCCGCAGGTCGTCGGCCAGGGTGCGGGCGGAAGCCCGGTCCGCGGTGCTGCGCCTGCTGGTGCCCATCTGAGCAACGGTAGCCGTCCGCGTTCCTGCCAGCCGCCCACCTGCCATGCTGGGCGCGACGAGAGGGGCGTCCATGGCAGTCATCGAGGCCACCGGGCTCGGCAAGTCGTACGGCGGCAAGGCGGCCGTCATCGATCTGGCCTTCCGGGTCGAGCCAGGGAGCGTCACGGGCTTCCTCGGCCCGAACGGCTCGGGCAAGTCGACCACGATGCGGCTGATGCTCGGTCTGGACAACGGCGACGGGCGCACGACCTTCGACGGCGTGCCCTTCCGCTCGATGAAGGACCCGATGCGCCATGTCGGAGCGCTGCTGGAGGCCAAGGCGTTCCACCCCACGCGCAAGGCGCGCAACCACCTACGCCTGCTCGCGGCGGCGAACGGCATCCCCGACACCCGAGTGGACGAGGTGCTCGCGATGGTGGGTCTGCACAGCGTCACCTCGGCCAAGCCCAAGGGCTTCAGCCTCGGAATGGGTCAGCGCCTGGGGATCGCGGCGGCGCTGCTCGGTGACCCGCACGCGCTCATCCTGGACGAGCCGGCCAACGGCCTCGACCCACAGGGAATCACCTGGTTGCGCAACCTGCTCAAGCAGCTCGCCGGTGAGGGTCGCTCGGTGTTCGTGTCCAGCCACCTGCTCTCGGAGATGGCGCTGCTCGCCGACCAGATCGTCATCATCGGCCGGGGCCGGCTGATCGCCAGCGGAGCCATGTCGGACTTCATCACCTCCAACGCCCGTACCGCAGTGATCGTACGCAGCCCCGACATGGCGTTGCTCGGCCCGGCGCTGGCGGCCCGGGGTGCGGATGCCCAGCACAGCGACGAGGGGGCGTACGACGTCACCGGCATCGAGCAGTCCGTCGTCGGAGACCTCGCGCACGAGGTCGGTGCGCGGCTGCACGAGCTGAGCACGAGGCGCGCGACCCTGGAGGAGGCGTTCCTCGATGCCACCGGGATGAGCGAGGAGTTCATCGGTGGGGTGCAGCAGCGTGCACCGACGGGGCAGGGCTCACCGGGGGACTACGGGCAACAGGGGGAGCACCGATGACCGCTGCGCTGCGCTACGAGTGGCGCCGGCTGTGGTCGATCCGCTCGACGTACTGGCTGATCGGCATCACCTTCGGGCTCCAGCTCGCCGGGACGCTGCTCGCCGCGATGGGCACCAGCGCCGTCGAGAACGTGTTCGACGCCGCCGAGACGGTGAGCCAGATCATCACCCTGGGAGCGGCGACCGGTCTGTCGCCGCTGTTCACCGCCTACATCATCGCAATGTTCGGTGTGTTCTGCTTCGGTCACGAGTACCGCTACGGCATGATCCGGGCGACGTTGACCGCGGTGCCGGACCGGCGGGCCGTCTTCGCCGCGAAAGCGCTGATCACGGCGCTGCTGGCCGCCGTGATGTCGGTCGGCTGTTCGTTGATCGGGATGTTCAGCTCGCTGCTGTTCCTCGACACCCGCGGAGCACTGAGCAGCGACACGGTGTGGTACGTCGTCCTGGGAGCAGCGCTCTTCACCGTGCTCTTCGGCCTGTGCGGCATGGCGTTCGCCGCGCTGGTACGCAACCAGACCGGCGCCCTGGCGATGGTCCTGCTGGTTCCCCTGGTCGCGGAGAACATCATCGCGCTGATCCTGCGGATCGTGTCACAGGACGGCGGCGACGCCGTCGAGCTCGCCAAGGTGCTTCCGTTCGACGCGGGGGCGCAGATGTACGCCTCGTCCTTCGCCGACGAGCTGAACCGCTTCCTCGGCTACGACCCGCTGGGCGCCGTCGGCGGCGGTCTGGTGTTCACCGCCTTCACCGCCCTGCTGGTGGCCGGCGCGTTCGCGTTGTTCCTGACCCGCGACGCCTGAGTCCCGGCCGCGGTTTCCCAGGGTCCCCTGGTGAACCGCACTCCCCATGGGACGCAACCCGTGGGCAGTGCCAACATGCCATGGGGAGTCCTGCTGGATGCCATGGGGAGTGCGGGGCCACCGTTGACGTCATCGCCCGGCTGCAGGAGTGGCGTCGTACGCCCCTGGCCCCGACCCGCAGGCGTCTTCTACGGGCGCCAATCCTTCTTGTAGTTCTCATGGGTCGCGTACGGCACCGCCATCAGCTCCAGCAGCGCCCGGGTCACCGTGGATGAGGAAGCCTTCGCCACCTCGAGGATGCGGCGCTTGGTCTCACACTCGACCAGCATCCGTTCGGGCCCCAGCTGCAGCAGGTACGCCCGCTGGGCTGCTGCGAACTCATCCGCCTTGCCGGAGGCGGCGTTCTCCGGCTCGGACACAGCGAACTCCCAGGCCGCGGCCTGGGCTGCCCGTGCGACCTGCTCGTCCTCGTCGATGCGGGCGCGAAGGAACTTGGGAAGACTGGCCATGGTCATGAGGGTACGCACGCGGCGCCGCGGTGGCGTGGCAGGCGGCGTTCGTACACCGGTTGTTCACCTGATCAGGAGCGGCTCCAGGGCCTCGCCGTCATCCGGATCGAGGGGACGCCTGGCAGGCCACCCACAGGGCGTCGCCGAGGGGGGAGATGCGCAGTGAGCGGCGGATGACCTTGCCCCCCGGCGAGGACTCCTGTGCCTCGCGCACGACGGCGTCGGTCAGGAGGATCTGGTACGTGTCCTCGAGCCGTGCTGACTCCGGGCCGATGCGGACCAGGCCCAGTCGCTGCAGGTGGGACACGTACCAGGCAACGCACTCGGGCAGGGCGACGCCCGCCGCCTGACCGACCGTGCAGGCGTTCTCCAGCAGGAGAGGTCCAGTCGCACCCAGCCCACGTGCGCGGGCCGCGACGTGGACGACTGCGTACTCGGTGCCGTCGGACAGCGCCGCCAGGATGCGGGCCTCGTCCGGTTGCAGCTCGCGCAGGACAGCACAGAAGATTCCGAACCTGGCCCGCGTCGAACCCTGCTCGACGGAGCTGGCGAGCAGCTGACCCAGGATCGCGGCCGGCTCGGCCTCGAGCCGCTCGTCGTCCGGCTGCTGCGGCGCACCGTCGACCGAGACGACCAGGGCGCCCGGCCTTGGCCGTGCCGCACTGTCCATGCGGTGCCGGATCTGGCGCCAGATGATCGACTCCACCCGGGCCATCTCCTCCTGCGTGAACGCGAGCGTGGGTCCCAGCAGCGGCGTGGTCATCGCCGCGTGGACGGCGTCCTGGGCCAGCCCCAGCAGGGCGGTGGCGCCGGGGATCTGGCCGGCGAGCGACGACGGCCGCGGAGGAGACCACCGCGCGGGCACCGACGGCGGCCCCGGATCGGACGGGCGGGGTTCGGCGTCGGACGGCACCGGGTGAGTATGACCGCTGCCACGGCACCTGCGGTAGGAGATGAGATGCGCAGGTGCAGGTGGGGACTAGGCTCGCGGCAACGATCGAGGAGGCGCCATGGGAGTGATCAAGGGAGTGCTGAAGGCCGGAGTCGCGGCCAAAGCCATCGAGGTGGCCAAGCGTGAGGCCGCCAAGCCCGAGAACCGTGCCAAGGCCAAGGAGATGTACGCCAAGTTCAGCGAGTCGCGTCGCGCCCGCAAGGCACGCTGAGTCACGGGGACCCGGTCAGTAGGCGAACATCGCCCGCAGGATCCCCGGCCCAGCCGTGGTGGTGAGGAACGCTTCGGAGGGACGGGCCGGAAACTCGATCGTGACGCAATAGCCCGGTTGCCGGGTGTTGTACCAGCTGGTCAGCGTGGGTCCCGGCGGGCAGTCCGGGCCGACGCAGTCTCCCACCTGCACCCGTGCGATCGGCAGGTCCAACTCAGCGGACAGCCGGCGTACGTAGCGCATGTTCTTGTCCGAGCGACCGATGACGCCGAACGGCTGGTGCAGGCTTGCGATGAACGTGGGCTGCACACGCTTGAGGAACGCCCGCATCGCCCTGGTCTCCGGCTCGCTCGCCGGCGCCGGCCCGGACGTGCTCGTCGGCTCCCAGCCGGTCGGCCAGTTGCGGTTGAGGTCCACTCCCCGGGCGTTGTTGCGGGTGTCAGCGGCGTACCCGTCGGGGTTCATCGTCGGGATGATCCAGACGTCGGCGCGTCGAGACACTGGCACGCGCCGGATGATGTGCCGCGCGGTCCGTACGCCGGCGCGCTCGTCGCCGTGCATCTGCCCGAGCACCAGGACGACACGCTCGGCCTGCGGGTTGCCCTTGCGGTAGGCCCAGATGGGCCGGCCCTGCACTGAGCGTCCGACGAGTCTGCGCTCGCGGAGCGCGTTGGAACGCATGTCGGTGTCCGCTTCGGCTGTCGGCGCGCTGGTAGTACGCGCTGCGGCTTGCCCGGTCGGTATGGCCAGCGCGGCTGGGAGCAGCAGGCCGCCCACTGCGAGCAGCACGGGCAGGGCCCTGCGAGTGAAGGGGTACATGAGGGGAGTGTCACACAAAGTGACGGCGCACATGATCCATGTAACGCAATGCCACAAGTGATCAGTCGATCGGCGTCAGCAGCCCATCCAACCGGACCATGTGCGGGCCGTGCGCCGCCACGATTGCCCGCCACAGGTCCTCCGAGGCGACCCATACGCTGGCCCGGGCCACACCCTCGATCGGAGACGCAGAGGGGTCCACCCCACACGGTGCACAGGTTGGCCTCCATCGCGTCCGTGTCGCCGGTGGTACTCACGTTGAGGACCGTCATCGACGGGTCGAGGGGGACCCAGCCGCCTTCGGGGTCCGGGCACGGGGTGGTGGACGCGTCGTCGCGCGCGCGGACTGAGACTCCACCTCGCCCCAGTCCCATCCCTCGATGTCGGGGCCGGCGCACCCCGGTGGATAGGACTCCTCCATGTAGGAGCACATCTGCGGTCCGTGCTCCGGGCTCTCCAACACGGCCGTCACCGTGCGGAACCTTCCGTCGTACCCACTGGGCACGATGCCCTCGGGCAGCTCGTCCGGCTCGCTCGGTGGCGGGTCTGGTGCCGGTCGGTCGCCAAGCCCCGGTGCGGTCTGGCTACCGCAGCCGACGAGGACGAGTACGGTCAGGTGCCAGTACGCGTGCGGGCTCATGCTGCTGGGACGCAACCTGGTGCCACTCGGTTCCGCGCTGGGCCGTGATCGGCACACCGTGCACCGCGAGTGGCGCGCGAGGGGGCTGTCCGAGCCGCGCGAGCACCACCTCTGCGCCACTCGCACACCCGATTGCGCCACTCGGGTCCCGCGGGCTGCCGGCCGGAGCGTCCGCGCGGTCTGACAGCATCGCCGAGTGAACCGGACGCCGCGCGTGACCGACCCGCGGATCGAACGTGCCAGGCAGGCGGTCGCGCTGGTCTTCGCCGTCAACGGCATCGCGTTCGCCTCCTGGGCGTCGCGGGGTCCGGCCGTCCGGGACTCCCTGGACCTCACCAGCGGTGGCTTCGGACTGTTGCTCATCGCGTTCTCGGTCGGGTCACTGACCGCGTTGCCGCTGTCCGGGGCGATCGTGGCCCGCTGGGGCCCCGCTCGTACCGTCGTGGGCGGGAGCCTGGTCGTGACGGCGGGACTCGCGCTGGCGGCTGTCGCGATCGCGGCCGGCTCGCCATGGCTGACGGCTGCCGGCCTGGCGCTGGTCGGCCTGGGGATCAGCTCCTGGGACGTGGCGATGAACGTCGAGGGGGCCGACGTCGAACGCCGGCTCGGTCGCAGCCTGATGCCTCGGCTGCATGCCGCCTTCAGTCTCGGCAGCGTCGTCGGGGCGGGGCTCGGCGCGGGCTCGGCGTACTTCGACGTGTCGGTGACCGCACAGCTGTTGGTGACCGCCGCGGTGGCTTTCGCGCTGGCGGCGTACGGCACGACGTCCTTCGTCCCGGTGCACGTGAAGGCGCTGCTCACCGGCAGTGGCTCAGCCGGGTCGGTGCTGCAGGCGTGGAAGGAGCCACGCACGCTGCTGCTCGGGCTGATGGTGCTGGCGTTCGCGCTGTCGGAGGGGATCGCCAACGACTGGCTGGCGATTGCGATGGTGGACGGTTACGACGCTGGTGAGGCACTCGGCGCGGCCACCTTCGGCGCGTTCGTGGCGACGATGACCCTGGCCCGGTTGGTCGGGGGCCGGGCCCTCGAGCGGTGGGGACGTCCCCTGGTGCTGCGGACGACCGCGGTGATCGGCGCGGCCGGCGTGTTGCTCGTGGTGCTGGGACCGTCGGCGCCCTGGGCGGTCGCCGGTGCCGTGCTCTGGGGCCTCGGGACCTCGCTCGGCTTCCCGGTGGGGATGAGCGCGGCAGCCGACGACGAGCGCAGGGCAGCCGTCCGGGTGTCGGTCGTCAGCTCGATCGGCTACACGGCGTTCCTGGCCGGGCCGCCGCTGATCGGCTTCTTCGCCGACGAGGCGGGCATCCTGACCGCGCTCGTGGTCGTGCCCGCGGCGCTGGCACTGGGCTTCGTGGCCACCCGGGCAGCGCGCCCGTTGCCGGTCGGCTCGACGTCAGTCGCGCCAGTGGCCGTCTTCGGTGGTGTACACAGAGGTCACGTACCAACCCCGCCCGAAGTCCCGGACGTGCAGCAGCGTGACCAGCATCCCGTCGCTGGTGATCCGGACGAGCACTGACCTCCGGCCACTCGTCGTGACCTGCAGCTCGTCTCCCGGGTCGGCGTAGACCACGGCAGCTTTGCGGGGCGTGGTGGCAGAGCCGTGTCGTCCGGTGGGGTGCAGGAACATCTGCGACGTGTCAACAGGGCGACCATTGGTCTGCGTCCTGTGGCCGGTGGGTTCAGCGACACGACGACGACACCCCAGCGCCGTCCTCCGCGCGGTGTCCCGCTGCGCTTCTTGGGACGCATCCCCACGGGCGGTTTCAGCCATCGGCCCCGTCACGCAGGATCGCCGCCACCTCCGCGACCCCCGCGTGCTCGGCGAGGTCGTCCACCCACACCGGCAGCGGCAGGCACCAGTTGGGGCGGTCCGTGGCGCCCGGCATGTTGGGTCGGCGCCGCTCGCCGACGGCGTCCTCCAGCGTCGCCGACACCAGCACCGACGGCGCCCTCACCAGCAACCGGTACGCCTCTCGTACGGCCTGCTCCGTCGACGCTCCTTCCGGCAGGTCGGCGCCGGAGCGCAGCGGAGCCAGCAGGGAATCCCGGTCGCGGGTCAGCACTTGGTCGGATGCCATGCCGCGGTCTCGCTGCTCGGCGAGGTCGGCACCGCTCCACAGGCCGGTGACCGTCGGCAGGTCGTGCGTCGTGATGGCCGCCATCGCACTGGCCGGCCAGGTCGAGGGGTGGTCGGCCTCGAACAGCAGCAACCGGTACGACAGGACCGCGTGCTCCGAGAGGGCTTCTCGAACTCCGGGCTCGACTGTGCCGAGGTCCTCGCCCACGACCAGCGCGCCGGCCCGGTGGCTCTCCAGCGCCACGATGTCCAGCAGGTCGGCACTGGGGTAGCGGACGTACGCACCCTGCGTCGGACCGCCGTCCTCCGGAACCCACCAGAGTCGGAACAGTCCCATGACGTGGTCGATCCGCAGCCCACCCGCGCTCGCCATCGTGGAACGGATCGACTCGATGAACGGCTCGTACCCGGCCAGTCGCAACCGCCACGGGATGAACGGTGGCGACCCCCAGTCCTGGCCGGCGGCGTTGAAGCGGTCCGGCGGGGCGCCGACCTTGACGCCCTGCGCCAGGGTGTCCTGCCAGGCCCACGCGTCGACCCCGCCACCGTCGACGCCGATCGGCAGGTCCTGCAGCACCTGCAGGTCGCCGCTGGCCTCACCGAGCTGTATCCCGAGCAGCCACTGCATCCAGGCGTGGAAGGCAACCTGCTCGTCGTGCTCGGCGGCGAACGCGGCCACGTCGTCGCTGTCGGTACGGCGCAGGCCGTCGGTCCACCGGCGCCAGTCCGGCCCGTGCTCGGTGCTGAGCACCGCCCAGGTGGCGTACTCCTGCAGGGAGCGGCCCTGCACCGCCCGCCAGCGCGCGAACGTCGAGTCGTCCCGGTCGCGGCTGGCGAACAGCCGCCACAGCGCCTCGGCCTTGAGCGTCCACACCTCGTCTCGCTCCACCAGGTCGGCGCCGTTGAGCTCGACCGCCCGCGCGGACAGGTCCGACAGGTCTACCCGCTCTGCGCCCGGCACGTCCTCGATGCGCAGGTACAGCGGGTTGCGAAAGCGCCGGGTCGCCGGCAGGTACGGGCTCGGCTCCTGCGGCAGCACCGGGGCCACCGCGTGCAGCGGGTTGACCAGCACGAAGTCCGCGCCCTGTGCCTGTGCCAGCTCGCGGATGCTGCGCAGGTCACCGAGGTCGCCGATGCCCCAGCTCGAGCGGGAGCGGGCCGCGTACAGCTGCACGGTCCAGCCCCAGCCCCTCCAGCCCTGGGGCAACCAGCACCGGCCGGGCGACACGATGAGCCGCCGGGTGTGGCCGCTGACGGTGACCTCGTGGTAGCCGAGCGGGAAGTCCTCGGGCAGTGTTCCATCCACGCGCCGGGTCTGCCCGTCCTCGCAGGCGACGTCGACCGTGCTGAGGCCGGGATCGTGACCGGGGCGAGTCACGATCGGGACCCGCTGCTCGAGGTCCGGCGGTGGCTGGCCGATCACGTCGTGCAACGCCTCGGCCGTTTCCGGTGAGACACGCTGCGGCTGGGACATCGCGTCGATCCAGTCGACGTGCAGGCCGTACGCGTCGGGGGTGGAGGGGTCGTGATCGTCAGGGTTCACGGGGTCGATCATGGCCCGATCGCCAGCCGAGGACACGGCCGGGTCAGGTCAGGGCGGAGGCCATCCGGGCCACCGCCTCGTCGAGGATCGACTCGCTGGTCGCGACGTTGAACCGCACCCAGCCGCTGCCCTGTACGCCGAACACCGGCCCTGCTTCCATCGCCACCCGGCCCCGCTCCAGGAACAGCTCGTGCGGCGTCGCACCGTCTCCGATCGCCCGGCAGTCCAGCCAGGCGAGGTACGTGGCCTCGGGCTGCTGGCGGTGTACCTGCGGCAGTCGCTCGCTGAGCAACCCGCCGAGCTGGTCGTGGCGCAGCACGAGTGTGGCCAGCAGCGCGTCCAGCCACTCGGCACCGTCGGCGTAGGCGGCGATCGAGGCCAGCACGCCGAAGTGGCCGACGCGGGACGCCACGTCCTCGGGGATGCCGGCGACGCGCTCGCGCAGCGGCTGCGAGCCGGTGACGACCTGGGCGCACTTGAGTCCGGCGAGGTTGAACGCCTTGCTGGCCGACACCACGCTCACGCTGACCTCGGCGGCGCCCGGCACGGTGAGGAACGCGGTGAAGTCCGACCCGGGCAGCACCAGCGGGGCGTGGATCTCGTCGGCGATGACCGTGACACCGTGCTCGTGCGCCAGTGCCACGACCGCAGCCAGCTCGTCGTTCGAGTGCACCCTCCCGACCGGGTTGTGCGGGCTGCAGAGCAGGTACGTCCGTGCACCGGCGGCGAAGGCATCAGCCAGGCCGTCGAGGTCCAGGCGCCAGCCGCCGGCGGCGACATCGGACGCCTCGGGGTCGTGCAGCAACGGCACCTCGACCACGCGCTGCCCGGTCTCGGCGATCCACCGGGGGAACGGCGGGTAGACCGGTGGGTTGATCACCACGGCGTCACCAGGCGCTCCGAGCACCCGCAGCAGCTCGACACATCCGACGCCGACGTCGGGCACCGCGACGACCGCCGTGGGGTCGATGCTCCACGACCAACGGTCGGCGGCGAACCCGACCAGCGCCTGCGCGAGCTCGGTCCCGGCGAAGCTGTAGCCGGTGTCGGAGCACTCCACCGCCTGGATCAGCACGTCGCGGACCGGAGCAGCGAGCCCGAAGTCCATCTCGGCAACCGGCAGCGGCAGCACGTCGCGGGGGTGGGACCGCCACTTGACGCTGCGCCGGCGCCGCAGCAGCTCCAGGTCGTCGACGGACAGGGGCACCTCGTAGGCGTTCACGCTGCCACCCTGTCGTACGACGCGGTCGGGCGCAGCGGGTGGCC
>JACCXZ010000027.1 GCA_013696745.1 Nocardioidaceae bacterium | reverse complement strand
TGCGAGTACATCACCCACGGCATCGTGAAGAGGTCTGGCGCGTTCGACTCCACCCACACGACGTATCGGCGATCCGCCGCGGCGACGTATCCTCCGGTGTCCACATCGCCCGAGATCACGTCGACCTCGGCGCTGACCGGGTCGACCAGGACAACCGAGCTGCTGTCCCCGAATGCCGATCCGATGACCTGACAATCCGGTGTCATGCCGGTGGGTCGCCACTGCCGACCGTCTGGCAGCCGCCGGTCCAGGGTGGCCAGGACCTTCATTCCTTGGCCGTCTGCGAGCACCGGATCTGCCCGCAGATCCTGGTCGGTCAGCTCGGTCGTCGAGTCATCCTGGATTGGCTCCTCCGGATCGTCGTCATCCATTGGCCCGCGCCTCGTTCGCCGAGATCCGACTCGATAGTCATGCGCGCGCGACGGGTGACCCGCAACTCGGATCTCGGCGCGGGACGGGGTATACCTTCGTGCCCCGGCCCACTGTCCGTGAGAGGCCGTCCATGTCGTCGACGCCAGAGCACCCCCCACTTTCCGACCAGCCGATGCCCGAGGAGCTCGAGCCGGCCAGCGAGGCGCCGGACCGCAACCCGGCCCTGGACCTGGTCCGCGTGTCACCGAGGCGGCGGCGACGGCCGCGGCACGCTGGGTCGGACGCGGGGACAAGAACGGTGCCGACGGGGTCGCGGTCAAAAGCCATGCGCGCGTCACCCCCCATCGTCCGCTGGCGGCGTCGGCGGTCAACTCCTCCGGCGTGTACTGCGGCGCCTCACCTGGGATCCAGCGCCCGCCTGTGAAGTTTGCCCGCGTAGTCGTTCGCCGAAGCGCCGATAGTGGTTTGTGCGAGCCCGCCTGACGCGATGTCAACCCACCTGAGCCGAGTGAGCGGCGACCCGCCGCATACGCCGAGATGCTCGACGCCGAGATCCGTTCTGATGGCCTCCAAGGTCAAACGGGGTGACCCGCAACTCGGATCTCGGCGCGGAACGGGGGATACCATCGTGGCCCCGCCCCACTGTCCGCGAGAGGACGCCCATGTCGTCAGAGCACCCCCCGCACTTGGACCACCCGCTGCCTGAGGAGCTCGAGCCGGCCAGCAAGGCGCCGGACCGCAACCTGGCCCTGGACCTGGTACGTGTCACCGAGGCGGCGGCGATGGCTGCGGCGCGCTGGGTCGGACGCGGGGACAAGAACGGTGCCGACGGCGTGGCGGTCAACGCCATGCGGACGCTGATCAGCACCGTCGGGATGCGCGGCACGGTCGTCATCGGCGAGGGCGAGAAGGACGACGCCCCGATGCTCTTCAACGGCGAGCAGGTCGGCGACGGCACCGGACCGGAGTGCGACGTGGCCGTCGACCCGATCGACGGAACCACGCTGACAGCCAAGGCGATGAGCAACGCGATCGCGGTGCTGGCGGTCGCGCCGCGTGGCAGCATGTACGACCCGTCCGCGGTGTTCTACATGGACAAGCTCGTCACCGGCCCGGAGGCCGCCGACGTCGTCGACATCCGGCTCCCCCCGGCCCGCAACATCGCTCTGGTCGCCCGGGCCAAGGGCATCGCCCTGGAGGACGTGACCGTGGCCGTGCTCGACAGGCCACGCCACAACGACCTAGTCGACCAGATCCGGGCCACTGGTGCGCGGATCAAGTTCATGACCGACGGTGACGTGGCCGGCGCCGTGCTCGCCGCGCGACCGGACACCGGGGTCGACCTGCTGATGGGCGTGGGCGGGACCCCGGAGGGCATCATCGCGGCAACCGCGATGAAGTGCCTGGGCGGCGTCATCCAGGGCCGGCTGTGGCCGACCGACGACTCCGAACGGGAGCGCGCCGTCGACGCCGGCCACGACCTCGACCAGGTGCTGTCCACCGACGAGCTGGTCTCCGGTGACGACTGCTTCTTCGTCGCCACCGGTATCACCGACGGCGAGATCATGCGCGGCGTGCGGTACCGGGCCGGGGGGTGCACGACGCACTCCCTGGTGATGCGTTCGCGCAGCGGCACCATCCGCGAGATCCTCAGCGAGCACCAGTTGCACAAGCTGCGGGCGTACTCCGCCGTCGACTTCGAGCACTGAGGTGCCCACGCCGCACGTGCTGGTCGTCGGCGAAGCACTGGTCGACGTCACCCATGCCGTCGACGGCAACGTCGCCGAGCACCCCGGCGGCTCGCCCCTCAACGTGGCGGTGGCGGCGGCCCGCCTCGGTGCCCGCGTGACCCTGGCCGCCGAGGTGGGCCACGACCGCCACGGCGAGACCGTGCGGGCCCACCTACGGGCCAGCGGGGTCGAGCTGGTCGACGTCGGGTCCGGCCGCACCGCTTCGGCGACGGCCCACCTGCAGCCCGACGGCAGCGCGACGTACGACTTCGACCTGCACTGGGAGCCACAGGGCCTGCCGGATCCCGCCGCGTACTCCCTGGTGCACGTCGGGTCGATCGGTGCGTGGATGCCACCAGGAGCCGGCGCCGTTGCCGCGCTCGTGGACGCCGCGCACGCCGTCGGGGTGCCGGTCGGGTTCGACCCCAACCTGCGTACGACGTTGACACCTCCACTGACGGAACTGCGGGAGCGGGTGTTCGGGATCGCCGCACATGCTCGCCTGGTCAAGCTGAGCGAGGAAGACGCTGCTGGCCTGCTCGAGCCCGGGCAGGGCCCCGAGGCGGTGCTGGACCAGCTCAGCGGGACCGGGCCGTCTCTACTCGCGCTGACCCGAGGCGGCCGGCCCACGGTGCTCCGCGCCGGCGACGTCCGGGTGGAGGTACCGGCGCCGAGCGTGCAGGTGGCCGACACCATCGGAGCCGGCGACACGTGGATGGGAGCCGTGCTGGTCGCACTGCTGCGACGCGGCTGGACCGGCCGCGACGAGTTCGGACCCGGCGATCTCGGCTGGCTGGGCGGGGTCTGCGCCCGGGCAGCCGCCATCACCTGTACACGCCCGGGTGCTGACCCGCCCTGGAGCTGGGAGCTGGCGGAGAACGCCCTTCGGGACTGAACCCGTCGGCTCCTATACTGATTTAGTAGCAAGGGCGCCACGGGAGGGACGATGACCGAGCAGACCGCTGTTCTGGAGAGCGGTATCGAGATCTGCTACGAGACGTTCGGGGAAGCCACCGACCCCACCCTGCTGCTGGTGATGGGCCTCGGCGGACCCATGGGCTGGTGGAGCGTCGCGTTCTGCGAGAACCTCCAGCGCCGTGGCTTCCACGTCGTGCGCTACGACAACCGCGACACCGGCCGCTCGTCGTGGGTCCAACCCCGCCAACTGCAGCGACGGTCAGCGGTCGTCAGCACGTTCCTCGGGTCTCGCAGACATGGGGAGTACGCGATGAACGACCTGGCCGAGGACGCCTTCGGCCTGCTGGATGCGCTCGAGGTCGAGCAGGCGCACGTGGTCGGGGTCTCGATGGGCGGCATGATCGCCCAGACGATGGCGCTGGCCCGGCCCGAGCGGGTGCTGACATTGACCTCGATCATGGCCTCGACCGGACGCCGCACGGTCGGCTGGCAGGACCCCCGTCTGCTCCCGATGCTGTTCGGGCGCTCCGGGCTGGATCGCGACTCCTACATCGAACGTACGGCCGTCACGATGACCGCCATCGGCTCGCCCGCCTACCCCGGTGACCCCGAGACCGGTCGGCGTCGCGCCGAGGAGACGTTCGACCGCGGTTGGTCGGCCGCTGGTGCCGCCCGGCAGATGCTTGCGGTGATCAGCCAGCCGGACCGGACAGCTGCGCTGCACACGCTCGACGTCCCGACCCTGGTCGTGCACGGGCTGCAGGACCGCATGGTGCACGTGTCCGGCGGCCGCGCCACCGCACAGGCCATCCCAGGCGCCGACTTGCTGCTGATCCCCGGCATGGGCCACGACCTGCCTCCCGAGCTCGACGACACGATCTGCGACGCGATCGAGCGCACCACGCGTCGGAGCAACGCACGGTTGACCGGCTGAACCCGTACGTCAGAGCTGCCCTTCGGCGAGCGCGACCAGCTCAGCGAGACCGTCCCGCAGGTAGTCGATGATCCGCCACACGTCAGGGACCATCTCGCGGCACACCACGATGCCGAAGTCGAGCGCCCCGTCGTAGCTGAACAGCGTGATGTTGATGCCGCCGGTCATGTCCGTCACCGCGGAAACCGGGTACATCCCCTGCAAGCGGGCTCCTGCGACGTACAACGGCAGCTGTGGGCCGGGCACGTTGGACACGAACATGTTGAAAGGCAAGCCCTGGGACAGCGCGAGCCGAAACAGCGCCCGCGCGGCGAGCCCGGACAGCGCGGTCGGCACCGCAGCCGAGAGCTCCTGCAGGATGCTGACCGGTACGGCCTCGAACCGCTGCTTGGCGTTACTCATCGACGCCGCGGTCTCGTGCAGACGCCGGGACGGGTCCGCCTCGTCGGTCGGCAGCTGGGCGAGCATCACCGACACCAGGTTCCCGATGCCGCCCTGGTCGTCGCTGCCGCGGATCGACACGGGCACTGCACCGATCAGCGGGATGTCCGGCAGCGCGTCGTGATCCAGCAACCACCGTCGCAGCGCCGTGGTGGTCATCGCCATGACGACGTCGTTGACTGTCAGACCGAAGGCGTTCTTGACCTTCTTGACCTCCGACAGCGGGACGCTGCCGTACGCGAAGCGGCGGTGTGCGGTGATCGGTCCGTTGAACGGCGTCGGTGGTGCGGTCAGGTCACGCTCGTCGGTCGCGCTCGACGAGCCGGTGACGATCGCGCTGAGCGCGCCGGCGACACCGCTGACCAGATTGACACCGGGCAGGTTCTTGGCACCGGGGATGTCGGTCAGGTGCGGCAGCTGCGTCGGCAGCTGCGTCAGCAGGCGTCGCGAGCGGAGCACCGTCGACCACGATCCCCGGGTCAGGATCTCGGCGTTCGAGGGCACCGGCGACGGGTCCCACAGGTCCGGCGGCGGGTCGACGACACGGGGCTCGACGCTCACGTCCAGCACGGTGCTCAGGATCTCGGTCCCGGAGATGCCGTCGATGGCCGCATGGTGAAACTTCGCGTAGACGGCTGCCCGGTCGTCGAGGCCGTGCACGAGGTACATCTCCCACAGCGGTCGGGTACGGTCCAGCGGTCGGGCATGGATGCGCGCGACCTGCTCCGCGAGCTGTTCGGCCGAGCCGGGCTGCGGCAGTGCCACCTCGCGGGTGTGGTACTCCAGGTCGAAGTCCGGATCCTGCACCCAGTACGGGTGCCCCAGCCCCAGTGGCACCTCCACGACCCGCTCGCGCAGCGCGTCCACCAGGTGCAGGCGTGGCTCGATCAGCGCCCGCAAGCCTTCCAGCGTGACCTCCCGGTGCGGAGCCGTGGAGGGGTCGAGCACCAGCAGTGCACCGACGTGGCCGCTCGTGGTCGCGGACTCGACCAGCAGGAACTGGGCATCCAGCGACGACAACTGCTTCACCGGCTTCTCCCTCGTACGGCCCACGTGTGGGTGCTGCATGCGGCTCCTGCCGGCCGAGCCTACGCCCGG
>JACCXZ010000004.1 GCA_013696745.1 Nocardioidaceae bacterium | reverse complement strand
GGAGATGTTCACCGTGCTGTTCGCGATCCCGCGCACGTCCGGCTGGCTGGCGCAGTGGGTGGAGCTGGTGGACGACAAGGAGCAGAAGATCGCTCGTCCCAAGCAGATCTACACCGGTGAGCGCTCGGTGGACTTCACCCCCCGCAGCGAGCGCTGGGCCTGAGGGGCTGCCGGACGAGCACATGGCAGAACACGTACGCCGCCCGCCCGGCACGGTCGTGTTCGACCTCGGAAACGTGCTGATCCGTTGGGACCCGCACCTCGCGATCGCGGCCGGAGTCGGACCGTCGCAAGCGAGCCAGTTCTTGGCAGCGGACGACTTCGCCTTCGGGGAGTGGAATCACGAGCAGGACGCCGGTCGAACGTGGGAGGAGGCCGAGTCGACGGCCGCGGCGACACACCCCCACTGGCGAGACCACATCGCCGCGTACCGGGCGAACTTCGCCCAGTCGATCGAGTACCAGGTCGACGACACAGTCCAGATCCTGCGTGAGCTGCACCGGCGCGACGTGCCCCTGTTCGCCTTGACGAACTGGTCCCGGGAGCTGTTCCCCGTGGCACGCGAGCGTCACGGCTTCCTGAGCCTGTTCATGGACATCGTGGTTTCCGGTGACGAGCATGTGTCCAAGCCGGCTCCGGCGATCTTCGAGATCCTGCAGCGTCGGGTCGACCGACCACTGAGCGAGTGCGTCTTCATCGACGACAGTCCCGCGAATGTCGAAGCCGCCGAAGCGGCCGGGATGGACGCGATCCTGTTCACCGACACCGGTCACCTACGCGCTGACCTGGTCGCGCGCGGGCTCCTGCCGGACAGCTGAGCAGACCTACCGCCCACGGCACAGGCGGTCGGCCAGTGAGAGAGTCGGGATTTCGGCCCACAGCGCACCCGCACGCGCCGCGTCAACCGCTGTCACAGACTCGACGGTGAGCCGGTAGGTCGACAGCAGCTGCCGTGCGCAGGGCCAGTCACGTCCAGCGGCGCGGATCCTCTGTGCGACCTCCGACCAGTTCGCCGCCCCGCAGGAGCCGCCCTCGTCGAGGATGCGTTCGACCCGTCCCGCCCCCTTCTCGCCCTGCAGGAACGCGAGCAAGGCTGATGCGTCGATGACGTTCACCCAGTGCTCGCGCGCAAGACGGCGGCCGTGTGCGCCCCCGGTCACCGGCTAGCTGGCTCGCCGACAGGCCGTCGACTTACGAGAAGCAGTTGACCGGCCGGAGCAGCGTTGACATCTACGCGGAAGTCGGCGAGGCAGCCGCGCCGAGCGGGAGTACCGGATCCGTGACCGGCGAGGCGTCCCCGGCGTCGGATGCAATGTCCGGGCGACCTCAGCAACTGCGATCAAGCCACCGGCTGCAGAGGACGGCAGACTGTTCGACATGTCGCCCGGCACCGGACGCATCGGCAGCGTCAACGTGGTCCATGAGATCACCCATCCCCACCTGCGCGACAGCGCGATCGACAAGCGGCCCGTCGCCGGCCCGGTCCACGTCGACCTCCTCGGCCTCGCCGGCGACACCCAGTGCGACACCCGGCACCACGGAGGCCGCGACAAGGCGGTGTACGCGTACGCCAGCGAGGACAACGACTGGTGGACGCACGCGCTCGGCCGCGCCATTGCGCCCGGCACGTTCGGGGAGAACCTCACCATGGAGGGCCTGGACGTGACGCACGCAGTGATCGGGGAGCACTGGCGGTTCAGTGGAGCCGGCGGAGCCCTGCTCCAGGTCACGATGCCGCGTACCCCGTGTACCAACCTCTCGGCGCACATGGGGATCAAGCAGTTCCACGCCCGCTTCGACGCCACCGGGAAGGTGGGGGCGTACCTCCGGGTCCTCGAGCCCGGGCCGGTGAGGGCGGGCGACCCCGTCACGGTCGAGCATCGCCCGGGCCACGCGGTGACGGTCGCCGAGGTGTGCGCCGGCCGTGACCCCGACGTCATGCAGACCTTGCTCGACGCCGAACCCGACCTCGCCGAGGTCCTGCGACGCCTTGCCGAGCGCGTGGTCGCGCGGTCAGCGGTACGGCAGCCCTAGCGAATCCGCGCCACGCGCCCCTCGTCCCACACCGGCTCCGGCGCCTCGTACACCGACCCGTCCGCGCCGTAGACCAGGAAGCGGTCGAAGCCGCGTGCGAACCAACGGTCGTGGGTGACCGCGAGGACCGTCCCGTCGAATCGCTCGAGCCCCTCCTCCAGGGCCTCGGCCGACTGCACGTCGAGGTTGTCGGTCGGCTCGTCGAGCAGCAGCAGCGTCGCCCCGGACAGCTCGAGCAGCAGGATCTGCAGCCGCGCCTGCTGGCCACCCGACAGCGAGTCGAACCGCTGCTCGGACTGACCTGCCAGCTCGTAGCGGTCCAGGGCGCGAGCGGCCTGCTCACGTCCCATCCCGTCACGGTGGTCGTCGCCGCGGTGCAGGATCTCCAGCAGCGTGCGCCCCATCAGCTCCGGGTGGGTGTGCGTCTGCACGAACCAGCCAGGCCGTACGCGTGCCCCGAGCCGAGCCCGACCGGTGTGCCGCACAGGCTCGATGGCGACGTCCTCCACGGGCCGGTGCTCCACGTCGGGATCCGATCCGCCAGCCGCCAGCAGCCGCAGGAAGTGCGACTTGCCCGATCCGTTGGACCCGAGCACGGCCACGCGTTCGCCGTACCAAATCTCCAGGTCGAAGGGCCTCATCAGCCCGGACAGCTCGAGCCGCTCGCAGATCACCGCCCGCTTGCCGGTCCGCCCGCCCTTCAGGCGCATCGAGACGTTCTGCTCACGCGGGATCGTCTCGGGCGGCCCCACGCCCTCGAAGCGACGCAACCGGGTCCGGGCGGCCTGGTAGCGCGCCGCCATGTCGGAGTTGTAGGCCGCCTTCTGCTTGTACATCAGCACCAGTGCCTTGAGCTTGGCGTGGTCCTCGTCCCAGCGGCGACGCTGCTCCTCCAGTCGGGTGAAGCGGTCGGCGCGTGCCTGGTGGTACGACGCGAAGCCACCGGGATGCGTCCACACGCCGTTGCCCGCGGCTCGCAGCTCGACGGTGACGACGCGGGTCGCGGTGTTGGCGAGAAGCTCGCGGTCGTGGCTGATGAACAGGATCGTCTTGGCCGACTCGTTGATCCGCGCCTCCAGCCAGCGCTTGCCCGGCACGTCGAGGAAGTTGTCGGGCTCGTCGAGCAGCAGCACCTCGTGGGGGCCGCGCAGCAACGACTCGAGCACCAGCCGCTTCTGCTCACCGCCGGACAGGGTCGACAGGTCACGGTGCTGGGCGCGGTCGTGCGGGACGCCGAGGGATGCCGTGCAGCAGGTGTCCCACAGCACCTCGGCCTCATAGCCGCCCGCGTCGGCGTACTCGGCCAGTGCCGTGGCGTAGCGCAGCTGGGTCTTCTCGTCGTCGGTCTCCATCAGCGCGAGCTCGATCTCATCGACCCGAACGGATGCCTCCCGTACGCGCAGTGGCGCCACCGACCGCAGCAGGTCGCGCACCGTCCAGTCGTCGTGGCCCTGGGCCACCAGCTGCCGCATCACACCGAGACCGCCGCTGCGCACGACACTGCCGGCGTGGGGTGCGAGGTCGTCGGTGATGATCCGCAGCAGGGTCGTCTTGCCGGCGCCGTTCGCACCGACCAGGGCTACCTTCGCACCGTCCCCGACCCGGAACGACACGTCGTCGAGCAGCACCCGCCCGTCGGGAAGCTCGAACCTGATCCCTGCGCACTCGACATGTCCCACGGGGAGTCAGTGTGGCTGACGCGTCCGACCTTCGACTACCAAGTTTCCCCGACGTCGCCGAGATCCGACCTGATGGTCATTCACTCGCGTGGTCGTGACCCGCAACTCGGATCTCGGCGTAGGTCCGCTGAACCGGTCACCGAACAGGATCTGGGTCATCGCCCCACCGTGGCCACTCATCACCGTGTTCGCGCCGGTGATGAACGGCGCGACAGATGACACGGACAACGTGCGCAGGTCCGCGCCGTCGTCGAAGCCGTGGTGAACTCGCAGCCCGAGTAGCGCAAGACGATCTCGCTCGGACCCTGCCCGGACTCGACGCGCAGCACGATCACCTCGTCGCCGTAGGCGAAACTCTCCGCGCATTCCCCCGGATCGTCGGGCCCACCGCTGTCGGCGATGTCAGCGGTGCCGGCCATGGCATCTGCCGCTGGTTCGCCGATCAGGGTGACCGACGACTTCAGTGCGGTCGCCTCGTCGCCGATCGGGAGTGGATACTTGCACGCGACCACCTCGGTCACATCGCTCAGGTGGCCCACTGGGATGGCGGCGGTAGGCCGCCAGGCCGGGTCAGCGCTGATCGGGTGCGTCGCCGGACAGCCCGCCGAGGCCGGGGCAACCTCGCGGACTGCTCCCAGGATGCGATCGCGCAACTGCGGTGGCGCCTGGATGCTCACCAGCACGCCCGCCATCGTCAGCGTAGCTCGGTCCCCGACCACCTCGACCGGTGCGTACCGGCGCTCGACTGGCCCGTCGAACCAGACGAAGACACCAGCGTTCTCCATGAGATGACCAGGGTCGATCCCGTCCTCGTTCGTTGAGGGGCTGCACACCCCACCTTGATCCCACCGTACGACTCCCAGCGCCAACCGTTGGGCAACGGGTCGGCTTTCGGCGTAGGCGTTTCCGGCTAGGACTGCCCGAGGCGGCCGGCGCATCCGTCGTACGCGTGGCCGGACCGCCGCCCGCGAACACCACTCCCGCAATCACCGCCACCGCCGACGCAGCGGCCACGCCGACGACCCGGGTACGGCGCCGCCTGTCCAGCCGGGCACGCGCAGCCCCAGCGAGTCCGGGTGCGTCCGGGGCGTCGCCCGAATGCTGCGCTAGTGCGTCGCGCATCACCTGCTCGTCATGGTTCATGTGTCTCCCTCGCTCTCCAGGCGGACCCGCAGCGCGGCGAGCGCCCGGTGCACCTGGCTGCGTACCGTCGCCTCACTGCACGCCAGGATCTCGGCGATCTCGGCGTACGTCCGGTCCTCGTAGAAGCGCAGCACCACCGCTGCGCGCTGTCTACGCGGCAGCGTCGCGACAGCTGCCAGACGGCGTCATGTTCGGACAGTCGCGAACCGTCGACCGACGCAGCCAGCCGCACCTCGGCGACCGACTTCTCCCGTCGCCGATCCGCCGCCACCAGGTGATGTGCGCGTTGGCCACCATCCGCCGGACGTACGCCTCGGGATCCTGGGTCCGGCTGATTCGGCTCCACCGTGCGCAGGCCGAGGTGAGCGCCTCCTGCGTCGCGTCCTGAGCAGTGTCGCGGTCGTGCGTGACGAGGTAGGCGAAGCGCAGCAACGCCGGACCGCGCGCCTCGACCCATGTCTCGAAGTCGACCTCCCCCTCTGCGAGCACGACAGCGGGGGTCCGCGCCGCATCGGCTGCGTGGACCGCACCCGTCCCGTCCGCGATGGCGTTCACCCCATGTCCTACTCACGCAGCGGCGGCGCAGTCTGTTGCACGCCGTCCTGCACCGAGTTGGCCGGCACCGTACGCAGCACCCGGAAGGTCTTCGCGCTCGCCAGCCGCTCGGTCGGGTATCCCTGTTCACCGAACCACCGCTGCAACGAGTCGGCGCCGAGGTTCTTGCCCACGACCATGACGGCCTCGCCGTCGGCAGCCACTCGTGGCAGCCAGTGCAGCAGGATCGCGTGCAGGTCTGTCTTGCCCACCCGGATCGGCGGGTTCGACCACAGGCCGTCGAACCGTACGTCGGCGGGCACGTCGTCCGGAAGCCGCGGGCGTACCCGGTCGCCCACGCCCAGCGTCTCGGCGTTGCGCCGCGTCAGCTCGAGCGCCCGCTCGTTCACGTCCACCGCCCAGACGACTGCCTCCGGCCGTGCGAGAGCCAGCGCGATGGCGATGACGCCGTACCCACAACCCAGGTCGAGGAAGGTCACACCGGTCGTGGGCGGCGACGTCTGCTCGAACAGGACTGCGGTGCCCACGTCGAGCCGACCCCGGGCGAACACACCGCTGGCGGTCTGGAGGGTTACCTCGTGACCCCACACCGTGTCGGTCATCGGGATGGTGCGAAATGCCGAGGACGGGTCGGCGGAGAAGTAGTGGTCACTCACGCCTGGGACTCCGGTAGCTTCCGCAACGTGCGCGCTTGTCGGGCTCTTGTGCCCAGCTGCGCGTCCTCCGGGTAGCCGACCTCCTCCAGTGTCAGCCCGCGGGCGGGCAACACCGTCACGCGTTGGTCACGGACCCCGGTGGCCAGGATGCGGGCCGGTTCGTCAGGTGGCAGTCGCCCGTCACCCACGGCAAGCAGCGCCCCCATCAGAGCCCGCACCATGCTGTGGCAGAACGCGTCGGCCATGACCGTGGTTTCGATGCCATCGGGACGCTCCTCGACGTCGAGGCGCAGCAGCGTGCGGATCGTGGTGGCACCCTCGCGCTTGCGGCAGTACGCAGCGAAGTCGTGCTCCCCGAGAAGATGACCGGCCGCCTGCACCATGAGCCCACAGTCCAGGCGGCGCTTCCAGGTGAGCACGTGCCGCCGTGCCAGCGGGTCCGCGCCGGCCGGGTCGTCGGTCAGCCGGTAGACGTAGCGCCGCCACGCCGCCGAGAACCGGGCGTCGAATCCCCCGGGTGCCACCGCGACCGAGCGCACCCGTACGTCGGCAGGCAACGCGCTCGCCAGCCGACGGCGCAGCTCGGGTGGGCCCACGGCGTCCGGCAGATCCACGTGGGCGACCTGCCCACGGGCGTGCACACCGGCGTCAGTACGCCCGGCGCAGGTCAGCGCCACGGCTGACGGCTCGAGACGCAGCACTCTGGCGAGCGCCAGCTCGAGCTCGCCTTGCACCGTCCGGAGTCCCGGCTGGGTCGCCCACCCCGAGAACTCGCCGCCGTCGTACGCGACGTCGAGCCGTAGCCGCTGCACGTGCTGCCGGTCAGGCCTTGTCGGACTTCGGGTCCTCGGAGCCGGACTCGTCGGAGGCGGACTCATCGGACCTGGCATCGTCGGTGGAGTCTGCCTCCGCGGCCTCCTCCTCGCGCGCGCCCTCTTCGACCTGGGTCGACTCGGTGGTCTCCTCGTCCGACGCGGTGGACTGCTCCTCCTCGACCGGTGCCGGGGTCGGCTCGGTCTCGGCAACCGGAGCAGCAGCCGGAGCGGTCTGCTTCGAGGTGGTCGTCTTGGCTGTGAAGTCGACCTCCTCGACCAGCTCGATCACCGCCATCGGCGCGTTGTCGCCCTTGCGGGGGCCGATCTTGGTGATGCGGGTGTACCCACCCGGACGGGTGGCATAGCGCGGCGCAATCTCGGTGAAGAGCTCGTGCACGATGCCCTTGTCCCGGATGACCGCGGCCACCTGCCGCCGGTGGTGCAGGTCACCGCGCTTGGCCTTGGTGATCAGCTTCTCCGCCAGCGGCCGCAGGCGACGGGCCTTGGTCTCCGTGGTGGTGATCGCGCCGTGCTCGAACAGGCTGGTCGCCAGGTTGGCGAGGATCAGCCGCTGGTGTGCCGGGCTGCCGCCGAGGCGGGTGCCCTTGGTGGGGGTAGGCATGGTGTTCTCTCACTCTCCCGAGCCGTGTCAGGTACCCGGATAGGTGGTGTCGACCGTTGGTGTTCCGGGGGGAACTCGGGGGGCGGAGCCCCCCGAGGGGGTCAGTACTGCTCGTCCTCGACGTAGCTCTGGTCGTCGTCGCCGTACGCCTCGAGGGCCGCCCGCGGGTCGAAGCCCGGCGCGCTGTCCTTGAGGCCGAGGCCCATCTCGACCAGCTTGGCCTTGACCTCGTCGATCGACTTGGCGCCGAAGTTGCGGATGTCGAGCAGGTCCTGCTCGCTGCGTGAGATGAGCTCACCCACGGTGTGGATGCCCTCGCGCTTGAGGCAGTTGTACGAACGCACTGTCAGCTGCAGGTCCTCGACCGGCAGTGCGAGATCGGCCGCGAGCTGCTCGTCGACCGGCGACGGGCCGATGTCGATGCCCTCGGCCTCGACGTTGAGCTCACGGGCGAGGCCGAACAGCTCGACAAGGGTCTTGCCGGCGCTGGCCAGCGCGTCCCGGGGGCGCATCGACTGCTTGGTCTCGACGTCGATGACGAGTCGGTCGAAGTCGGTGCGCTGCTCGACCCTGGTGGCCTCGACCTTGTAGGTCACCTTGAGGACCGGGGAGTAGATCGAGTCGACCGGCATCCGGCCGATCTCGACGTCGCCGGCCTTGTTCTGCACGGCCGACACGTAGCCACGGCCACGCTCGACCACCAGCTCCATCTCCAGCTTGCCCTTGTCGTTGAGCGTGGCGAGCTTGAGGTCGGGGTTGTGCACCTCGACGCCCGCCGGCGGGGCGATGTCGGCCGCCGTCACGTCACCGGGGCCCTGTTTGCGCAGGTACATGGTGACGGGCTCGTCGTGCTCGGAGGAGACGACGATGTTCTTCAGGCTGAGGATGATCTCGGTGACGTCCTGGGCCACACCGGGGATGGTCGAGAACTCGTGCAGGGTGCCGTCGATCTTGATCGACGTGACGGACGCGCCGGGGATCGAGGACAGCAGCGTGCGGCGCAGCGAGTTGCCGAGCGTGTAGCCGAAGCCGGGCTCCAGGGGCTCGATGGCGAAGCGTGAGCGGTAGTCGTCGATGACGTCTTCGGTCAGGGACGGGCGCTGGGCGATGAGCACTGTGGTTCCTTTCCGTGCCGTCCGCTATATGACGGACACGGGTTGTATTCGGGGTTTGCCTTTGGTGGGTGTTGCCTTGGGGGGCCGACGTGGGGCGCAGCCCCCGTCTGTCTACTTCTTCGAGTAGTACTCGACGATGAGCTGCTCCTGGACGGGGACGTCGATCTGCTGACGCACCGGCAGGGAGTGGATCAGGATCCGCATCTGCGTCGGGAGCGCCGCCATCCACGCCGGGACGACCCGCTCGCCGTGCGTCTCGCGCGCGATGATGAACGGCGTCATCTCCCACGACTTCTTGCGCACATCGATGACGTCCTTGTCGGCCACCTGGTACGACGGGATGTCGACCTTGCGGTCGTTCACCAGGAAGTGCCCGTGCACGACCAGCTGACGCGCGTGGCGACGTGACCGGGCGAAGCCGGCACGGTAGACCACGTTGTCGAGGCGGGCCTCGAGCATCTGCAGCAGGTTGTCACCGGTTTTGCCGGATCGACGGCTCGCCTCTTCGTAATAGTTGGCGAACTGCTTTTCCAGCACGCCGTACGTGTAGCGGGCCTTCTGCTTCTCCTGCAGCTGGTTGCGGTACTCGCTCTCCTTGATCCGCGCGCGGCCGTGCTGGCCGGGCGGGTAGGGGCGTCGTTCGAATGCTGAGTCGCCGCCGACGAGGTCGACTCCGAGACGACGCGACTTCCTGGTCATGGGACCGGTGTAACGGGCCATGTGAGTTCGCTACTCCCTGATGAGTTCGGGGTTGATCAGTTCGGGTCGATGAATCAGACGCGACGGCGCTTGGGGGGCCGGCATCCGTTGTGGGGCGAGGGGGTCACGTCCAGGATGCTCCCGACCTCGAGGCCGACAGCGCCCAGCGAACGGATCGCTGTCTCCCGGCCGGAGCCGGGACCCTTGACGAACACGTCGATCTTCTTCATCCCGTGCTCCATCGCCCGGCGTCCGGCGGCCTCTGCAGTCATCTGCGCGGCGTACGGCGTGGACTTGCGCGAGCCCTTGAAACCGACCGTTCCGGCACTGGCCCACGCGATCACGGCCCCGGTGGGGTCGGTGATCGTGACGATCGTGTTGTTGAACGTGCTCTTGATGTGGGCTTCGCCCGCACTGATGTTCTTCTTCTCCTTGCGGCGCACCTTCTTGGCGCCAGCCGCTGTACGTCCCTTGGGGGGCATCTGTCACAACTCCTACGACGTGGTGGCTTCTGGTCTGGCGAAGGTCACTTCTTGACCTTCTTCTTGCCCGCGATGGTGCGCTTGGGACCCTTGCGGCCCCGTGCGTTGGTCCGTGTGCGCTGACCGCGCACCGGCAGGCCGCTGCGGTGGCGACGGCCTTGGTAGCTGCCGATCTCAACCTTGCGGCGGATGTCGGCGGCCACCTCGCGACGCAGGTCTCCCTCGACCTGGAAGCTGCCCTCGATGTAGTCACGGAGCTTGACCAGCTCGTCGTCGCCCAGCGTGTGGACGCGAGCGTCCGGGCTGATGCCAGTGGCCTCCAGGGCCTGCTGGGCGCGGGTACGGCCGATGCCGAAGATGTAGGTGAGTGCGATCTCGATGCGCTTGTCGCGCGGGAGGTCGACACCGACGAGGCGTGCCATGAGTGGCGGTGTCCCTTCGTTCGTGCGGAGGTGTCGTACGTGCCGCGTCCCCACCTGCCTCGGAGTCAGGGTCGACTCCGGCGGGGCCCCGGCCTCTGCTCCGGGGGTGTCGTGCGCGGGGTCCAAGACCCGTACGCACGAGCGGTCACGTTGTGGCGGTACCAGTGCGGCGCTGCGATCAGCCCTGGCGCTGCTTGTGACGCGGGTTCTCGCAGATCACCATGACTCGTCCATGACGACGGATCACCTTGCACTTGTCGCAGATCTTCTTGACGCTCGGGAAAACCTTCATCGAGCTCTCCGTGTGGGTCCGGTACATCTCGGAAGATGCGCTGGACGAATGGACTTGCCTGGACCCCCGACGCCGATGGAAGCGGCGGCAGATGGATGTTTCACTTGTAGCGATAGACGATCCGACCCCGGGTCAGGTCGTACGGGGATAGCTCCACCACGACCCGGTCCTGCGGGAGGATCCGGATGTAGTGCTGGCGCATCTTGCCGCTGATGTGGGCGAGAACCTTGTGGCCGTTGGTGAGTTCCACCCGGAACATGGCGTTCGGGAGAGCCTCCACAACGGAGCCTTCGATCTCGATGACCCCTTCCTTCTTCGGCATGTCCTCCGCAATCTGTCGTCGTCCTGTCGTGAGATGGTGCACTCGGCACGTCCTGGCTGCTCGGCGCGACGAACGCGCACGATCAGGTCTGTCGGTGGCACTCGCGCTGCTGGACTCGCGTGCGGTTGCAGCGACGAGTGATAGCAGGCATGACAAGACAACCCAGGCAGGGCCGACGGGCAAGTCTACGTCGGGGGCTGCCCGACCATCAAATCGCCGGCCTGCGGCGCCACTCCCCTCGGCATGTTGTCACTGCCCATGGGTTGCATCCCATGGGCAGTGAAGTTTCCCAGGGGACCCTGGTAAACCGCGGCCCGGCCCCTACGGCGGCCGGAGTCAGGCGCCCGGGCCGCCGTAGGGCACACCGAGCTCGGCCAGCCTGGCCTGTCCGCCGTCCAGCGCGGTGAGCACCCAGGCGCCGCGCTCGGTCAGCGTGAACGTGTGCTCGAAGTGCGCGGCGAGCGAGCCGTCGTCGGTGACAACGGTCCAGTCGTCCTCGAGCACCTGGGTGTCGATGCTGCCGGTCGTGATCATCGGCTCGACTGCGAGCGCCAGCCCCGGCACCAGCTTCGGACCCTTGCCGGCCGGCCCGTGGTTGGGGACGTTGGGTGGCATGTGCATGGAGGACCCGATCCCGTGCCCGACGTAGTCCTCCAGGACTCCGTACTCGCCGTGCGAGCGGACGTAGGCCTCGATGGCGTGCGAGATGTCGGTGACCCGGCCGCCGAGTCGGGCAGCAGCGAGCCCTGCCCACAGGGACGCCTCGCACACCTCCAGCAGGCGCGTCGCGTCCACGTTGATCTCCCCGATGCCGAGGGTCACGGCGGCGTCACCATGCCAGTCCTGAACGATCGCCCCACAGTCCACCGACAGGACGTCCCCGTCGAGCAGCACCCGACCACCGGGTATGCCGTGCACGACCTCGTCGTTGACCGACAGGCACAGGCTGCCGGGGAACCCGTGGTAGCCCTTGAAGGACGGAACCGCGCCCTGGTCTCGAATGTAGACCTCGGCGAGCCGGTCGAGGTCGCCGGTCGTCATGCCGGCCCGCACGCTGGAGCGCACCAGGGCCAGGGTCTCCCCCACCACCAGCCCGGCCGAGCGCATCAGCTCGATCTGCTCGGGCGTCTTGATCTCGACGCCGCGGCCACGCAGCCCCATCGCTCCGTGTCACTCCCTCAGGCGTCGCGCCGGGTGTGGTCGGTGATCGCAGTGGCGATGCGTTCCCGGACGTCGTCGATCTCGCCGAGTCCGTCGACCTCGACCAGCAGTCCGCGTTCGGCATACACGTCCAGCAGCGGTGCGGTCTGCTGGACGTACACCTCTTGGCGGTACCGGATGACCGCCTCGTCGTCGTCGGAGCGTCCGTCGCTGTCGGCACGCCTGACGAGGCGGGCCACCAGCTCGTCGCTGTCCACCGTCAGCGACACCACGGCATCGAGTTCCGTCCCGAGCTCGGCGAGGATGTCGTCGAGCGTGCTGACCTGGTCCAGTGTGCGGGGGTAGCCGTCGAGCACGAAGCCGGCCTCGGCGTCCGGCTCACGCAGCCGCGTCCGCACCATCTCGTTGGTCACCGAGTCCGGCACGTAGTCACCGGCATCCAAGTACTGCTTCGCCGTGCGGCCGAGCTCGGTGCCCTCGGAGACGTTGCTACGGAAGATGTGTCCGGTGGCGATCTGCGGGACGCCCAGCTTGTCCGCCAGCGTCGAGGCCTGCGTGCCCTTGCCTGCCCCCGGTGGGCCCATGAACAGAAGTCTCATGTCAGCGCAGGAACCCTTCGTAGTTGCGCTGCTGCAGCTGGCTCTCGATCTGCTTCACGGTGTCGAGCGCGACACCGACGATGATCAGGATCGATGCGCCGCCGAACGGAAAGTTCTGGTTGGCACCGACGAGCGCGAGCGCGATCAGCGGGATCAGCGCCACGATGCCGAGGTACAGGGCGCCTGGCGCAGTGATCCGGGACAGGACGTACGCAAGGTACTCCTCGGTCGGTTTGCCGGCCCGGATGCCGGGGATGAAGCCGCCGTACTTCTTCATGTTGTCGGCGACCTCCTCGGGGTTGAAGGTGATCGCGACGTAGAAGTACGTGAAGAAGACGATCATCGCAAAGTAGGTGGCCATGTACACCGGATGGTCACCCTGCACGAGGTACCGCTCGATGAACCCGGTGTACGGAGCACTCGGGTTGAACTGCGTCGCAAGCGCCGGCAGGTAGAGCAGGCTGGAGGCGAAGATGACAGGGATGACCCCAGCCTGGTTGACCTTCAGCGGTATGTACGTCGAGGAGCCACCGAACATGCGACGCCCGACCATGCGACGTGCGTACTGCACCGGGATCCGGCGCTGGCTCTGCTCGATGAAGATGACTGCCGCCATGATGGCCAGGCCGATGACGACGACGATCGAGAACGTCACCCAGCCTTGCTGCTGACCGATCAGCCACATGGTGCCGGGGAACGTCGCGACGATCTGCGTGAAGATCAGCAGCGACATGCCGTTGCCGACGCCCCGGTCGGTGATGAGCTCACCGAGCCACATCACCACTGCGGTGCCGGCGGTCATGATGACGACCAGCAGGATCGTCGAGAAGGTGCTGTCGGGACGGTAGAGCAGCGGCTGGGTACACCCCTGGATCAGGCCTCCGGAGCGCGCCAGCGCAACGATGCCGGTCGACTGCAGGACCGCGAGGCCGAGCGTCAGGTAGCGGGTGTACTGGGTGATCTTCGCCTGCCCGGACTGGCCCTCCTTCTTCAGGGTCTCCAGGCGGGGGATCACGACCGTGAGCAGCTGCAGGATGATGCTCGCGGTGATGTAGGGCATGATCCCGAGGGCGAACACGGTCAGCTGCAGCAGGGCGCCGCCGCTGAACGCGTTGATCAGGTTGAAGACGCCGTTCTCGCCGGTGGCGGCTGCGGCCTGGTCGACGCAGTCACGGACGTTGGCGACGTCGACGCCGGGTGCCGGCATGACCGATCCGAGGCGGAACACGACGATGATGCCCAGGACGAAGAGCAGCTTGCGCCGCAGATCAGGCGTCCTGAACGCGTTGACGAAGGCGCTTAGCACCAAGTCCTCCCACATACCCCGGATGTCCCGGGGACTCTAACAGTCAGCCTGCGAGCGCTGACCTGCCGGATCGGACCGAACTGTTCTGGACATGAGCACGGGCGTGACCGCTCCACGAACGGGCACGCCCCCGATCTGCCAGGAAGACTCAGAGCGTGGTCACGCTGCCGCCGGCGGCTTGGATCTTGGTCCTGGCCGACTCGGAGAACGCGTGCGCGCTCACCTGGACCGGCACGGAGATCTCGCCGGTGCCGAGCACCTTGACCAGCTGGTTGCCACGTACCGCACCGTTGGCGACCAGCAGCTCGACGCTCACCTCACCGCCGTCGGGGAAGAGTGCCTCGATCCGGTCGAGGTTGACGACCTGATAGGTCACCTTGAAGTGGTTCTTGAAACCCTTCAGCTTCGGCAACCGCATGTGGATCGGCGTCTGCCCACCCTCGAAGCCGGCCGGCACCTGGTAGCGCGCGCCGGTGCCCTTGGTGCCACGACCGGCTGTCTTGCCCTTGCTCGCCTCTCCTCGACCCACCCGGGTCTTGGCGGTCTTCGCACCCGGAGCGGGGCGCAGGTGGTGAAGCTTGAGTGTCATGTCAGTCGACCTCCTCGACGGCCACGAGGTGCGGCACGGTTGCGAGCATCCCGCGGATCTCCGGCCGGTCCTCCTTGACCACGACGTGCCCGATGCGCTTGAGCCCCAGGGAGCGCAGCGTCTCGCGCTGGTTCTGCTTGCGTCCGATACCAGACCGGGTCTGGCGGACCTTCAGACGTGTCATCAGCCGGTCACCTCTGCTCGGGCCTTCAACAGCGCCGACGGTGCGACGTCCTCGACGGGCAGGCCGCGACGAGCGGCCACGGACTCAGGGGTCTCGAGGTCGCGCAGCGCCTGGATCGTCGCGTGCACGATGTTGATCGCGTTGGACGAGCCCAGCGACTTGCTGAGCACGTCGTGGATGCCCGCGCACTCGAGAACCGCCCGTACGGGGCCACCGGCGATGACACCGGTACCGGGCGCGGCCGGACGCAGCAGCACCACACCGGCTGCCTTCTCCCCTTGGATGGGGTGTGGGATCGTCCCCTGGATGCGAGGGACCCGGAACAGGCTCTTCTTCGCCTCCTCGACACCTTTGGCGATCGCTGCCGGGACTTCCTTGGCCTTGCCGTAACCGACGCCGACCATGCCGTCGCCGTCGCCGACGATCACCAGGGCGGTGAAGCTGAAGCGACGACCACCCTTGACGACCTTGGCGACGCGGTTGATCGTGACGACCCGCTCGAGGTAGGCGGTCTTCTCCGCCGAACCACGACCTCCGTCGCGACCTCGACCGGCACCTGCACCGCTACCGCGGCGCTGGGATCCGCTCATTCGAACTACCTCTTCTCTCGTTTCACTCGGGCCGGGGCGTCTGAGCTCCGGTCGGGACGCTCAGAACGCCAGGCCGCCGTCGCGGGCCCCGTCAGCGAGGGCGGCAACACGGCCGTGGTATCGGTGACCGGCGCGATCGAACACGACGGTCTGGACGCCGGCGGCCTTGGCACGTTCGGCGAGCAGCTCGCCCACGCGCGTGGCCTTGGCGCTCTTGTCGCTGTCCCACGCGCGCAGGTCGGTCTCCATCGACGACGCGGAGGCCAGTGTGCGGCTCTCGTCGTCGTTGACGACCTGGGCCACGATGTGCCGGCTGGACCGGGTGACCACCAGGCGGGGGCGCTCGGCGGACCCGAAGATCCGCTTGCGACCACGCTTGGCCCGGCGCGCCCGGCTGGCAGCCTTCGGCGCCTGGTGCTTGCGTGACTTCAGTGCGATGGCCATTACTTGCCAGCCTTTCCGACCTTGCGCCGGACCTGCTCGCCGGCGTAGCGAATGCCCTTGCCCTTGTAGGGCTCGGGCTTGCGCAGCTTGCGGATGTTCGCCGCGACCTCGCCGACCCGCTGCTTGTCGATTCCCTGGACCGAGAGCTTCGTGTTGCTCTCGACCACAAAGGTCACGCCCTCGGGAGCGTCGAAGATGACGGGGTGCGAGTACCCGAGCTGGAGCTCGACCTGCGCGGGTCCCTTGGACAGCACGCGGTAGCCGACCCCGACGATCTCGAGCTTCTTCTCGTACCCGGCGGTGACCCCCACGACCATGTTGGCCACCAACGTACGGGACAGCCCGTGCAGCGCCTTGCTCATCCGCTCGTCGTCCGGGCGGGCGACTGCGACGCTGCCGTCCTCGTCCCGGCCGACCGTGATGGGCCGGCTCACCGTGTGGGTGAGCTGGCCCTTCGGTCCCTTCACGGTCACCAGCTGGCCGTCGATCGCGACGTCCACGCCGGACGGGACGGTGATGGGAAGCTTGCCGATACGCGACATTGTCTTCGTTCCTCCCTTGTCCCTGGTCACCAGACGTAGGCGAGAACTTCTCCGCCTACGCCCTTGTGATTGGCCTGACGGTCGGTCAGCAGACCCTGGCTGGTGGAGATGATCGCCACGCCGAGTCCGCCGAGGACCTTCGGCAGTCCGGTCGACTTCGCGTACACCCGCAGACCGGGCTTGCTGATGCGGCGGATGCCGGCGATCGAGCGCTCCCGGTTCGGGCCGTACTTCAACGTCACCACGAGCGACCTGCCCACCTGCCCCTCCTCGGGCTCGGCCGTGGCGTAGGAGGAGATGTAGCCCTCCTGCTGGAGGATCTCCGCGACACCGGCCTTGAGCTTGCTGAAGGGCATGCTCACGCTCTCGTGGAACGCCTGGTTTCCGTTGCGCACACGCGTCAGCATGTCCGCGATCGGGTCAGTCATCGTCATAGTGGTTGTTCCGCTCTTTCCGCCACGGTTTCCGGACCGAGTCGTACACATGGGCCGGACCTGCGGCGATAGGGGCTGGTGGTTACCAGCTGCTCTTGGTGATGCCGGGAAGCTCGCCGCGGTGGGCCATCTCACGCAGGCACACCCGGCACAGACCGAACTTGCGGTAGACCGACTTGGGTCGGCCGCACCGCTGGCAGCGGGTGTACCCGCGTACCGCGAACTTCGGCTTGCGAGCCGCCTTGACCCTCAGTGCTGTCTTCGCCACGTCAGTTCTCCTTATTCTGCATAGCTCAGTTCTCCTTGCTCTGCATACTCATCGTTCCGCACTGTGCACATTCATCGCTCCGCACTCTGCACATTTATCGCTCCGCACTCTGCATATTTATCGCTCCGCGAAGGGGAAGCCGAGGAGCTTGAGCAGCGCGCGGCCCTCTTCGTTGGTGGTTGCGGTCGTCACGACCGTGACGTCCATGCCACGAGAGCGGTCGATCTTGTCCTGGTTGATCTCGTGGAACATGACCTGCTCGGTCAGACCGAAGGTGAAGTTGCCACGTCCGTCGAACTGCCTGGGCGACAAGCCGCGGAAGTCTCGGATACGGGGCAGCGCCAGGCTCAGCAGACGGTCCAGGAATTCCCACATCCGGGCGCCCCGCAGCGTCACGTGCGCGCCGATCGGCATGCCCTCCCGGAGCTTGAACTGCGCGATGGACAGGCGGGCCTTGGTGACCTGCGGCTTCTGGCCGGTGATAGCGGTCAGGTCCCGTACGGCACCCTCGATCAGCTTGGAGTCCCGAGCCGCTTCGCCGACACCCATGTTGACCACGATCTTCGTCAGGCCGGGCACCTGCATGACGTTCGGGTACTCGAACTGCTCGCGCAAGGCGGGCAGGATCTCCTCGCGATAGCGGGTCTTCAGGCGCGGCACGGGGCGTGCCTCGTTCCGCTCTGACGTCTCGGTGCTCATCAGATCTCCTCATCGGTACGCCGGGCGATCCGGGTGCTGCGGTGCGAGGTGTACGTGCTGCCGTCCGGGCGCTTCTTGGTGACCTCGTCACGGCGAAAGCCGATGCGGGAGGTCTTCTTCACACCGTCGACCTCGACGATCAGCGCCACGTTGGACACGTGGATCGCGGCCTCCTTGGTGACGATGCCGCCCCCGGTGCCGCCGCGGCCACCCTGCTGGACGACCTTGGTGTGCCGCTTGATGCGGTTGACACCCTCCACGATGACCCGCGAGGTCTCCGGCTGGACCGAGATGACCTTGCCCTCGGCGCCGCGGTCACGACCGGCGATCACGCGCACCGTGTCGCCCTTCTTGATGTTCAGGTTCTTCGCCATCACAAGACCTCCGGTGCGAGCGAGATGATCCTCATGAACTTCTTCTCACGCAGCTCGCGCCCCACGGGCCCGAAGATCCGGGTGCCCCGCGGCTCGCCGTCCGCCCGCAGGATGACCGCTGCGTTCTCGTCGAAGCGGATGTAGGACCCGTCTGCCCGTCGACGCTCCTTGAGGGTGCGCACGACGACGGCCCTGACGACCTCGCCCTTCTTGACGTTGCCCCCGGGGATCGCGTCTTTGACGGTGGCGACGATGACGTCACCCACCCCGGCGTAACGCCGACCAGAGCCGCCGAGCACACGGATGCAAAGGATCTCCTTCGCACCGGTGTTGTCGGCGACCTTGAGTCGCGACTCCTGCTGGATCATTACTGTCTCCTACGTCGACCGCGGCTGCGCCGCCCCGCACTGCTTCGTCCCGGCTTCGCCGGGGCTGATTCTCTGTTCCGACGAATCAAGCTCACTTCGTTCACGATTCCTCGGTTACTCGGCCTTCTCGAGGATCTCCACGACGCGCCAGCGCTTGGTGGCTGACAGTGGACGGGTCTCCATGATCAGGACCCGGTCGCCGGCGCCACACTCGTTGCGCTCGTCGTGCGCCTTGAGCTTGCTCGAGCGGCGCAGGACCTTGCCGTAGAGGGCGTGCTTCACCCGGTCCTCGACCGACACGACCACGGTCTTGTCCATCTTGTCGCTGACCACGAGACCCTCGCGGGTCTTGCGGTGGCTGGTACGGGTGTTCACGGTGGTCTCCACAGCGCTGTCGTTTCCTGCGTTCTCGTTCTCGGGGGCGTTCTCGTTCTCGGGGGCGTTCTCGTCGCTCATGCGGTGGCCGCCTCGTCCTCGGACGGCACAGAGCCGTAGATCCCGAGCTCACGTTCGCGCAGCACCGTGTAGATCCGGGCGATGTCGCGACGCACCGAACGCAGTCGACCGTGGTTCTCCAGCTGTCCGGTCGCGTGTTGGAAGCGCAGGTTGAACAGCTCTTCCTTCGACTCGGCCAACTTGGTCGCCAAGTCCTCGGCGGACAGCGCACGCAGATCGGTGGCGGTGTTCTTGTCTGCCATCAGAACTCACCCTCACGGCTGACGAAGCGGCACTTCATCGGAAGCTTGTGGATGGCGCGACGCATCGCCTCGCGGGCGACGTCCTCGGACACTCCGGAGAGCTCGAACATCATCCGACCCGGCTTGACGTTGGCGATCCACCACTCGGGCGATCCCTTGCCGGAACCCATGCGGGTCTCGGCCGGCTTCTTGGTCAGCGGTCGGTCCGGGTAGATGTTGATCCACACCTTGCCGCCTCGCTTGATGTGCCGCGTCATCGCAATTCGTGCCGACTCGATCTGCCGGTTCGTCACGTAGTGCGCCTCGACGGCCTGGATGCCGAAGTCACCGAAGGCGAGAGCGGTGCCGCCCTTGGCCGCACCACGCCGGTTCGGGTGGTGCTGCTTGCGGTGCTTGACCCTGCGGGGGATCAGCATGGTCCTCAGGCCTCCTGTCCGCTGGCCGGTGCGCCGGCTGCCGGAGCAGCCGCGGCGGGCTCGGTGTCCGGTGCTGCCGCTGGCGGTGCTGCTTCGGCACCACGGTCACGGCGCTCAGGGCCACGTTCGGGACGACGTCCACCCCTGGCACCTGCACGGTTGCGACCAGGTGCCCCTGCGCGGGCAGCGGCCTGGGCCTCCCGCTCGGCGCGGGTGCCCGCGACCTCGCCGCGGTAGATCCAGACCTTCACGCCGATGCGGCCGAAGGTGGTCTTGGCCTCGTAGAAGCCGTAGTCGATGTCGGCCCGCAACGTGTGCAGCGGGACCCGACCCTCCCGGTAGAACTCCGAGCGTGACATCTCCGCTCCACCGAGCCGGCCCGAGCACTGGATCCGGATGCCGAGGGCGCCCGAGCGCATCGAGGTCTGCATCGCCTTGCGCATCGCCCGCCGGAACTGCACGCGTCCCGACAGCTGCTCGGCCACACCTTGAGCGACCAGCTGGGCGTCCACCTCGGGATTCTTCACCTCGAGGATGTTCAGCTGGACCTGCTTGCCGGTGAGCTTCTCCAGCTCACCACGGATGCGCTCGGCCTCGGTGCCGCGGCGTCCGATGACGATGCCAGGACGGGCGGTGTGGATGTCGACGCGGACCCGGTCGCGGGTGCGCTCGATCTCCACACGGGAGATGCCGGCGCGGTCCATGCCCTTGGACAGCAGGCGGCGGATCGCGACGTCCTCACCGACGTACGCCTTGTACAGCTTGTCGGCGAACCAGCGGCTCTTGTGGTCGGTGGAGATGCCGAGTCGGAACCCGTGCGGGTTGATCTTCTGCCCCATCAGCGGTTCCTTCCCTTGCTCTGTGACGTACCGGCGCCGGGCGACCCATTGACGGGCTGGACCACCAGCGTGATGTGGCTCGTGCGCTTGTCGATACGGAACGCGCGGCCCTGGGCCCGCGGACGGAACCGCTTCAGGGTCGGCCCCTCGTCGACCAACGCCTTGGAGATGACGAGATCGGCGCGGCCGAGGCCCTCACCGGTCGTCGCGTTGGCAACGGCGCTCTCGAGCACCTTGGAGACGGTCTCGGCAGCCGCTTGTGGCGCGAACCGCAGCAGTGCCAAGGCGTCGTCGACGCGCTTGCCGCGCACCATGTCCACGACCCGCCGCGCCTTCATCGGGGTCACCCGAACGAAGCGCGCGACCGCGAATGCCCCGGGCTCGTCGCCCAACAGGCTGATGCGGCGGGCGCTCACACTCTTGCGTTCCATCACACTCATCTCGTACTCATCCTTGGGTACTCATCCTTGGTCCGTGGACAGGCGCCGCGTCAGCGACGGCGAGCCTTGCGGTCGTCCTTCTCGTGCCCGCGGAAGGTGCGGGTGGGGGCGAACTCACCGAGCTTGTGGCCGACCATCGAGTCGGTCACGAACACCGGGACGTGCTTGCGCCCGTCATGCACGGCGATCGTGTGACCGATCATGGACGGAATGATCATCGATCGGCGGGACCACGTCTTGATGACGTTCTTGGTTCCCTTGTCGTTCTGGGCGTTCACCTTCTTGACCAGATGGTCGTCGACGAACGGACCCTTCTTCAGGCTACGTGGCATTGACTCTTTCCGTCCCTCTTAGGAGTGCTTGCCGGGCTTGCGGCGGCGGACGATCAGCTGGTCGCTGGCCTTGCGCTTGCGCGTTCGGCCTTCCGGCTTACCCCACGGCGACACCGGGTGGCGCCCACCGGACGTCTTGCCCTCGCCGCCACCGTGCGGGTGGTCGACCGGGTTCATGGCCACACCACGGACCGTCGGGCGCTTGCCCTTCCACCGCATGCGTCCGGCCTTGCCCCAGTTGATGTTCGACTGCTCGGCGTTACCGACACCGCCCACAGTGGCGCGGCAGCGGACGTCCACGTACCGCATCTCACCCGAGGGCAGTCGCAGCTGCGCACGGTTGCCCTCCTTGGCGACGAGCTGCACGTTGGCACCGGCCGAGCGAGCCATCTTGGCCCCGCCACCTGGGCGCATCTCGATCGCGTGCAGCGTCGTGCCGACCGGGACGTTGCGCAGCGGCAGGTTGTTCCCGGTCTTGATGTCGGCGCTCACGCCCGCCTCCACCTTGGCCCCCTGCTTGAGGCCGGCCGGTGCGAGGATGTAGCGCTTCTCGCCGTCGGCGTAGTGCAGCAGCGCGATCCGGGCAGTCCGGTTCGGGTCGTACTCGATGTGCGCGACTGTCGCCGGCACGCCGTCCTTGTCGTAGCGACGGAAGTCGATGATGCGGTACGCGCGCTTGTGACCGCCGCCCTGGTGCCGGGTGGTGATCCGTCCCTGGTTGTTGCGGCCGCCCTTCTTGGGCAGCGGACGCACCAGGGTCTTCTCCGGGGTCGACCGGGTGACCTCGGCGAAGTCCGCCACGGAGCCGCCGCGGCGACCCGGGGTCGTCGGCTTGTACTTACGGATAGCCATGAGTTCTCGTCTCCCAAGTCCTGCTCAGTTGCCCGAGCCGGAGAAGATGTCGATGCGCTGGCCCTCGGCGACACTGACCACGGCACGCTTGGTGTTCGGGCGCTTGCCCAGACCGAAGCGCGTGCGACGCGTCTTGCCCTGACGGTTGATCGTGTTCACCGCTGTCACCTTGACGTCGAAGATCGCTTCGACGGCGATCTTGATCTCCGTCTTGTTCGCGTCCGGGCGCACCAGGAACGTGTACTTGTTCTGGTCGAGCAGGCCGTAGCTCTTCTCGCTCACGATCGGCGCGATCAGCACGTCACGGTGGTCCCGGTGGTTGATCCGGGGGGTGGTGTCGGGGGGGTTGCTCATTCTCCGACCTCCTTGCTGGCGCGCGCCACGAACGAGTCGTAGGCGCCCTTGAGGAACACCACGTCGTCGGACAGCAGCACGTCGTAGGTGTTCAGCTGGTCCGCCTGCAGCACGTGCGCGGTGTCGACGTTGCGCAGGCTCAGCAACGTCAGGTCATCGGTGCGCTCGACGACCACCAGCACACGGGGCCGCTTCGTCACCCGCAGCAGTGCTGTGACTGCGGACCGCGTGGACGCAACATCACCGGGGACCAGGGAGTCGACGATGTGCACGCGACCCGCGCGAGCGCGGTCGGACAGGGCTCCGCGCAGTGCAGCAGCCTTCATCTTCTTCGGAGTGCGCTGCGCGTAGGACCGGGGCGTGGGGCCGTGCACGACGCCACCACCGGCGAACTGCGGTGCACGAATCGAGCCCTGCCGAGCTCGGCCGGTGCCCTTCTGCCGGTACGGCTTGCGGCCACCGCCACGGACCTCGGCCCGTGTCTTCGTCGAGGCGCTGCCCTGGCGGGCCGCTGCCTGCTGGGCTACGACCACCTGGTGGATGAGGGGGATGTTGACCTGGACGCCGAACACGTCGGAGGGCAGGTCGACGGTGCCCGAGGGCGTGCCGTCAGGCTTGCGCACCTCGACGGTCAGCGACTGCTCGGTGGTCGCCTCGCTCATGATGCGGCCACCTTCGCCTTCGCGCCGGATCGGATGACGACGAGGCCGCCCTTGGGCCCGGGCACGGCGCCCTTGACCAGGATGAGCCCGCGCTCGACGTCGACGGAGTGGACTCTGAGGTTCTGCGTGGTCACGGTGTCGGAGCCCATCCGGCCGGCCATGCGCAGGCCCTTGAAGACCCGGCCGGGCGTGGCGCAGCCGCCGATGGACCCCGGCTTGCGGTGGTTGCGGTGGGCGCCGTGCGAGGCGCCGACCCCGTGGAAGCCGTGCCGCTTCATGACGCCGGCGAAGCCCTTGCCCCGGCTCGTGCCGCTCACGTCGATGACATCACCAGCGGAGAAGATGTCGGGGCCGATGTCCGCGCCCAGCTCGTAGTCACCGGCGTCGCCGGTGCGGAGCTCGACGACGTGACGACGCGGCGTGACACCGGCCTTGTCGAAGTGGCCGGCCTTCGGCTTGCTCACCTTGCGGGCCTCGATCTCACCGAAACCGATCTGGACGGCGGCATAACCGTCGGTCTCGGGCCTGCGGATCTGGGTCACCACGTTGGTGCCCGCGGCGATCACCGTCACCGGGACGACACGGTTGTTGGCGTCCCAGACCTGGGTCATGCCGAGCTTGGTGCCCAGCAAACCCTTGACGGTACGGGTGTGCGTGCTCATGAGTGCCACTCCCCTCAGAGCTTGATCTCGATGTCGACACCCGCGGGCAGGTCGAGCCGCATGAGTGAGTCCACCGTCTTGGGGGTCGGGTCGATGATGTCGATGAGACGCTTGTGAGTCCGCATCTCGAAGTGCTCTCGGCTGTCCTTGTACTTGTGCGGAGAACGGATCACACAGAAAACGTTCTTCTCGGTCGGCAGCGGCACCGGCCCCACAACCTTCGCACCCGTACGCGTGACCGTGTCGACGATCTTGCGCGCCGAGGAGTCGATCACCTCGTGGTCGTAGGCCTTGAGCCTGATGCGGATCTTCTGTCCCGCCATCGCTCTCGCTTCGTCCTTCTGTCGTGGAACCGTAGTCTCGTCATGCTCCGGGAGGAGCATTCCGTGTCCTCCCGCCGACCCCCGAGGTCGGGCGTGTCGGGCCAGTTTCCGGCCGTACGACGCTACGAGCTCTTGAGGGTGGGGGACTCGCCCGACCGGAGCCGAGCGGGGCGGGATCTCCTGGTTCGGCGCCCCACAGCCCGTAGGCAGAACCCCTACGGACAGGGCTTCTCATGGAAACGCCCCGGCGATCCCACCGGAGCAACCCGAACAGTCTGCCATGCCCGTCCGGGCGCTGCCAAATCGACGCGTCGACTCACCAAGATGCCCGCGTAGGCCGTTTCGTTGACTCATCTCAAGCTGCCCGCGTGGGAGAGCATCAGGGATGGAGCTCGTGTCGGCTGTGCGACGTCAGGTCACCAAGGCGATGGTGAAGAAGTATCGGAAGGCCACCAAGGTCGAGAGGTCGGCGCTCTTGGATCATCTGGTCGAGGTCAATGGCTGGCACCGCGACCACGCTCGCAAGGCGCTGAGGTTGGCGATGGCGGCTGTGCCTGAGCCGCCGGCACCGCGTCGCTCACGCGGATGGCGCCGGGGATGCCGGTGCTGGTCGCGTCGATGCGTCGGCACGGCGAGCTGGACATCACCGACGAGGTGGCAGCCCAGCTGGTGGCGATGTCGGCGGCCACGATCGACCGTCGCCTCGCCGCGGACCGCGCCGAGCTGAGCACCCGTCGGGGCCGCTCGCTGACCAAGCCCGGGTCGCTGCTGAAGTCCCAGATCCCGATGCGGACCTGGGCGGACTGGGACGACCATCGGCCCGGCTTCCTCGAGGTCGACCTGGTCGGCCACGACGGCGGTGACCTCAACGGCCAGTTCTGCTACACGCTGACCTGCACCGACATCGCCACCGGCTGGACCGAGAACCGCACCGTGCGCAACAACGCCGCCACCTGGGTCTTCGCTGCCCTGGTCGAGCTCCAGGCCCAGTTCCCGTTCCGGGTGCTAGGGATCGATTCGGACAACGGCAGCGAATTCATCAACCACCACCTGCTGCAGTGGTGCCTGGACCACCAGATCACCTTCACCCGCTCCCGGCCCAACAACAGCAACGACGGCGCTCACGTGGAGCAGAAGAACTGGGCCGTGGCCCGACGAACCGCCGGCTACTGGCGCTATGAGACCCCCGGCGAGATCGCCGCTGACCAACCTGATCACCCCGCAGCAGAAACTGCTCTCCAAGACCAGGGTCGGGGCCAAGGTCACCAAGAAGTACGACACCACCAACCCCGCCCAGCTCCGCCACGAGATCGGCGACCTCCAAGACGACCCGCTGAACAAGGTCAAGCACAAGAACATCACCCGCCGAAACAAGCAGAACGCCGTCTACCTCTCGCGGGCAAAGCTGGATGAGTCAACGTCTCACCCCTCGCGGGCATCTTGACATGAGTCATCAGGATCGACGTCAGCCACGTCCGACGAGCCCCGCCTCGTGCGCAAGTACGACTGCCTGGACCCGGTCCCGGAGATCGAGCTTGGCGAGGATGTGCCGGACGTGGCTCTTGACCGTGGCCAGCGAGATGACGAGCTCGTGAGCGATCTCGGCGTTCGACCTGCCGCTGGCGACCAGCGCCAACACCTGCAGCTCCCGCGCGCTCAACGCACTCGTTAGCCTTGCGCCCGACACGTCCGAGGGTGGTCGACGGACATAGTGGTCGACCAGCCTGCGCAGCACCTGGCCTGCCACCGGGGTCTCCCCGGCCGCGGTGTCGGTGACAGCGGTCAGCAGGCGCTGACTGCTGGCGTCCTTGAGCAGGAAGCCGGCCGCACCCGCCCGCAGGGCGTCGTAGACGTGCTCGTCGAGGTCGAAGGTCGTCAGGATGAGCACCCGGCTCGGGACGCCGGAGGCCACGATGCGCCGTGTTGCCTCGATGCCGTCGACTCGTGGCATCCGGATGTCCATCAGGACGACGTCGGGACGCAGCGACACCACGAGGCGAAACGCTTCGCCGCCGTCGACTGCCTCACCGATCACGTCGACCCCGGCGAGCTCCAGGATGAGCCGGAGCCCGTCCCTGACCATGGCCTGGTCGTCGGCGATGACCACCGACGTCACGGGGGAACGCCTATCTCGTACGGCAGGTACGCCTCGACGCAGAAGCGGTCACCTGCGTCGAACCCGGTACGCAGACGACCACCGAGCAGCCGTACGCGTTCCCGCATCCCGACCAACCCGAAACCCGGCGTGGAGTCTGTGACCGGACGGGTCACCGGGTTCGTCACGATGACGTGCACCCCGTCGTACGACCACGCGACCCGGATCCGCACCGGCGAACCGGGCGCATGTCGACGGGCGTTGGTCAGGGACTCCTGCACGATCCGATAGACCGCGAGCTCGACACTGGCTGACTCGGTGGCCTTGACCCCGTCGACGACGAGGTCGATCTCGGTCCCCAGTTCTGCGGCACGTTCGACTAGGTCACTGACCTGGTCGACGCCCGGTTGCGGATGCAGCCCCGACTCCGACTCGGCGCCGCGAAGTCCCCCGAGCACCCGACGCATCTCGTCCAGTGCCTGGTGCGCCGACTTCCCGATCGCGGTGATCGGAGCGCGCGCCAGGTCGGGCGAGGACGCGATCGCGGCCGCCGCAGCTTCTGCCTGCAGTGCGATCACCGTGACGTCGTGACCCACCACGTCGTGCAGCTCACGAGCTATCCTGGCCCGCTCCTCCGCCACCGCCGTTCGTTCAGCGTTGACGCGCTCATCCTGCAGTCGGGCCGTGAGTTCCTGCAGCCGGAGCGTCTGCGCTCGTTGGTGCGCCACGAGTCGACCCGCCACCACCGGCGCGAGAATCACCAGGAGGGTGCTGAGGACTGCGAACGGCGGCTCGGGTCCGGTGAGCGTGGCGAACCCTCCGACTGCCGAGCACCAGGCGGTGATGAGCAGCACCCGGACATTCGATGTCACGTACGCGCCGACGGAGAAGAAGAGCACCACGGCTATCACGTAGCCCAGGTACAGGTAGCCCTGGGTCGGGAGCAGCCACACCACTGTTCCGATCCAGGCGGCTGCCAGCGGATGCGTGCGTCGCCAGGCGAGTGGGAGGACCGAGCCCAGGGCGAAGACGACGCCGACGAGGCGGTCGGCGATGGGGTCGAGCAGCACCTGGGCCAGGCTCGGTACGAGGAACAGCGCCGCCAGTCCGAGATCTGATCGCTGCGGTGCTCCGACGAGGTCGCCCAGCGAACCCCTGGTCACGGACTGACTGTAACGGAGGCGAGCAGACCGATCGTCAGCCCTGGGGCTGATCGTGAAGCAGCCCTCAAGGCGATGCCGCACCGCAGGACGAAGACTTACGGTCGGGTCGACCCAGCGCCCAGCAGACAGGAAGAACCCATGACACAGACCATGAGCACCACCACCACGTCCCGTTCCACCAGCATGTTCATGTGGGCGGCGCGCATCCTGCTCGGGCTCAGCGGCGTGGCCGGCGTGTACGGCTCCGTCTACTTCTCGTTCTTCGCCACCCCGGCGCAGGGTGGTGTGGTCACCGCCTTCGACTGGTTCCTCGCCGCCTGGGCCTTCCTCGCGGCCCTCGGATCCGTGGCCGTGGCCGTGCTGCTCGGCCGCGGACGCTCGCGCTACGTCCAGGCCGCGGTGTGGTTGGTGCTGGCCCACATCGTGTTCGGCGCGATCAAGCTCTTCGGCTACCAGGAGAGCGAGGCGCTCGGCTTCTTCGCCGTCGACGCCGTCATCCTGCTGCTGCTGTGGCTTGGGACCCGGCCCCGTCCCTCGACCTGAGCGGTCCACTGCCGGCCCGGCCCAGGCAGAGTCCCTCCAGTCACTCAGGTCCCGACTGTCACAGCCCCCATGGCAAACTGCACCGCCCATGGGTGTGCGACCCATGGGCGGTGCCCTTTACCAAGGGACCCTGGTAGACCGGGGCGGAGCCCCCGTGGGATCACTTGGTGATCTTGGTGACCCGGCCGGCGCCGACGGTGCGGCCACCCTCGCGGATCGCGAAGCGGAGACCGTCCTCCATCGCGATCGGCTGGATCAGTTTGACCGACATTTCGGTGTTGTCTCCGGGCATCACCATCTCGGTGCCGTCGGGCAGCTCCACCACGCCGGTCACGTCCGTCGTACGGAAGTAGAACTGGGGACGGTAGTTCTGGAAGAACGGCGTGTGCCGGCCGCCTTCCTCCTTGGACAGGATGTAGACGTTCGCCTCGAACTCGGTGTGCGGCGTCGTGGTGCCCGGCTTGATGACGACCATGCCGCGCTCGACGTCCTCGCGCTTGGTGCCACGCAGCAGCAGACCGACGTTCTCGCCCGCCTGGCCCTCGTCGAGCAGCTTGCGGAACATCTCGATGCCGGTGACCGTCGTCGTCTGCTTGGCCTCGCGGATGCCGACGATGTCGACTGTCTCGTTGATCTTGACGATGCCGCGCTCGATGCGTCCCGTGATGACGGTGCCGCGACCGGTGATCGTGAACACGTCCTCGACGGGCATGAGGAACGGCTTGTCGGTCTCACGCTCGGGAGTGGGGATGTACTCGTCCACTGCGTTCATGAGCTCGACGATGGAGTTGCTCCACTTCTCGTCGCCCTGCATGGCCGGCGCTGCCGCGACCTGGATGACGGGGGCGTTGTCGCCGTCGAACTCCTGGTCGGACAGCAGTTCGCGTACCTCGAGCTCGACAAGCTCGAGGATCTCCTCGTCGTCGACCATGTCGCACTTGTTGAGCGCTACGACCATGGCCGGCACGCCGACCTGGCGGGCGAGCAGCACGTGCTCACGCGTCTGGGGCATGGGGCCGTCCGTGGCGGCGACCACGAGGATCGCGCCGTCCATCTGAGCCGCGCCGGTGATCATGTTCTTCACGTAGTCGGCGTGCCCGGGGCAGTCGACGTGCGCGTAGTGGCGCTGCTCGGTCTGGTACTCGACGTGCGCGATCGAGATCGTGATGCCGCGCTGACGCTCCTCGGGTGCCTTGTCGATCTGGTCGAACGCGGACGCCTCGTTGAGGGTGGGGTACTTGTCATGCAACACCTTCGTGATCGCGGCGGTAAGAGTCGTCTTACCGTGGTCGATGTGACCGATCGTTCCGATGTTGATGTGCGGCTTAGTCCGCTCGAACTTCGCCTTCGCCACGGGGGCTCCTCCTAGACATTGTGTGCTCGACAGTTTGTGCTTGTACGGCGTGCGGGTGACCCATGGACCCTACAAGGGATTCTGGATCACTCGCCGCGCGCCTTCTTGATGATCTCTTCCGCCACGGCCTTGGGGACCTCGGCGTACGAGTCGAACTCCATCGAGTACGACGCCTGCCCCGAGGTCTTGGACCTCAGGTCGCCGACGTACCCGAACATCTCTGACAGCGGGACCAGTGCCTCGACCACACGGTCGCCGGCCCGCTCGTTCATCGCCTGGATCTGCCCTCGACGCGAGTTCAGGTCCCCGATGACGTCCCCGAGGTAGTTGTCCGGTGTGGTCACCTCGACCGCGAACACCGGCTCCAGGAGCACCGGCTCGGCCTTGCGGGCGGCCTCCTTGAAAGCCATCGACCCCGCGATCTTGAACGCGAGCTCCGAGGAGTCGACGTCGTGGTAGGAGCCGTCCTGCAAGGTGACCTTGACGTCCACCATCGGGTACCCGGCCAGGATGCCGAACCCCATGGCGTCCTGGGCACCCTCGTCGACCGACGGGATGTACTCCCGCGGGATGCGGCCACCCGTGACGGCGTTGACGAACTCGTAGCCGCCCGCCTCGCCACCGAAGGCCACCCCCGTGGGCTCGACGTCGATGATGACCTTCGCGAACTGGCCGGACCCACCGGTCTGCTTCTTGTGGGTGTAGCTGACCTTCTCGGCCCTGCGCTTGAGCGTCTCGCGGTAGGCGACCTGCGGCTTGCCGACGTTGGCCTCGACCCGGAACTCACGCTTCATCCGGTCGACCAGCACCTCGAGGTGCAGCTCGCCCATGCCGGCAATGATCGTCTGGCCGGTCTCCTCGTCGGTGTGCACCATGAACGTCGGGTCCTCGTCGGACAACCGCTGGATGGCGGTGCCGAGCTTCTCCTGGTCACCCTTGGTCTTGGGCTCGATGGCCACCGAGATGACAGGGGCCGGGAACGTCATCGACTCCAGCACGACCGGATTGCCCTGGTCGCACAGCGTCTCACCCGTGGTGGTGTCCTTCAGGCCCATCACCGCGACGATCTGGCCGGCGCCGACGCTGGCGATCTCCACCCGCTTGTTGGCATGCATCTGGTAGATCTTGCCGATCCGCTCACGTCGACCCTTCGTGGGGTTCAGCACCTGGGTGCCGGTCTCCAGGCGCCCGGAGTAGACCCGGATGTACGTGAGCTTGCCCAGGTGCGGGTCCGCGGCGACCTTGAACGCGAGCGAGGCGAACGGCTCGGACTCCTTGGGCTCGCGGTCGACCTTGATGCTCTCGTCCTTGACGTCGAGGCCGTGGATGGCGCCCACGTCGATCGGGGACGGGAGGTAGGCAACCACCGCGTCGAGCAGCGGTTGCACGCCCTTGTTCTTGAACGCGGTGCCACACAGGATCGGCGTCAGCTTGTCGGCGACGGTGGCCCGACGAATTGCGGCCCTGAGCACGTCGACCGAAGGCGACTCACCCTCGAGGAACAGCTCCATGATCTCGTCGTCCGCGTCGGACAACGTCTCCAAGAGCTTCTCGCGGTACTCCGCGGCCTGCTTGGTGAGGTGAGCAGGAATCTCCTCGATCTCGTAGTCGTCACCGATCGTGGTCTCACCGTGCCAGGTGAGGGCACGCATCTCGACCAGGTCGACGACGCCCAGGAAGTCGCCCTCGGCGCCGATCGGCAGCTGCAGCACCAGCGGGGTGGCGTTCAACCGCTCCACGATGGTGTCCACACAGTAGAAGAAGTCGGCACCGGTGCGGTCCAGCTTGTTGATGAAACACATCCGGGGCACGTGGTACTTGTTCGCCTGGCGCCACACGGTCTGGCTCTGCGGCTCCACACCGGCGACGCCGTCGAAGACCGCGACCGCGCCGTCGAGCACCCGCAGGGACCGCTCCACCTCGACCGTGAAGTCGACGTGTCCGGGGGTGTCGATGATGTTGATCGTGTGGTTCTTCCACATGCAGGTCGTCGCGGCCGACGTGATCGTGATGCCGCGCTCCTGCTCCTGCTCCATCCAGTCCATCGTGGCTGCGCCGTCGTGGACCTCGCCGATCTTGTAGTTGATCCCGGTGTAGAACAGGATGCGCTCGGTCGTCGTGGTCTTGCCGGCGTCGATGTGCGCCATGATGCCGATGTTGCGCACACGGTTCAGGTCGGTGGTGATGTCTGTGGCCACCTGGGTGACAACCCTTCGGTTCGTGGGGTGTGGTGCCCGAGGCGTCGCGGACGGGGTCCGCTGCGCGACGCCGGCGATCACCAGCGGTAGTGGGCGAACGCCTTGTTGGCCTCGGCCATCTTGTGCGTGTCCTCACGCTTCTTGACCGAGCCGCCGAGCCCGTTGCTGGCGTCGAGCAGCTCGTTCATCAGGCGCTCGGCCATCGTCTTCTCGCGGCGCTCGCCGGAGTAGCGGACCAACCAGCGCAGGGCGAGAGTCGTGGAACGGCCCGCCTTGACCTCGATGGGGACCTGGTAGGTCGCGCCACCGACACGACGGCTCTTCACCTCGATGGCCGGCTTCACGTTGTCCAGCGCACGCTTCAGCGTGACGACCGGGTCGTTGCCCGACTTGTCCTTGGTCCCCTCGAGCGCGGTGTACACGATCTTCTGAGCGACCTGCTTCTTGCCGTCCTTGAGCACCTTGGCGATCAGCTGGGTCACCAGGGGGCTGCTGTAGACCGGGTCGACCTCGACGGGGCGACGCGGGGCCGGGCCCTTGCGCGGCATATCAGCTCTTCTCCTTCTTCGCGCCGTACCGGCTGCGAGCCTGCTTGCGGTTCTTCACGCCCTGGGTGTCGAGCGAGCCGCGGATGATCTTGTACCGGACGCCGGGCAGGTCCTTCACCCGACCGCCGCGCACCAGCACGATGGAGTGCTCCTGCAGGTTGTGACCGACGCCGGGGATGTACGCCGTGACCTCGATCCCACTGGTCAGTCGTACGCGGGCCACCTTGCGCAGCGCGGAGTTCGGCTTCTTGGGGGTCGTCGTGTAGACACGCGTGCAGACACCACGACGCTGGGGCGAGCCCTTGAGAGCAGGCGTCTTGTTTTTCGCCACCTTGTCCTGGCGGCCCTTGCGGACCAGCTGGTTGATCGTGGGCACCGCGTGATTCTCACTTTCGATCGACTGTCGCTACGGCTACATCGGCAAGATGCTGACGGGTTCGGATCCGGCCCGCACCGACCCCCGCGCTCGGGTGTGTCGGGTTGGAGAGGACCCGGTCGGCACCCCCTGGAGCAGGGGCGACGGGAGTCTGGGTCATGCACGGAGCGGATCGGTGAGGCCGGAAGGACCAGCTGATCTGCGGCACGCATGTGGCCTGGGCGGACCCAGGCACTCGTGAAGAGATTACCCGAGCGCCTGATGCGGGTCAAAGCGAGCACCGGAGGTCAACGGCTCGGGCCAACCGCTCGGCCCAGCAGTTCAGCCAGGTGCAGGCCACGGACGCCGGCGAGGTCGTCGAGCTGGGTGCGGCAGGAGAACCCGTCCGCGAGCACCACCCCGTCGGTCCCGACCGCGCGTACGGCAGGCAGCAACGCGTGCTCGGCGATCGCGACCGAGACGTCGTGGTGGCCCTTCTCCACTCCGAAGTTGCCGGCCAGCCCGCAGCAGCCACCGACCGCGTCGACCTGCGCCCCGGCGCCGGTCAGCAGGCGTCGGTCGGCCTCCCAGCCGAGGACGGCCGCCTGATGGCAGTGCGGTTGGGCCACCGCATGCACGCCGGACAGGTCCGGTGCGACGAAGCCCGGCATCGCGCCCAGCTGCTCGGCCAGCGTGCGGACCACACCGGCGACCAGGCGTGCGTCCTCGACCAGCGGGTCGTCGTGCAGCAGTTCCAGCACGTCGGTGCGCAGGACCGCAGTGCACGAGGGCTCCAGCCCGACGACGGGCACGCCGTCGCGGGCGTACGGCGCGAGTGCCGACACGGTGCGGCGCAGCTGGCGGCGCGCGCCCTCCAGCTGCCCGGTGGAGATCTGGGTCAGTCCGCAGCACAGCCGCTGCTCGGGCACGCGTACCCACCCTCCGGCCCGTTCCAGCACCTCGACGCCGGCCTGGCCGACGTCCGGTGAGAAGAAGTTGGTGAACGTGTCGGCGAACAGCACGATCCGCTCCCCGGTGGCAGGCTCCCGCGCCGTCGGCTCACGATGGTGCGCCCAGTCGCGCAGCGTCTGCCGGGCCAGCCGCGGCAGCGACCGGCGCTGGTCGACCCCGGCCGCCCAACGGCCCAGCGTGGCGGTTGGGGGGAACGACATGACGGCGTTGGCGATCCGCGGTGCCCGCGAGCCGAGCGAGACCAGACCTGGCAGCCGCCCCAACGTGTAGTGCGCCCGTGGCCGCACCCTGCCCCGGTACGCCTGGTCGAGCACCTGCGACTTGTAGGTCGCCATGTCCACGCCGGTCGGGCAGTCGCGGGCGCAGCCCTTGCACGACAGGCACAGGTCGAGGGCCTCGTGCACCTCCGGGGCGCGCCACCCGTCGGTGACCAGGTCGCCGCGGATCATCTCCTGCAGGACGCGTGCGCGGCCGCGGGTGGAGTCCTTCTCGTCGCGGGTGGCGAGGTACGACGGGCACATGATGCCGCCGGAGGCGGTGGTGTCGGCGATGCACTTGCCGACACCGGTGCAGCGGTGCGCGCCCAGGGAGAGCTGCGGTGAGAGCCGCAGCGGGACGGGGGTGCGCAGGTCGGCGTCCAGCGGGCGAGGGGCGACCAGCACGCCGGGGTTGAGCGTCCCGGTGGGGTCGAAGACGTGCTTGACCGCCGCGAACAGGTCGATCACCTCGGCCGGGTACATCAGCGGCAGCAGCTCTGAACGGGCCCGGCCGTCGCCGTGCTCGCCGGACAGCGAACCACCGTGGGACGCGACCAGCCGCGCACTTGCGGTGACGAACTCCCGAAACGCGTCCTGACCGCCGGGGTCGCTCAGCGGGAAGTCGATCCGGATGTGCACGCAGCCGTCACCGAAGTGCCCGTACGGCACGCCGTCGAAGCCGTGCTCGTCCAACAGCGTCTCGAACTCGCGCAGGTAGGCACCGAGCCGGTCCGGTGGCACCGCTGCGTCCTCCCAGCCGGAGTACGCCGGCCGGGCCAGACTGATCGCACCGAGGCCGGCACCGTCCTCGCGGATCAGCCACAGCGCAGTCGCCTCGGCGGCATCCCGGACCACCCGCGACCCGGTCGCGCCGGCGTCGGCGACGAGCCGGTCTGCCCGCGCGGTCAGCTCACCGGCGTCGTCCCCGGCGAGCTCCACGAACAACCAGCCACTGCCGTGCGGCAGCTCCGGCACCGCGGCGGCGCCGCGGCGGTCCCTGACCACATCGACGATGCGGGTGTCCAGGCCCTCGCACGCGACCGGGCCATGGGTCAGCACGGTGGGTACCGCGTCGGCCGCGTCGCCCATGGACGGATAGCCGAGCACCACCAGGACTGTCGGTGCGTCCGGTGCCAGCGAGACGGTGGCACGGGTGACCACGGCCAACGTGCCCTCGCTGCCCACCAGCGCCCGGGCCACGTCGAAGTCGTTCTCGGGCAGCAGGTGCTCCAGCGAGTAGCCGGAGACCTGCCGGCCGAAGCGCCCGAGGTGGGTGCGGATCGTCCCGAGCGAGGTTCCGACGAGGTCGTGCAGCGCCTGCAGGGTCGCCGACTCCGGCGTGGGCACCGCCCGTCCGAGGCGCAGCTGCTCGCCGGCGACGGTCGCGACGTCGAGTGCCTGCACGGTGTCGACGGTCCGGCCGTACCCGAGGGCCCGCGACCCGCAGGCGTTGTTGCCGATCATCCCGCCAATGGTGCAGCGCGTGTGGGTGGAGGGGTCGGGGCCGTACCGCAGACCGTGCGGGCGGGCGGCCCGTTGCAGGGTGGCGTGCACGGCACCCGGCTCGACCACCGCGGTCCGGGCCTCCGGGTCGAGCTCGAGCAGCCGGGTGAGGTGCTTGCTGGTATCCAGCACGACACCCGCTCCGACCGCGTTGCCCGCGATGGAGGTGCCGGCCCCGCGCATCGTCAGCGGCACACCCGACGTACGGCACACCTGGAGGGTCGCGAGCACCTCGTCGACGTCGTACGGACGCACCACCACCTGCGGCGGGACTCGGTACAGCGAGGCGTCGGTGCTGTACATCGCCCGGGCGAGGCTCGAGTCGTCGACGTCGCGCAGTCCGGCAGCCCGGAGCAGTTCGGTGATCTCGGTCGACACCGTCTGAGCACGCGTCATGCACACCTGTCCCGTCGTCACTGTGCCGTCGTCACTGGCTCGATGCTAGGCGCTCAACCTGCATGCGCCAGCGCCGCCCGTACCACGTCGAGCACCTCGACCTCGTCGGCGCGGATCCGCTGCACCGGCACCCAGGCCACCGCGTCCGTCGTGCCGTCGATCTCGAGCACGGAGGGCTGCACGGTCGGGTCGTCGAGCTCGGCGGACAGGATCAGGTGCACACCGTGGAAGTCCTCGACCACGCCGTCCGGGGCGCGGCCGGTGAAGTGCGCCGAGTGGACGTCGAGCAGCCGGTCGGGTCGGACCAGCAGCCCGGTCTCCTCGCGTACCTCGCGTACCAGGGCGTCGCGAGGATCCTCACCGTGGTCGACTCCCCCACCGGGCAGCGTCCAGGCCCCCGGGTGGTGGCCGTGCCGGGAGATGCGGGTCAGCAGGATCTCGCCGGGCTCGCGCCACAGCACCGCGTACGCGGCCAGCCGTTGGTGCCGCCGCAGGTCGGCGGCATGCACCGGGTCGACGCGCTCCAGGTCAGGCGTCATCCGCCGTCCGGCGCGTCGAGGCGGACCGTCCCGTCGTCGTCCACCCGCCAGCCTGGATTGTGCGCGACCTCCCACACCAGTCCGTTGGGGTCGCGGACGTGACCGTGGTAGCCGCCGAAGTCGGCGTGCTGGCCCGGCTTGAGGACCTGCGCCCCGGCCGACGCGGCCTGAGCCAGCACTGCGTCGACAGCCTCGGGGGATTCGACGTTGTGCGCGAGTGTGACCCCGGTGGGCATCGCCGTGGCGGCGGCCCCGCCCAGGTCATCTGCGAACCGTGCCGACTCCAAGAGCCCCAGGAGCATGCCGGGACCGATCTGGAAGAAGATGATCTCCTCCGGCACATCGAGTGTCGGCGTCCAGCCGAGCCCGTCGACGTAGAACCGCCTCGCCGCATCGAGGTCCGCTGTCGACACCGTCACGAAGTGCACGCGCTGATCCATGGTCGGGAGTCTGCCAGCCCGGCGTCCGCGGGCTCGGGTGCTGCACCACTGAACGGGCGGCCACCCGTGAGGGTGACCGCCCGTCCAAGAGCACCAACGTCAGTTTCCGTACGACCCGAAGTCGAAGTCGTCCAGCGCAACCGACTGACCGGTCGGCGTCCCGAAGTCGTAGTCGTAGGACTCGTACCCGGTCATGGAGTACGCCGCGGCGCGCGCCTCCTCGGTCGGCTCGACCCGCACGTTGCGGTAACGCTCCAGGCCGGTGCCGGCCGGGATCAGCTTGCCGATGATGACGTTCTCCTTCAGACCCACCAGCGAGTCCGACTTGGCGTGGATCGCCGCGTCGGTGAGCACCCGGGTGGTCTCCTGGAAGGACGCCGCAGACAGCCACGACTCGGTGGCCAGCGAGGCCTTGGTGATGCCCATCAGCACCGGACGACCCGAGGCGGGGGAGCCGCTCTCGGACACGACCCGCCGGTTCTCCTCCTCGAAGGAGATCCGGTCGACCAGGTCACCGGTCAGCAGCCGCGAGTCGCCCTGCTCGATGACGGTGACCCGGCGCAGCATCTGGCGCACGATGATCTCGATGTGCTTGTCGTGGATCGCCACACCCTGGCTGCGGTAGACGTCCTGCACCTCGTCCACCAGGTGCTGCTGGGCGGCCCGCACCCCGAGGATGCGCAGCACCTCGTGCGGCTCCGGCGTACCGTGCGTCAGCTGCTGGCCGACCTCGACGTGGTCGCCGTCGCCCACCAGCAGGCGCGAGCGCTTGCTGACGGGGTACTCGAACGGCTCGGAGCCGTCGTCCGGGGTCACGACCAGCTTGCGGGTCTTGTCGCTCTCGTCGACCTGTACCCGACCGGCCGCCTCGGTGATCGGGGCGCGGCCCTTGGGGTTGCGCGCCTCGAACAGCTCGACGACGCGGGGCAGACCGTGCGTGATGTCGTCCCCGGCCACACCACCGGTGTGGAAGGTACGCATGGTCAGCTGAGTGCCGGGCTCACCGATGGACTGCGCCGCGATGATGCCGACGGCCTCGCCGATGTCGACCAGCTTGCCGGTGGCCAGCGAGCGGCCGTAGCACTTGGCGCAGGTGCCGGTCTTGGCGTCGCAGGTCAGCACCGAGCGCACCCGTACCGACTCGATACCGGCCTCGACGAGCTCGGCGATCTTGACGTCGCCGAGGTCGCCACCCGCCTCGACCAGCACGTCCCCGGACTCGGGGTGGGTGACCTCGGTGGCAGCCGAACGTGAGTACGCCGAGGTCTCGACGTGCTCGTGCGAGATCAACCGGCCGTCCTCCAGCCGGGTGGCGATGGTCTTGGGCAGACCACGCTCCGTGCCGCAGTCCTCCTCGCGGATGATGACGTCCTGGCTGACGTCGACGAGTCGGCGTGTCAGGTAGCCGGAGTCGGCCGTCCGCAACGCGGTGTCGGCCAGCCCCTTGCGGGCACCGTGGGTCGCGATGAAGTACTCGACGACCGACAGGCCCTCCTTGAAGTTCGCCTTGATCGGGCGCGGGATGATCTCGCCCTTCGGGTTGGCGACCAGACCGCGCATGGCGGCGATCTGGCGGACCTGCATCATGTTTCCGCGGGCGCCGGAGTGGACCATCATGTAGATCGGGTTCAGCCGGTCGAAGGTCTTCTCCATCTCCGCGGAGACCTCGTTGGTGGCCTGCGTCCAGATCTCGATGAGCTCCTGACGGCGCTCCTCGTCGGTGATCAGGCCGCGACCGAACTGCACCTGCACCTTGGCGGCCTGGTCCTCGTACGTCGCCAGGATCTCCTGCTTGCGCGGCGGCGTGACCACGTCGCCGATGGAGATCGTGACGCCCGAGCGGGTTGCCCAGTGGAAGCCGGTGTCCTTCAGCGCGTCGAGCGCGTGGGCCACCTCGACCTTCGGGTACCGCTCGGCCAGGTCGTTGACGATCACACCGAGCTGCTTCTTGCCGACCTCGTAGTTGACGTACGGGTAGTCGGCGGGCAGTGCCTCGTTGAACAGGGCGCGGCCCAGGGTGGTCTGCAGCAGCACCGGCTGACCGTCCTCGTGACCCTCGGGCAGCGGCACCCCGGCCACGTCGGCGGTGTCGAAGCGCAGCCGGATCGGCGTCTGGAGGGTGATCTCCTTGCGATCGAAGGCCATCAGGGCCTCGGCGTCACTGGAGAATGCCCGACCTTCACCGGGCTCACCCTCACGGTCGGTGGTGAGGAAGAAGATGCCGATGATCATGTCCTGGGTCGGCATGGTCACCGGTCGACCGTCAGCCGGCTTCAGGATGTTGTTGGTCGACAGCATGAGGATGCGTGCCTCGGCCTGCGCCTCGGCCGACAGCGGGAGGTGCACAGCCATCTGGTCACCGTCGAAGTCCGCGTTGAACGCGGTGCACACCAGCGGGTGGATCTGAATGGCCTTGCCCTCGATCAGCTGCGGTTCGAACGCCTGGATGCCGAGGCGGTGCAGCGTCGGTGCTCGGTTGAGCAGCACCGGGTGTTCGGCGATGACCTCCTCGAGGACGTCCCAGACCTGCGGACGGGCCCGCTCGACCATGCGCTTGGCGCTCTTGATGTTCTGCGCGTGGCTGAGGTCGACCAGACGCTTCATCACGAACGGCTTGAACAGCTCGAGCGCCATCTGCTTGGGCAGGCCGCACTGGTGCAGCTTCAGCTGCGGGCCGACCACGATGACCGAGCGGCCGGAGTAGTCGACTCGCTTGCCGAGCAGGTTTTGCCGGAAGCGTCCCTGCTTGCCCTTGAGCATGTCCGACAACGACTTCAGCGGCCGGTTGCCCGGGCCGGTGACCGGGCGGCCACGGCGGCCGTTGTCGAACAACGAGTCGACGGCCTCCTGCAGCATCCGCTTCTCGTTGTTGACGATGATCTCCGGCGCGCCGAGGTCGAGCAGCCGCTTGAGCCGGTTGTTGCGGTTGATGACCCGGCGGTACAGGTCGTTCAGGTCGCTGGTGGCGAAGCGGCCACCGTCGAGCTGGACCATCGGCCGCAGGTCCGGCGGGATCACCGGGACGCAGTCCAGCACCATGCCCTGCGGGCTGTTGGTGGTCGACAGGAACGCCGACACGACTTTGAGGCGCTTGAGCGCGCGGGTCTTGCGCTGCCCCTTGCCGGTCGAGATGGTCTCGCGCAGCGACACGGCCTCGGCCTCGAGGTCGAAGGTCTCGAGACGCTTCTGGATCGCCGCGGCACCCATGTAGCCCTCGAAGTACTTGCCGAACCGGTAGCTCATCTCCCGATACAGAACCTCGTCACCCTCCAGGTCCTGGACCTTGAGGCTCTTGAACCGGCTCCAGACCTCGTCCAGACGGTCGATCTCGCGCTGCGCGCGGTCGCGACGCTGCTTGAGCTCACGCTCGGCACCGTCCTTGACCTTGCGACGCGCGTCCGCCTTGGCTCCCTCGGCCTCGAGCGCTGCCAGGTCCTCCTCGAACTTGCGCAGGCGCTGCTCGATGTCGTGGTCGCGGCGCGACTCCATGCCCTTGCGTTCGACGTCGATCTTCGCCTCGAGCGAGGACAGGTCCTTGTGCCGTGCGTCCTCGTCGACGGCGGTGATCATGTACGCCGCGAAGTAGATGACCTTCTCGAGGTCCTTCGGGGCGAGGTCCAGCAGGTAACCCAGCCGGCTGGGCACGCCCTTGAAGTACCAGATGTGCGTGACCGGGGCGGCGAGCTCGATGTGGCCCATCCGCTCACGACGGACCTTCGAACGGGTGACCTCGACACCGCAGCGCTCACAGATGATGCCCTTGAAGCGCACCCGCTTGTACTTGCCGCAGTAGCACTCCCAGTCCCGGGTGGGACCGAAGATCTTCTCGCAGAACAGGCCGTCGCGCTCGGGCTTGAGCGTCCGGTAGTTGATGGTCTCCGGCTTCTTGACCTCACCGTGCGACCAGGTGCGGATGTCGTCCGCGGTCGCGAGACCGATGCGCAGGTCGTTGAAGAAATTCACGTCCAGCACGTCTGATTCCTTTGGTTGCTGTAGGCGCTAGTGGCTGGTTCGGATGGGTGGTTGAAGGGCCCGGCTCGCAAGCTCGCTAGACCTCTTCAACGCTGCTGGGTTCGCGGCGGGACAGGTCGATGCCGAGCTCCTCGGCGGCTCGGAAGACGTCCTCCTCGGCGTCCCGGAGCTCCAACCTCGAGCCGTCGCTGGAGAGCACCTCGACGTTCAGGCACAGCGACTGCATCTCCTTCACGAGGACCTTGAACGATTCGGGGATGCCCGGCTCGGGCACGTTCTCCCCCTTGACGATGGCCTCGTAGACCTTGACCCGACCGAGCACGTCGTCGGACTTGATGGTGAGCAGCTCCTGCAGGGCGTAGGCCGCGCCGTACGCCTCGAGTGCCCACACCTCCATCTCACCGAACCGCTGACCACCAAACTGCGCCTTACCACCCAGCGGCTGCTGCGTGATCATCGAGTACGGACCGGTCGAGCGGGCGTGGATCTTGTCGTCGACCAGGTGGTGCAGCTTGAGCATGTACATGTAGCCGACGCTGATCGGCTGTGGGAACGGCTCGCCGGAGCGGCCGTCGAACAGCAGCGCCTTGCCGTCGGGGTCGACCAGCCGGTCTCCGTCGCGGGTACGCAGCGTGGAGGAGAGCAGGCCCTGGATCTCGTCCTGGCGGGCCCCGTCGAACACCGGCGTGGCGATGTTGCTGCTGGGCGGAGCCTCGCCCGCACCGATGCTGCGCAGCCGCTCCTTCCAGTGCTCGCCCGAGTCCTCGTCACCCTCGACCTGCCAGCCGGTCTTGGCGATCCACCCCAGGTGGGTTTCCATGACCTGGCCGACGTTCATCCGGCCGGGGACGCCGAGCGGGTTGAGCACGATGTCCACCGGTGTGCCGTCGGGCAGGAACGGCATGTCCTCGATGGGCAGGATCTTGGCGATCACGCCCTTGTTGCCGTGCCGGCCGGCGAGCTTGTCCCCGTCGGAGATCTTGCGCTTCTGTGCGACGTAGACGCGCACCAACTGGTTGACGCCGGGCGGCAGCTCGTCGGCCTCCTCGCGGTCGAAGACGCGGACGCCGATGACGGTGCCGGACTCGCCGTGCGGCACCTTGAGGGAGGTGTCGCGGACCTCTCGAGCCTTCTCGCCGAAGATCGCGCGCAGCAGCCGCTCTTCGGGCGTCAGCTCGGTCTCGCCCTTGGGCGTCACCTTACCGACCAGCACGTCACCGTTGCCCACCTCGGCGCCGATGCGGATGATGCCGCGCTCGTCGAGGTCGGCCAGCATGTCGTCGCTGACGTTGGGGATGTCGCGGGTGATCTCCTCGGGGCCCAGCTTGGTGTCGCGGGCGTCGACCTCGTGCTCCTCGATGTGGATCGAGGTGAGGACGTCCTCCTGCACGATGCGCGAGGACAGGATGATCGCGTCTTCGTAGTTGTGTCCCTGCCACGACATGAAGGCGACCAGCAGGTTGGTGCCCAGTGCCATCTCGCCCTCGTCGGTGCACGGGCCGTCCGCGATCGGCGTACCGACCTCGACCCGCTGGCCCTCACGCACCAGCGGGCGCTGGTTGATGCAGGTGCCCTGGTTGGAGCGACGGAACTTCGACATCCGGTACGTGTGGTACGACCCGTCGTCGTGCATGACCTCGACGAAGTCGGCCTCGACCTCGGTCACGACACCGGCTGCGATGGCGGTGGTGACGTCGCCGGCGTCGACGGCGGCGCGGAACTCCATGCCGGTGCCGACGAGTGGCGCCTGGCTGCGGATCAGCGGCACTGCCTGCCGCTGCATGTTCGAGCCCATCAGGGCGCGGTTGGCGTCGTCGTGCTCGAGGAACGGGATCAGCGCGGTCGCGACCGACACCATCTGCCGCGGCGAGACGTCCATGTAGTCGACCTCGTCGGGCAGGACGTAGTCGACCTCGCCGTCGCGACGGCGGACCGTCACACGCTCCTCGGCGAACGTGTTGTCCTCGGCGAGCACCGCGTTGGCCTGTGCGATGACGTGGCGGTCCTCGTCGCTGGCGGCCAGGTAGTCGATCGTGTCGCTGACGACGCCGTTCTCGACCCGCCGGTACGGCGTCTCGACGAAGCCGAAGGGGTTGATCCGGCCGTACGTCGCGAGCGAGCCGATCAGACCGATGTTCGGGCCCTCGGGTGTCTCGATCGGGCACATCCGGCCGTAGTGCGACGGGTGCACGTCGCGGACCTCGTAGCCCGCACGCTCACGGCTCAGCCCACCGGGGCCGAGGGCGGACAGGCGACGCTTGTGGGTCAGGCCGGCGATCGGGTTGGTCTGGTCCATGAACTGGCTCAGCTGGGAGGTGCCGAAGAACTCCTTCAGCGCCGCCACGACCGGCCGGATGTTGATCAGGGTCTGCGGCGTGATCGCCTCGACGTCCTGTGTCGTCATCCGCTCGCGGACGACCCGCTCCATCCGGGCCAGGCCGGTACGCAGCTGGTTCTGGATCAGCTCGCCGACCGTACGCATGCGTCGGTTGCCGAAATGGTCGATGTCGTCGGCCTCGACCACGACCGGCTTGCCCTCACGGTTGAGCACCGGCTGCCCGTCGGCGACGCTCAGCTCGGTGCGTCCGTCGTGCAGCTCCACGATGTAACGGATCGTCGCGACGATGTCGTCGATGGTCAGCGTCTGCTGGTCGAACGCCTCGGTCTGGCCGAGCTTCTTGTTGATCTTGTAGCGACCGACCTTGGCCAGGTCGTAGCGTTTGGAGTTGAAGTAGTAGTTGTCCAACAGCGTCTGCGCGGCCTCGCGGGTGGGCGGCTCGCCCGGGCGCAGCTTGCGGTAGATGTCCAGCAGGGCCTCGTCCTGACCGGCTGTGTGGTCCTTCTCCAGCGTCAGGCGGATCGACTCGTACTCGCCGAACTCCTCGAGGATCTGCGCCTCGCTCCACCCGAGCGCCTTGAGCAGCACGGTGACGTTCTGCTTGCGCTTGCGGTCAAGACGCACACCGACCGTGTCGCGCTTGTCGACCTCGAACTCCAGCCACGCGCCCCTGCTGGGGATCAGCTTGGCCGTGTAGATGTCCTTGTCGCTGGTCTTGTCAGCGCTGCGCTCGAAGTACACGCCCGGCGAGCGGACCAGCTGGGACACCACGACTCGTTCGGTGCCGTTGATGACGAACGTGCCCTTGTCGGTCATCAGCGGGAAGTCGCCCATGAAGACCGTCTGGCTCTTGATCTCACCGGTCTCGTTGTTCATGAACTCGGCGGTGACGAACAGCGGAGCGGCGTAGGTGACGTCGCGCTCCTTGCACTCGTCGACGGAGTTCTTCGGCGGCTCGAACCGCGGTGAAGCGAACGACAGGGACATGGTCCCGGAGAAGTCCTCGATCGGGGAGATCTCCTCGAAGATCTCGGTCAGTCCCGACTTCTGCGAGACGTCGGTACGGCCGGCGGCGAGCTGCTGCTCGACCTTGGCCTTCCACAGCTCGTCGCCGATCAGCCAGTCGAAGCTGTCCGTCTGGAGCGCCAGCAACTGGGGAACCTCAAGAGGTTCGGCGATCTTTGCGAAGGAAATGCGGCGGGAGGGAGATGGTGCAGTAGCGGTGCGCGAGGCCGGCAAGAGGCGTCCTTCCGAGGCTTAAGTCTCAAGTTCCGCGCATGCCGACGGCTCCCCGTCAAGGGGTGAGGAGGAAGTGAAGGCAGCGCAAAGAAGCAGCCTAGTCCACCAGGGGCCGCTGCTGCAAACCTGGGTCCGCACACCCGTCACAGATCGGGCCCGACGACGTCGCGGACCCGGCTCTGATGTTCGCCACCATTGCGATGAAGGATGCCGGGTGTGGCCGGGTGCGTCAAGACATCCGCGTCGGACAGTGCGATAACGGACCCTGTCGTTCGGGGATGGAAACCGCAGGGGCGCACGAAGATGCTACCGGTGGTTCACCTGACCGAGACGGTGGCGCCGGCGGCCTCCAGAGAGTCCTTGGCCTTCTCAGCGGCGTCCTTGGTCACCTTCTCCAGGATCGGCTTGGGGGCGGCTTCGACGAGGTCCTTGGCCTCCTTGAGGCCGAGGCTCGTGAGCCCGCGCACCTCCTTGATGACCTGGATCTTCTTGTCACCGGTCGCCTCGAGGACGACGTCGAACTCGTCCTGCTCCTCAGCAGCCTCGGGGGCAGCGGCGCCGCCGGCGCCCGCCGGGGCGGCAGCGGCAACAGGAGCAGCGGCGCTCACGCCGAACGTCTCCTCGAACTCCTTCACGAACTCGCTCAGCTCCAGGAGGGTCATCTCCTTGAACGTGTCGAGCAGGTCAGCTGTGTCGATCTTCGCCATGGTGGCGTCCTTTCGGTTACAGATGGTCCCATGTTCGGGGGGCCCGGTCCGGGCCGATGGGTGGTCGGTCCGGCATTTCAGGCCTCAGCGTCGGCTGGGGTTTCCTCGGCTGGTGTTTCGCCGGCTGGTGTTTCGCCGGCAGGGATGTCCTGCTCCCGCTTGGCCTGCAGCGCACCGAGGACTCGGGCGGCCTGCGCGGGCAGCGCGTTGAACAGGTACGCCGCGTTCTGCGTGCTGGCCTGCAGCACCCCTGCGAGCTTGGCGAGGAGGACCTCGCGCGACTCGAGGTCGGCCAGCTTGTTGATCTCGTCGGCGTGGAGGCTCTTGCCGTCCAGGACGCCCCCCTTGATCACGAGAGCCTGGTTGGTCCTGGTGAAGTCACGCAGCCCCTTGGCGGCCTCGACGACGTCGCCTTTGACGAAGGCGATGGCCGACGGACCGACGAGCAGGCCGTCGAACGCCTCGATCCCGGCATCCTTGGCCGCGATCTTGGTCAGCGTGTTTTTCACCACGGCATAGGTGGTGTCTGTCCCGAGAGCCCGCCGCAGGTCCTGCAGCTGCTTCACGGACAGACCGCGGTACTCGGTGAGGACGGCTGCGCTCGAGTTGCGGAACTCCTCCGTCAGCTCGGCGACTGCCGCTGCCTTGTCCGGGCGTGCCATGGGTCTCCTTCCGCGTACTCGTTGATCGGATCTCATACCGGAGGGACACGGGCATGACCCCACATGCAAAGAACGCCCCGGCGCAGGAGTGCACGGGGCGTGGCGCACCGCGGTGCGCGTGCTTCGTGGTCAACCTGCGCGGGTCGCCCGGCTAGCGGGACCTTCTGCCGATCCGAGTAGGACGGACCGGCGACCTGCGGTCTTCGGCTCGATCAGGGTACGACCGCGGCGGCGGCACAGGCAAATCCCGGCGGAGGGAGGGTCAGCCGGCGGCGCTGAACGGGTCCTTCTTGCTGATCCGGTTGGCCGGGGGTGGCGTGATCTCCACCGGGCCACCCCAATCGGAGTAGATGAACTCCAGCTCGAACAAGCCGCCCGCCTCGGCGGTCATCTTGACCGGCAGGTTGTCCTCGTCGGTCCAGAAGGAGTAGGTGATGGTCTCGGGCAGCTGCGCCGCCGCTGGGCCGCCGCCGGCTGCGCCGAGGGTATCGAGCATGTCCTCGGTGTTGACCGTGACGTCGTACTGTTCGGCCTCGACACCCTCGACCGTCTCGGGTCCGACCTCCTCGAAACCGACGATCGCGTCCTCCAGCGCTTCGGTGGTGGCTGCCACGTCGAACTGCTCCTGGAGGCCCCCGAACGACTCGGCCAACGGGTTGCTGGCGTCGTCGAGGTCGATGACCACGAACTTGTTCTGCGAGAGCTGACCGAGGTTCATGTAGAAGTCTCCGTCGACGAGGATCATCTGCAGATCCCCCACCCCGGGGACCTGCATCGTCATGTCGACCCCGGAGTCCTCGACGTCGGCACCGGTGAGCACCTCCCCCTCCGCGGTGATGACCTGTCCGCCGGAGGTGATCGTCACGTCCATCGTCACGCTGCCGGCCTCGATCTGAGCCGCTGTCAGCTCCTGCGCGAACGTGTCCTCGGTCAGACCGGCCGAGGAGACCCCGGTGTCGTCGCCGGACCCGGTGTCGTCGTCGGACCCGGTGTCGTCGTCGGACCCGGTGTCGGCGTCGTCGCTCTCCGAGCTGGAGTCACCGGAGTCGTCGTCGAGCTCGTCGCTCGCGCCACACGCAGTCAGAGTCAGCACGGTGGCCGCGGCGGCGGCGATGGCGGAACGGCGCAGCTTCATGAATCCCCCCAGAGGTGGGCAGGTAAGTCCTGCGACGCCGATCGTACGGCGCCAACGGTTCACACCGAAGCGGTGACGGACTGGCCTTCAGTCCTCGTCCGGCGCTGCCACGTTGCGGGTGCGATTCGGGTCGACCGGGATGCTGGGACCCATCGATGCCGAGGCCGCGATCCTTCGGATGTAGCGGCCCTTGGAGCTCGCCGGCTTCAGCCGCAGGATCTCCTCCAGTGCGGTGGCGTAGTTCTCCGCGAGCTGCTCGGTGGAGAAGGACGCCTTGCCGACGATGAAGTGCAGGTTGGCGTGCCGGTCGACCCGGAACTCGATCTTGCCGCCCTTGATGTCGCCGACCGCCTTGGCCACGTCGGGTGTGACGGTGCCGGTCTTCGGGTTGGGCATCAGTCCACGGGGGCCGAGTACCCGACCGAGCCGGCCGACCTTGCCCATCATGTCCGGCGTGGCGACCACGGCGTCGAAGTCCAGCCAACCACCGGAGACCTTCTCGACCAGCTCGTCGGCACCGACGTGGTCGGCACCGGCCTCGCGGGCCGCCTCGGCCCGGTCACCGGTGGCGAAGACCAGGACACGGGCGGTCTTGCCGGTGCCGTGCGGCAGGTTGACTGTGCCGCGCACCATCTGGTCGGCCTTGCGGGGGTCGACGCCCAGGCGCATGGCGACGTCGATGGTCGAGTCGAACTTCGTGCTGCCGGAGGTCTTGGCGATCTCCATCGCCTTGAACGGGGCGTAGAGGGCATCGGAATCGATGGTCTTGGCCGCTTCCCGGTACTGCCTGCTGCGGGGCATGTCGTGATCCTTGTCGTCTGTGTGGTCGTCCGGGTCCGCGGGTGCGGACCCTGCCACTGGTGCTGGGTGGTGCGGTGAGCGGGAGCTCAGTTCGTGCCGCTCAGTCCTTGACGGTGACACCCATCGACCGGGCGGTGCCCTCGACGATCTTCATGGCGGCGTCGATGTCGTTGGCGTTGATGTCTGGAAGCTTCGTCGTCGCGATCTCGCGCACCTGGTCGCGGGTCAGCTTGCCGACCTTGTCCGTGTGCGGGGTTGAAGAACCCTTCGAGAGGCCGGCCGCCTTCTTGATCATCTCCGCGGCCGGGGGCGTCTTGGTGATGAACGTGAACGAGCGGTCCTCGTAGATCGTGATCTCGACGGGGATGACGGTGCCGCGCATCGGTTCGGTCTGCGCGTTGTACGCCTTGCAGAATTCCATGATGTTGACGCCGTGCGGGCCGAGGGCGGTACCGACCGGTGGCGCCGGGGTGGCTGCTCCGGCCTGCAGCTGCACCTTGACCAGCGCGGCGATCTTCTTCTTCGGGGGCATGTGGGATTCCTTCGTGCTGGGTGGTGTCAGACCTTCTGGATCTGGCCGAAGCTGAGCTCGACCGGGGTCTCCCGGCCGAAGATCTCGACCAGCGCCTTGACGCGCTGGGAGTCGACGTTGATCTCGGTGATGGTGGCGTGCAGCGTGGCGAACGGGCCGTCGATCACCATGACGGAGTCGCTGACCCCGAAGTCGGTGAACTCCAACTTGGGTGCCTTCGGCTGCGACTCGGGGGTGCCGGGCGTCGCCGCGGCCGTGGCGGCTGCAGCCACTCGAGCCTGGACCGCGGGCGCCAGCATGTCCTCGACCTCGTTGAGGCTGAGCGGCACCGGCTGGTGGGCGTGGCCCACGAAGCCGGTGACCGAGGGCGTGTGGCGGACCGCGGACCACGACTGGTCGGTCAGGTCCATGCGGACCAGCACGTAGCCGGGCAGCGTCGTGCGATGGCCCTTCTTGATCTGACCGTTCTTGACCTCGGAGTACTCCTCGGTCGGGACGACCACCTCGTGGATGTAGTCCTCCATGTTGAGGGAGTTGATGCGGTTCTCCAGGTTGGTCTTGACCCGCTTCTCCATCCCTGAGTACGTGTGCACGACGTACCAGTCACCGGGCTTGGCATGCAGCTCCTCGAGGAACTCCGCCATCTCGTCGGGCACCGGGTCAGCCCCGTCGGGCACAGACTCCTCGGCGACCTCCTGCGCCACGTCGGACGTGGCGTCGGCTCCGGCACTCAGGTCGTCCACGGCGTCGGCCACGACGGCGTCCGCCTCGGGGTCGGCAATGTCGACGTCCGCGACCTCCGGCTCCACGTCGAGACCCACGAGCTCCTCGTCGGTCTCCTCATCGCTGCTGTCGGCGGCGTCGAGGCCGGCCTCGACCTCGATGACCTCGACGTCCTGTTCGAGGTCGGAGGCGCCCTCAGGCGCCCCGTCGCGGAGCAGGTCGTGGGACTCGTCGAACTGTTGTGACACGGTTGGTTCCGTCACCTTCACTCATCAGGCACTGCATCAGGTCCGCCAGACGTACGTCAGGCGAAGATTTCGAACATCAGCCGGCCGAGGCCGTAGTCGAGCCCGGCCACGATCGCCATCATCACGAGGACGAATACGAGTACCACGAAGAAGTAGTTGACGACCTGTGCCCGAGTGGGGTAGACCACCTTGCGCAGCTCGGCGACGACCTGACGGTAGAACGTCGCCGGTGGCGTCCGCTTCTTGCCCTCGCCACTGCGGGGCGCGGCCGTCGAGCCGGTGTCGCTCACGGTGCCACCTTCCTCGCGTCGTCGTGACCGTGACCATCGGGGTGCGTACGGGTCTGGCGTCAGCCTCCGGGGAGACCGTGCAGGGCAGGAGGGACTTGAACCCCCAACCTTCGGTTTTGGAGACCGATGCTCTGCCAGTTGAGCTACTGCCCTTCGGCCGACTCAGCCGGTGGTCGAGTCTACGGGTCGCGCCGCCGAAACGTCGAACCGGCACCCACGGGGGCTCCGCCCCCGTGTCCCCCCGAAAACCCACCCACTGACCTCCCACGTGGCTGCGGTGCGAGGATGAGGACATGAGCCTGCACTCCTCGGAACTGGATCCCACAGCTCGCCAGGGGCGGGTCTCGGCCAGGATCGGCGGTATCGCGGAGTCCGCGACGCTTGCTGTGGATGCCAGGGCCAAGGCGCTCAAGGCGTTGGGCCGACCGATCATCGGCTTCGGAGCCGGGGAGCCTGACTTCGCGACCCCCGACTACATAGTCGAGGCGGCCGTGCAGGCGTGCCGTGACCCCCGAAACCACCGCTACTCGCCCGCCGGCGGGCTCCCGGAGCTCAAGGCGGCGATCGTCAACAAGACCCGCCGCGACTCCGGCTACCAGATCGAGGCCGCGCAGGTCCTCGTCACCAACGGTGGCAAGCAGGCGGTCTACGAGGCGTTCGCCACCCTGCTCGACCCGGGCGACGAGGTGCTGCTGCCCGCGCCGTACTGGACGACCTACCCCGAGGCGATCCGGTTGGCCGGCGGTGTGCCGGTCGAGGTCGTGGCCGATGAGACCCAGGACTACCTGGTCACCGTCGAACAGCTCGAGGACGCCCGTACCGAGCGCACCAAGGTGCTGCTGTTCTGCTCCCCGTCCAACCCGACGGGTTCGGTCTACAACGAGGAGCAGGTCGAGGTGATCGGCCGCTGGGCCCAGGAGTACGGCCTGTGGGTCGTGACCGACGAGATCTACGAGCACCTGACGTACGACGGGGTGAGTGCCCGCTCGATGCCGGTGATGGTGCCTCGCCTCGCCGACAAGTGCGTGGTGCTCAACGGTGTCGCCAAGACGTACGCCATGACCGGCTGGCGGGTGGGCTGGATGATCGGCCCGAAGGACGTGGTCAAGGCGGCCACCAACCTGCAGTCGCACGCGACGTCCAACGTTGCCAACGTCTCGCAGTGCGCGGCGGTGGAGGCGCTGACCGCCGACCTGTCAGCCGTCGCGAGGATGCGCGAGGCCTTCGACCGGCGACGCATCACGATGGTGTCGATGCTCAACGAGATCGACGGCGTCGTGTGCCCGACCCCGCAGGGCGCCTTCTACGCGTACCCGTCGGTCAAGGGCGTGCTCGGCCGGCCGGTCGCCGGGCGGACGCCGAGCACCTCCGCCGAGCTCGCCGAGGTGATCCTGGACGAGGTCGAGGTGGCCGTCGTACCGGGTGAGGCCTTCGGCACCCCGGGTTACCTGCGGTTGTCCTACGCGCTGTCCGACGAGGACCTGGCGGAGGGTGTGTCCCGCCTTCAACGGCTGCTCGGTACGAGCGGCGGCTGACCGCATCGCCGCACACGAGGGAGCGGAGGTGCCTCGGCGCCGCTCTGTGCAGGCACTGCCCAAGGCACACCTGCATTTGCACTTCACCGGGGCGATGCGGCACCGGACCCTGGTCGAGCTCGCCGAGCGCGACGGGATCGCGCTCCCTTCGGCGCTGCGCGAGGACTGGCCGCCCCGGCTGTCGACCGCCGACGAGAAGGGCTGGTTCCGGTTCCAGCGGCTCTACGACATCGCCCGGTCGGTCCTGCGCACCGAGGGCGACGTCCGTCGGCTGGTGCGCGAGGCCGCCGAGGACGACGTAGCCGACGGCGGCAGGTGGCTGGAGATCCAGGTCGACCCGTCCGGTTACGCCGCGCGCTTCGGGGGGATCACCGCATTCACCGACCTTGTCCTCGACGCGGTGCGCGAGGCGAGCGGGTCGACCGGGCTCGGCATCGGCGTCGTGATCGCCGCCAACCGCACACGACACCCGCTCGACGCCCGTACGCTGGCCCGCCTCGCCGCCCAGTACGTCGACCGGGGCGTGGTCGGCTTCGGCCTGTCCAACGACGAACGGCGCGGCACCACCCGCGACTTCGCGGCGGCCTTCGACATCGCCAAACGGGCCGGACTGCTCAGCACCCCCCACGGTGGCGAGCTGCGCGGGCCGGACAACGTCGCGGCCTGCCTGCACGACCTGCAGGCCGATCGGATCGGCCACGGCGTGCGCTGCGTGGAGGACCCACGCCTGCTCACCGCGGTCCTCGAGGCCGGCGTGACGCTCGAGGTCTGCCCGGTCTCCAACGTGGCGCTCGGGGTCTACTCGGCGCTGCAGGAGGTGCCGGTGCTCGAGCTGCTCGATGCCGGCGTCCCCGTCGCCCTGGGCGCCGACGACCCACTGCTGTTCGGTTCGCGGCTGGCCGGGCAGTACGCCGTCGTCCGGGCCGCGCACGACCTCGACGATGCCGCACTCGCCCGACTGGCGGCCATGTCGGTTCGCGGGTCACGCGCGCCGGAGCCGCTGCGCACCCAGGTGTTCGCCGAGATCGACGCCTGGCTGGCGAACCCGTGTGCTGTGCCGTCTTGAGTGATGCTCACAGTGAGCAGCCGACGGTCACCGGCTCGTTCACCAGCGAGACGCCGTAGCGTTCGCGCACGCTCTCGCGGATCTCACGGGCCAGGGCGAGCAGCTCGTCGGTGCTGGCGCCGCCCCGGTTGGTGAGCGCGAGCGTGTGCTTGCCGGACAGGGCCACCCGACCGTGCGTGTGTCCCTTGGCGAAGCCGGCCCGGTCGATCAACCAGGCAGCACTCGTCTTGACCGAGCCGTCCGGCTGCTCCCAGCGCGGCGCGTCGCCCGGCAGCCGCGCGGCCGCCTCGGCGTCGAGCACCGGGTTGGTGAAGAACGAACCGGCGCTCCAGGTGTCGTGGTCGGCATCGTCGAGGACCATGCCCTTGCCGCGTCGCAGTTCGAGCACCGCCTCGCGGACGTCGGCCAGCGGCGCCCGCTCGCCGATCCGGACGCCGAGGGTCCGGGCCAGCTCGGCGTACCCGACCGGGGCGGACAGCTCCCCGACGAGCAGCTGGAAGGTGACCTCGAGGACCACCCACCGCCCCGGCTCGGCCTTGAACCGGCTGTCCCGGTAACCGAACCCGCAGTCGGCATTGGCGAACGTCTGCTGCGTTGCGGTCCGGCGGTCCCAGGTGCGTACCGAGGCGATGGTCTGCGAGACCTCCTGGCCGTAGGCGCCGACGTTCTGGATCGGCACCGCGCCGGTGCTGCCAGGGATGCCCGACAGAGCCTCCACGCCGGTCCACGTCCGCTGCACGGCCATGGCGACCACGTCGTCCCACGGCTCGCCCGCGGCCACCGTGAGTGTGACGCCCCCGCACGTGGGGACGTCGGTGTCGGGGCACGCGCTGATGCCGCGCGTGCGGACGGCCACCACGGTGCCGTCGAACCCGTCGTCGGACACCACCAGGTTGCTGCCGCCGCCCAGCACGAGCACCGGTTCGTCCACCGCGTCCATCTCGGTGACGGCCGCGACCAGCTCGGCCTCGCTGGTGGCGACGACCAGCCGGCGCGGCGGGCCCCCCAACCGCAGCGTGGTGAGCTCGCGCAGCGGCCCGGGCATCGGGGTCTCGGGCATCGGGCCTTCGGCCACGGACGGCTCAGGCATCGGTGCTGCGGACCAGGGCGCGCGCCATCCCGAGCACCTTGGAGTCGTCCACGCTGACCGTGAGGTCGACGCGCAGGACGCCCGGCTGGTCGCTCTCCTTGACGACTCCGGTCACTGTGACAGCGACACCGGTCTCGTCGTCGGGCACGACCACCGGCTTGGTGAAGCGCGCACCGAGTTCCAGGACCCGGTCCGGGCCACCGGCCCAGCTGCTCACCGCGCGCCCGGCCAGTGCCAGGGTGTACATCCCGTGGGCGATGACACCCGGCAGGCCGACCTCGGTGGCCACCCGGTCCGACCAGTGAATCGGGTTGAAGTCTCCGCTGGCCCCGGCGTAGCGGACCAGGTCGGCGCGGGTCACGGCGTACGTCACGGGCTCCAGCTCGGCGCCCGGTGTCAAGGCTGTCACGTGGGCTCAGACGGGGTGTGGGCGAGCTTGGCGTACGCGGTGCACACCAGCTCGCCGTCGGACCCGGTCAGCTCGGTACGGGTGGCGATGATGTCCGACCCGCCCATGCTGCGCAGCGACTCCACACCCAGCCGGGCGGTGAGCGAGTCACCGGCCCACACCGGGCGTAGCGACTCGAAGCGCTGATCGGCGTGGATCACGTGGCGCAGGTCGATCCCGACCTCCGGGTCCTCCAGCAGCGCCCGCATCGCGCGGAACGCGACGACGATGGGGTAGGTCACCGGCGCGACCACGTCGGCGTGCCCAGCTGCCCGGGCCGCGTCGACGTCGTGGTGCACCGGATCAGTGTCGCCGATGGCGGTGGCGAAGGCCGCGATCTGGCTGCGGCTCACGTCGTACGCAGCGGTCGGCGGAAACTCACGACCGGCGAGGTCGGGGTCGACGGGCATGGCCGGGTCGCTCAGCGGGTCTCGCGGTGGATCGTGTGCTTCTTGTCGCGCGGGCAGTACTTCGACAGCTCGAGGCGGTCGGGGTCGTTACGCCGGTTCTTGCGCGTGATGTAGTTGCGCTCCTTGCACTCGGTGCACGCCAGCGTGATCTTCGGTCGGATGTCTGAGCGCTTGCTGGCCACGGTGTGCCCCTCGCCTTGTGGTGGTGGTGGTGGTGATGATGATGATGAGTCGGTCGGTCATGCCACTCGGTGCTGCCGGTCGTGCGGTAGCGGGGGCGGGACTCGAACCCGCGACACCACGATTATGAGCCGTGTGCTCTAACCACCTGAGCTACCCCGCCGCCGGGCGCGGTGTCCGTCTGGTCTCGCGGACGGATCCTGACATCCCAGAGCCCCTTTACGGAATCGAACCGTAGACCTTCTCCTTACCATGGAGACGCTCTGCCGACTGAGCTAAAGGGGCCAGCAGCAGCCTCGAACGATACACAGCCGACGACGCCCATCGACAATCGAGGTCAGCTGCTCCCGATCACCCCGGCAGCCGACCCGGCGGCGATGGCCATCACCAACGCGTCGTTGACCTCGTCGACCACGGCCTTCAGCGCTGGGCTGGCCGGCCCCTGCGCCTCGATCTCCTGGGCGCGCTGCTTGGCCGCCTTGCGGTGCTCCTTGTCGACCACGTGCCTGATGAGGTCGGCCGCGCGCAGGAGGGCGATCAGCTCGGCGTCTCGATCACTGGGCGTGACCCCTTGGACCAGGATGTCGCCGAGGCGCGTCCGCAGTGCTCGCTCGGGCTCCGGGTCGAGCGTCGGCGCCTTGTAGCCCAGTGGGATCTTCAGGAACGTAGCCTTCCGCAGCTCGAGCACGCCGAGCTCGACCAGCCGTTCAGCCACCCGGTCGCTGACCGGCTTGAGCTGCTTGCGCAGGTCCTCGAGCAGCTTCTTCGCCTTGACGGGCTGGTCGCGCTGCCGGAGGACGTCGAGCGCCTCGACCAGGATCGGCGGCCCGTCGACGCTCGCGTCGGGAGCGACGCTCACCAACTTGTCGGTCTCGACGAGGCACCCGGCCTCAGCCAGGTCGGCGAGAAGGGCACCGGCCACCACCACGTCGGCGTGCTCGGTGGTCGTGCCGCCCTTCTCGTCCTCGGTGACCAGGAGCAGGACGTCTTCGGCGAGCAACCACTCGAGGTGGGCCATGGGGAGAACCGTAGGTCACCCGGGGGTCAGGAGCCGCGCGCCCGGGACGCCCGGCTTCAGCGGGAGAGGAAGAAGATCAACAGCGCAGTGACGAGCAGTGAGACGAGAAGAGAACCGAGACAACCCAGCCGGTTGCTGAAGAAGAGCAGCATCGGGCGTCAGCTCCGGGTGGCATCGGGTACGGCGGTGGGATGTAGCGGGGTCGGTCGGTCGAGCTCGTGCGTTCCGGTCGTCATGGCCACACGGTAGTGACAGGGGAACGCTGCTGTCGCGAGATGCGCGTACGACTAGGTCACGCGGGCGCCTCCGGCCGGGTGCCGCGGGCCAGCTCGTAGGCGAACACGCTGAAGCAGACGGTGGTGAGCACGGCGTTCCAGGTGGCGACCCCGGAGAAGGCGACGTACCCGGCGACGACGGCAATGGGGGCCCACCAGCGGACCAGACCGGCCCGCCACGCGGCCACCGCGGCTAGCGGCAGGGCCAGGACGAAGCCGATCAGGCCGGGGACGGCCATGGCCGGCACGCCCCACATGCCCTCCATCGCCTGGTTGACCTGCGCCGTGGTCTCGGCTCCGGACACCTGGCCGATCGCGGAGTCGTAGAAGTCGACGAACAGCAGGCCGGGCAGCGTGGAGATGCCGACGAAGCCGAGGAACGCCGCCACGTTCGCGATCCACACCCCGCGGCTGCGGACGAGGCCCGCGATGAGCAACGGCGGCACCAGCCAGAACGCGAAGGCCCAGTGGAGGCCGAACGCCTTGAACTGCAGCGCGTCGGGATTCTCGGCGTACGCCCGCCACAGGACGAGTCCGTCTTTGCCGACAGCGGGGTCCGATGCCGCGCCGAGGACAGCGAAGAGTCCGGCGAGCACGGGGGACGCGACAAGGAACCAACGGCGGGCACTGAGCGCAGCGCTGCCGGTGGTCCCTGCTGGGTCGGTGGTGCCAGCTGAGCCATGGTCGATCTGCCGGTCGGCGGCGCGACTGGTCATGGTGAAGGCTCCTTCGGTGAGAGTCCCTCAACGGTGCCGCCGCCGGTGGTCCCGGCGCATCGGGCGCCGGCCCGATCCGTGGGTCAGTCCGGCGGACGAGGGGCGCAGCCGTCGTCCTCGCCCGCGACGACGAGGCCGCACTCGTACGCGAGGATGACCGCCTGCACACGGTCGCGCAGTCCCAGCTTGCCGAGCACGTTGCTCACGTGGGTCTTCGTCGTCGCCTCCGACACGAACAGGTGCCGGGCGATGTCGGCGTTGGCATGTCCGCGGGCGAGCAGCCCGAGCACCTCGCGCTCGCGCGGGGTCAGTAAAGCCAGCGCCTGCACCCGGTGTGAGGGGGGAGCCGGCCGATGGACGAAGGCGTCGATCACCCGACGGGTGACCCCCGGGTCGAGCAGTGCGTCGCCCGTCGCGACGACCCGGATCGCGGCGACCAGGTCCTCAGCGAGTCCGTCCTTGAGCAGGAAGCCGGAGGCCCCGGCACGCAGGGCCTCGAAGACGTACTCGTCGAGGTCGAAGGTGGTCAGCACCAGGATGCGTGACCGTGTGCCCTCGGCGACCAGCCGGCTGGTGGCGGCGATGCCGTCCAGCACCGGCATCCTGATGTCCATCAGCACCACGTCCGGTTGCAGGCGACGCACCACGTCGACCGCCTGCTCGCCGTCACCGGCCTCCCCGACGACGCGCAGCCCCGGTTCGCTGTCCAGCAGCGAACGGAAGCCGGCCCGGACCATCCCCTGGTCGTCGGCGACCACCACGCTGATCAACGGCTCGCTCACCTGCGCTCCCGTACCGGCAGCGTGGCAGCAAGCCGCGAACCGACCTTCGACGCCGGTCCGAACTCGACCGTTCCCCCGTAGAGCGCGACGCGTTCTCGCACACCCACCAGGCCGTGCCCGCCACCGTGCCCGGCGTCGTCCCGACGCGGGCCGCGGCCGTCGTCCTCGACCGCCACCTCGAGCGTGTGGGGCAGGTAGCGCAGACTCACCGACGCCCGCTGGGCCGACGCGTGCCGCAGCGCGTTGGTCAGCCCCTCCTGCACGATCCGGTACGCCGCAAGGTCGGCCCCCGGTGGAAGCTCGATCCGCTCGCCCGTCACCCGCAGCTCCACCGGCAAGCCGGCCGCCCGCACCTGCTGCAGCAACCGCTCCAGCTCCCCCAGCCCGGGCTGCGGCGCCAGCGACGGGGCCTCCCCCTCGCTGCGCAGCACACCGAAGAGGCGGCGCATCTCGGCAAGTGCCTGCCGGGCAGTCGTCTCCACCGCCGCCAGGTCCTGCACCTCCTGGACCTGCTCGGGCTTCAGCCGCCGACGTACCGCCTGGGTCTGGATCGCGACGACGCTGATCGAGTGGGACACGATGTCGTGCAGCTCGCGAGCGATCCGGAGCCGTTCCTGCGCAGCCGCCGCCGCGTTCTGGGCGTCACGCTCGTGCTCCAGCCGGGCTGCACGGGCCACCGCCTCGGTGGTACGCGCCGTACGTTGGCGCATCGCCACCCCCACCGCCCATGGACCCGCGAGGAAGACCAGCGCTGCGGCGACGTCGCTGGGTTCCAAACCCTCGTAGGTCATCGCCGCCATGAACGGCACTGCGACCAGCGCCAAGGCGAACCAGCTGCGGGGGGCATCCAGCTCGGCACCGAGCGTGAACGAGACGAGCACGAGCGCCAGCAGTGTGGAGAACTCGCCATCGGGGTTGACCGCGATGTTGGTCGCGATCACCGCTGCGGCCACCGAGAGCGGATACCTGCGTCGCCACGCAAGGGCGGCCATTGCCGGCACCGCGAGCAGTGCGTGTACGAGCGGAGACCGAGCCGTGTCGCTGGTCAACGCCTCCGCCATGCTCCCCGCCACGAACACCGCGGCCAGCAGGGAGTCTGCGAGCGGCGGTACGAGACCGGCCGCCCGCAGTCGTCGCGCTGGCAGGAGAGCCGCCACAGGGGAAGCCACGCACCCACGCTAGGGCGGAGCGAAGGTTCCCGCATCGGTCTTGCGACGGAGAGTGCGGGCCGGCTCAGGTCATGGTGTGGGTGACGGTGCGGTGTAGACGTGGCCGGTGGGTGGCTGCTGTAGTACTCCACCATGGGTGAGTCGTTGGCCTTCGGCGCGATCGCCTCCAGCGCCCTGGTCCTGGGGGCGGTGGCAGGTAGCCGGTTTGCAGATCCCGAAGCGGGTGCTCGCGGCGATGCTGTCCTTCGCTGCCGGAGCGCTCATCACAGCCCTGGCGTTCGAGCTGTTCGAGGACTCGTACGAACAGGGTGGCATCTGGCGTGCGGCCCTGGGTCTGATGGTCGGAGCGGTGGTGTTCACCGTGGTGAGCCAGCGGCTCGACCGGGCGGCCGAAGGCAGCCGGGAGGTCGATCATGGCAGCGAGAAGCTCGACACCGACGCCGCGGCGCAGGATGCGGCCCCGTCCCCGTCGTCGGTCAGCGGTGCCGCTGGAATGGCCCTGCTGGCAGCCGTCACCCTCGACGGAGTACCGGAGAACGTCGCTCTCGGTGTGTCGCTCAGCGAAGGCAGCGGCGGCATCGCACTGCTCGCGGCCATCTTCGTCTCCAACTTTCCGGAGGCCCTGGTGGGCAGTGCTTCGATGCGAACGCAAGGCCGCTCGCATGCCTTCATTCTCGGCACCTGGTCTGCGTGTGGCGTCCTCCTGATTCTCGCCGTGATCGTCGGCGCCGGACCGTTGTCCAGCGCGACGCCGGAGACGTTGTCGCTGCCCTTGGCTTTCGCCGCAGGCGCGGTACTTGCCTCCCTCGCGGACACGCTGATGCCGGAGGCCTACGAGAATGGCGGCCCGGCCGTGGCGCTGAGCACGGCGGCGGGCTTCGTGCTGTCCTTCGTCCTCGCGACGTTGTGACGTCAGATCGTGGCCTGCTGATATCGACGGGCGGGGTCGGTCAGTGATCGACCGGTTGGCTCCGATGCCGAGCAGCTGCTCCGAACCGACCCGGTCAGGCCGCTCAGGTCATGGCGTGGGTGCCGTTGGGGGTGACGATGTAGACGTGGCCGGTGGGTGCTTGCCAGACGTACACGCCGGTGCATGGTTGGTGGACTTGCCAGTTGCCGTGGGTCTTGACCCGGT
>JACCXZ010000066.1 GCA_013696745.1 Nocardioidaceae bacterium | reverse complement strand
TGCATACCATATGCGCTCCCGTGGCCAATGTCGAACTCCCAGTTCATCGGCCATATTGGCACCAGAAAGCGGCTCCCGTGGCCACCCATGCTTGCACGGCCAAGGATGTTGACAAATGCCTAACCGGTCAAGCATAATGGTCAGTATGAACAGGTTGAGCACGGAGCAGCGAGCGCAGATCGTTGGCTGTCTGGTCGAGGGCATGAGCATCCGCGCCACCGTGCGTGTGACCGGAGCGGCGAAGAACACCATCGTCAAGCTGCTCACCGACCTGGGCGAGGCGTGCGCCGAGTACCAGGACGCCACCCTGACCGACCTGCCCTGCACACGGATCGAGTGCGACGAGATCTGGTCCTACTGCTACGCCAAGCAGAAGAACGTCCCCGAGGAGCACCAGGGGACGTTCGGCTACGGCGACGTGTGGACGTGGACCGCTATCGACGCTGACACCAAGCTCGTCCCCTCCTGGCTGGTAGGCGAGCGCACCGCCGAGGACGCCTACGTGTTCATGGCCGACCTACGCAGCCGCCTGGCGAACCGGGTCCAACTCACCACGGACGGCAACCGCTCCTACCTGAGCGCCGTCGAGGACACCTTCGGGGCCGATGTGGACTACGCCATGCTGATCAAGGTCTACGGCGAGCCGGAGGGTGCTGGCAACGAGCGCCGCTACAGCCCCGCTGAGTGCACCGGGACCGAGAAACGCAAGATCACCGGCTACCCGGTCAAGTCGCTCGTGTCCACGAGCTACGTGGAGCGGCAGAACCTCACCATGCGCATGGGCATGCGCCGCTTCACCCGTCTGACCAACGGCTTCTCCAAGAAGGTCGAGAACTTGGCCCACGCCGTGTCGCTGCACTACATGCACTACAACTTCGCTCGCCCGCACAAGACGCTGACCAAGGCCGCCGGCGGCTACCCGACTACCCCGGCCATGGCAGCCGGCGTCGCTGACCATGTGTGGAGTCTGACTGAGATTGCGGCGCTGCTGGACTAGTGGCGGGCATCCTCAAGCATGCGTCTGTCGCCGTCTCTCAGCCGGCATGCCCGAAGTAGATAAAAGCATGCCGGGCCACGCCGGATTCCTTGCCCATGATGACGTGGGCCGAGTACTCGCCATTAGGGCTGTGGAAGGTCACGAAATCCTGCTTGACCCACCCTTCGGTGACTAGGTACTCATTAGCAGCACTGCGCTGCCGCAAGGACAGCACATCCGAGATAACTGCCGCGTCACCAGGCTTTCCCGTGTCCTCACAACCGTAGTAGTCGCTCGACTGATATTCGACAGAGCGGAGCGTCTTGGCCGTGACTGGCCGCAGCTCGGCTAATTCCTCCCGGTCCTGTCCCATGCATGTGTTCAACGCTCGATCTAACGACCAACCATTGGCGGCGAGACCCACCACTGCGACGCTGGCTACCGCCAGGGCAGCGACACCACCGCGCAACCAAGGGCGGCGTGGGGCGGACCCGTGTGCCATGTATCCACTTCCCCCGTAGCGCGGGTTTCTGCTGCAAGAGGCGCAGGTCAACCACTCCGACGACACCGACGCATCGGACTGTACGCGCTGGCGGCGTTCATGCGCCTCAAACTGACCCACTACCTGGCAACCCGACCTGGCAACCCGACGCGGCCCGGCGTGGTACGAATCCACCACGAGGTACGGGAGGATCCGATGTGGACAGCGAAGAAGGACGTCGGAGCCTCGGCGGGCACGAGCGTCGGCCTACGTGGAACGCCTGTGGTGCCCGGCGTCGGCCACGGGCCGGTGGTACGCCCAGGTCCAGTCCCGAGGATTCCCGACGACGAAGCCGCACCCGGTAAGGCACCCGAGGCCCTCATGGCCGGATTCGCCTCCGCCGCCGAGGCAGTCGCCGTACGCCTGGTGGAGCTCAGTCGCAGCACCACCGGTGCGGCCGCGGAGGTGCTCGTCACCACTGCGGGACTCGCCCGGGACCGCGGACTGGCCGCGTTGGTGAGCGGGCGCGTCGAGGCTGGGAGCGGGATCTGTGCCGCGACGGTCGATGCCGTGGCTGAGCTGAGTGACATGTTCCGCGCGTCCGGCGGGATCACGGCCGAGCGGGTCACCGACCTGGTCGACGTACAGGACCGGATCATCGCGCGGCTCACCGGGCAGCCCGAGCCCGGCGTACCGGTACCGACCGAGCCTTCGGTGCTGCTCGCCCGCGACCTCGCGCCCGCGGACACCGCCACCCTGGATCCGTCCGTGGTGCTGGCAATCGCCACCGAGCTCGGCGGTCCCACCTCGCACACGTCGATCATCGCCCGCCAGCTCGGCATCCCGTGCGTCGTGGCCGTACCAGGGCTCGAGGGGGTGCTCGAGGGCATGTCCGTGCTCGTGGACGGTGGCACCGGTGACGTCGTGCCGGACCCTGATCCGAAGCTGGCGCGCGAGCGCAGAGCAAGATCTGCCGCGCTGGCCCAGGCGTCCGCGTCGTGGCGGGGACCGGGGGCGACGCGCGACGGCCACCGGGTGGAGATCCTGGCCAACGTGCAGGACGGCACCGGTGCCCGTCGAGCCGCTTCGATGCCGGTCGAGGGAGTCGGGCTCTTCCGTACCGAGCTGTGCTTCCTGGGCGCCGACAGCGAACCCGCGGTCGAGCGGCAGGCCGAGGCCTACGCCGAGGTCTTCGCCGCCATGGGCGGCCGCAAGGTCGTCGTCCGCACGCTGGATGCCGGCTCCGATAAGCCGCTGCGGTTCGTCACGACGCCGGGTGAGACGAACCCAGCGCTGGGAATGCGTGGCATCCGGATCGCCCGCCAGCATCCCGGCATGCTGGAGCGGCAGCTGGACGCCATCGCTTTGGCAGCCGAGCAGGCCGCGGGCGGGCAGGTCTGGGTCATGGCACCGATGGTGTCGACCGTGGCGGAGGCAGCGGCATTCGGTGCGCTGGTCCGCGACCGGGGTCTGCTGGCCGGCGCCATGATCGAGGTGCCGTCGGCTGCGTTGCAGGCATCGGGTCTGATGCGCCACGTCGACTTCCTGTCCCTGGGCACCAACGACCTGGCGCAGTACGCGTTGGCAGCCGACCGGATGGTCCCGGCTCTGTCGGACCTGACCGACCCGTGGCAGCCGGCCCTGCTGCAGCTCGTCGCCATGACAGCTGCGGCCGGCCTCGCCGCCGGCAAGCCCGTCGGCGCCTGCGGTGAGGCCGCCGCCGACCCGTTGCTGGGGTGTGTGCTGATCGGCCTCGGTGTCACCTCCTTGTCGATGGCGAGCACGGCTGCCCCGGCGGTCGGTGCGCAGTTGTCACAGGTGGACCAGGCGCAGTGTGAGGAGGCAGCGGCAGCGGTGCTCGCCACTGACCACCCTGGGGACGCGCGCGAGGCGGCACGCGCTGTGCTGCTCTGACAGCGCACGCCCCAGGGCGCGCTGAACCGGCCCGGGTGCCACCCGGCCGGCCGAGAACGGGGCACTCCCCATGGCACCTTGTCACTGCCCATGGGACGCAACCCGTGGTCAGTGAGGTCTACCAGGGGACCCTGGGAAACCTGGGTCAGGAGCGCATCGCACCGACGAGCTCGGGGGTGAAGCCCGGGAAGACACCGGGGACGCTGACCGTGGGCATCCGGCTGCGGAGGATGTCGGCGAAGACACTGCGGTGGTCCCAGTTGACCGCCAGATCGCCCTCGACGAGGTTCCCTGCGCCCAGGCCGGGCCACTTGCCGTGGTACTGCCCACCCTTCACGCCCCCGCCGAGCAGCAGCATGCAACTGCCGTACCCGTGGTCCAGGCCTCGGTCGCCGTTCTCCTCGACCCGCCGACCGAACTCGCTGACCGTCGCCAGCGTGACGGTGTCCCCCAGGGTGCCGAGGTCGGTGAAGAAGGCCGCGAGCGCCGAGCCCAGCTCGGTGACCATTTTCTGCATCGGTCCGTGGTCGAGGGTACCCATGTCGGTGTGCATGTCCCACGAGCCGTAGTCGATCGTGATGACCTGGACACCGACCTGGGCGCGGATCATCGTCGCGGCGTCGGACAGGGCGTCGCCGAGGTCGCCCGTGGGGTAGCGGGCATCGTTGTGGGGTCGGGCTACGGTGCTTGCCAGCACCTTGAGGTCACGCGTGACCTTCAGCGCGGCGCGGGCGCCCTGCGCCAGGGACCCGGGTGCGCTTCCCCAGACCCGGTTCAGTGCCTGCCGGTTGGCGGCCACCTCGTTCGGGCTGCCCGGCAGCCGCAGGTCGGTCAGGTCCCGGAGGCCGAGGACCGGTGTTGACCCGTACAGCGAGGTCGGGACGAGCGACCCGCCCATCTGCACGGCCTGCTGGGGCAACGTGGAGCCGGACAGTCCGACCATCCGGTTGATCCAACCGCGGCGCTCCTGCGAGCCGGGGTCGGCGTCCTCGACCACCTCCATCGCCGAGAAGTGGCTGCGGTTGGGGGTGGGCATCCCGACGGCATTGACCGCCGCCATCGTGCCGGCGTTCCACAGCGGCTCCAGCGGCTTGAAGTACGGGTGCAGGCCGAACATGCCGTCCTTGGCGATCAGCCGGGCCTTCGGGATCGCGATGGACCTGCGGCGCGCGTAGTAGCCGGGGTCGCCGTGCGGGACGACCAGCGACAGACCGTCGGCGCCGCCGCGCAGGCTCAGCACCACCAAGACGTTGGGGTTGGCCGACGTCGCACCGAACGCCACCTGAGAGAAGGCGTCGCCGACCATGCCGGTGACCATGGCGCCGCCGGCGACGGCACCCAGGCCGGCGAGGAACCGGCGTCGGCTGGAGTGGAAGTCCGGGCAGGCGCAGGGGTCAGCAGCGGTAGAGGCAGTCATCGAGTCATCTCGTCATCGGGACATGTGCGTCGGTGTGTTGAGCAGGGTGTCGAGCATCCGGATCACTTTGAAGTCCGGCAGCCGCTCGGCTGTGAGGGGCTCGGTGACGGCCAGCCCGAGCCGGATGGAGACCGCAGCCTTCTGATTCGCCGACGCAGGACGCCCGAGCAGCTGCCGGGCGACGTGGTCGACGACCGCCCCGAGCTTCGCCGGCAGGCGGGGCAGGAACGACGCCGGCTTGCGGTACTGCACCTGACCCTTGGGGAAGAACCCGCCGGCCTGCAGATGGTGGGTGTGAAAGGAGTTCAGCACTCGGCTCACCCCGGACCAGCTCTCCCCGACCAGTGGGAAGCCGTCCGGGCGTGGCCAGTCGAACGGCCGCTGGCCCATCGAGTGGGCCTGGAAGGTGATCATGTTGGCGAAGCTCTGGTCGGTGGTCGGCCGCAGTGCCTTGACCCCGAGCACCCGGTACGTCGCGATCGCGTCCTCGCAGGGGGTGCGTACCTTCATGTCGACCGACGCGCCGAACTCGGGGTGCGCGAGCAGGGCGCGCAGCGTGGTCCTGATGTCGGTGCCGGACGAGCGGTACGCGGCGGCCACGTGACCCACCAGCGCGTCGGAGGGGTCATCGCGGACGAACTGCTGGCACAGTCGCCGGGCGAGCCGCACGGCGGTGAGCGGGTGCCGGGCGAGGTGGCGCAGGTACGCCTGCGTCGCCGGCCGGCCGTCGGCGGAGCCGTTGGCGTGCTGGAAGTCCATGATCCGCAGCGGGCCGGTGTGGTGGTCCCCGGGGGCGTAGGAGGCCGCGTACGTCCGGCGGATGTCGACCCGGTAGCCGGTGAGCATCAGCGCGGAGTTGAGCACGTCCTTCTCGTCATAGTGCTCGCCGATGCCGACCGTGTGCAGCTCGAGCAGCTCGCGACCAAGGTTCTCGTTCGGGTTGTCCTTGGTCGAGCGGCCGTTGTCCAGGTAGCACCCCATGGCCGGGTGCGTGATCGCGGCGACCAACAGGTTGTCGAAGCGCCCCAGGGCGTGCCGACGGATGACCGCGTCGTACTCCCAGCGGTGCGGCCAGGCCTTGTCGTGCGGTGCGGAGACGTGCAGGAAGTTGGACCAGAAGTCGGTCATCACCTCGAGCACCTGGCGCCGGCTGTAGGTGCGGCGCAGCAGCGTCCAGCGTTGCAGGTCCCACATCACCTCATGGCCGGCGTAGACCCCGTCGCCGTGCCGCTTCCACAGCTGCTCCGGGCTGTAGCGCGTCCTCGGGAACCAGGCACGCAGGCCGGCGACGAAGTCGTCCTCGATTCGTGCCGGGTCCCGGACCTGCTGGTTGAACCACGCCCGGCTCCCACCCAGGGACTTCGTCTGCGCCACCAGGGCAGGCGTGACCCCGTAGGAGAAGCGGTTGAGCAGATGACGATCGGTGCGGTTCGCCGTCGCGACTCCGCGGTGCGTGACACCCTGGGTGTCAGGGGCGGATGCGGTGGGTGTGAGCGTCGCCGAATTGCGGGTGCTCGAGTTCATGCAGTGTCCTTGCTGCCAGTACCGGAAAGTCCGGCATATTTCACACTCACTCACACACAGTCATTGCGCAACTACTAGACGTAGTCATCGGCCAGGATCATCCGTTCGGTGGAGCAGGCCGTCGGCATGTTGGTGTCGCCCGCTCGTCCGTACGGCGTGAGCCGTCCGGCATGACGGCGCATCGGCCGCAGCGCTGCCAATCCCGACCGCGGCTGTCCGCAATCCGTGCCGCCGCGTCACCGGACGTGTCACGCTGCGGGTACCTGCGCAGAGCATGGTTCCACTGGTGGACACCTGGGGAAGAGGTAAGCATGACCGAAGCGTCGCGGCCCGTCGCTGCTGGCCGTCCGTGGAGCAGTCGGGTGTTCGACCAGGCGGTGGCGATCGTTGGCGGCTCCACCGCCGTGGCGGCGGCCGTCGCCTTCGTCGCCACCGGAACACCGATTCCCTGGGTGTACTTCGTGGTCGTGCCACTCGTCGCCCTCATCGCGCGGTATCCCATCTCGGTGTCCCGCGGGAGGGGTGCGCTGACCATCGGCCTGGAACCCTGCGTGCTGGCCTATCTGGTCGTGGTCCTCCCACCTCTGGCTGCGTTCACCGTCTGGGGGAGTGCGGCGGTAGTGGCCGCGTTCGTGGCGACGTCGCGCGCCAACCGCCTCTTCAACGGCGGGGTCATGCTGCTTGCCGGTGCAGCCGCCATCACCCTGGTGCACGCGGTCGGTGACGACGAGGGGATGGTGCCCCAGGAGCTCGTGGCGGTGATCGCGGGCTGCGCTCTCTACTTCGTGGTGGACCTGGTGGTCACCGAGGTGTCCTTGACGCTCGAGAGCGGCAGGCGTGACTCGAGCACCGCAGCTCCACACGCCGACGTGGTCGTGGCCTTCCTCGGCTTCCTGGGTGTCTGCTCCCTCGGGTACTTGACGTCACTGGTGGACCGGGTGCTGCCGCCCTGGACCATGGCGCTCCTGGTCGTGCCGGTGCTGACCCTGCTGGTGGCCAGCAACGGGGTCTCACGTGAACGCGAGACCGCCCGGCGCATGCGGGTGTTGCTGGAGACGTCCAGCGCTGTGCAGAGCGCGGACAATCCGACTGCGGTCCTGTCGGCCGTCGACGAACAGGTCCAGCTGCTCATGCAGTCGCCGAAGGCCGGACTACGGGACGCGCGACCTGGCCCGGACCAGATCGGCACACGCATCCGGGACGGTGAGCGGGTGTGGTGGCTGGTAGCCGACCAGCTCAGGATCCGGGGCGCGACCGCGCCGCTGTCGGACCGCAACGCCCTCACAATGATCGGTTCGTTCGCCGAGGAGGGCCTGGCTCGGCTGGCGCTGACCCGCGCCCTGAGGCTGCAGGCCGGGCGGGACGCTCTCACCGACCTCCCCAACCGCAACGTGTTCGTGGGCGCCGTCGAAGACGCCTTGGAGTCGGTCCGCAGCAGTGGCGACCAGGTGGCGGTGCTCTTCTGCGACCTCGACGGGTTCAAGACGGTGAACGACTGGTTCGGCCACCCGGCTGGCGACGAGCTGCTCGTCGACGTCGCCCGTCGGCTATGCCACGCCGTGGGCGGGCAAGCGGTAGTGGCTCGCCTCGGCGGGGACGAGTTCGCGATCCTGGTGCAAGGGATGAATGACGAGCAAGTCCACGCCTGCGCGCAGCGGGTTCTGCACGCCGTGCAGCAGCGCTTCGAGTACAGCGGCCGTTACGTCAACATCACCACCAGTGTCGGCGCGGCGACGTCACGCGGCGACCACACGAGCGACCACCTCGTACGCAACGCGGACATCGCCATGTACGAGGCCAAGCGTCTCGGCAAGGACCGGTTCTCGCTCTACCACCCGTCGCTCGGTCGTACCCGGGTTCGCGCTCTGGAGCTGACCGAGACATTGCGGGTGGCCATCACCGATCGCGAGCTGCGGCTGGTCTACCAGCCGGTGGTCAACCTGGCCACCGGCATGATCGTCGGGGTCGAGGCACTCGCACGGTGGGCACCGCGAGGTCGGGAGATGCCTCCCGAGGAGTTCATCCGTCTCGCCGAGGGCGCCGGCCTGATCAACCTGCTCGGGGATGCCGTGCTCACGATGGTGGCCGAGGACTCCGCGGCGCTGCTCGACGGCGGCATCTCGAACCTGACGGTCAGCGTCAACGTCTCGGCGCACCAGCTGCGGTCGTCGGACTTCGCCGCGACGGTCAGCCGAGTCAACCGGGCGCTCGGGACGCTGGACCTGGTGCTCGAGATCACCGAACGCCACCTCGTGGGTGATGACGAGGAGGTCCGGTCGGTGTTGGCGGCGCTGGAACGCAGTGGAGTGCGCCTGGCCTTGGACGACTTCGGGATCGGCTTCTCCTCGATTGAGTCGCTGCGCCAGCTGGCGGTGCACGTGCTCAAGACCGACCGGGTGTTCTCGGCTGACATCGACCGTGATCCCCGGGCCATGAGCCTGCTGTCGTCGATGATCGACATGGGCCGTGCCCTCGGGTTGTCCGTCGTGATCGAGGGCATCGAGCGCGAGTCGCAGCAGGCCACCCTGCTACGGAACCTGCGCAGTCTGGACAACGTCTCGCTGCAGGGACACCTGCTGGCCCGCCCCGCCCCGCTGGCCGACGTCATCCGGGCCATCCAGGACCAGCAGGCGCAGCTCCATGTGACACCGTCGTGACGCCGACGCCGGGGGCAGTGTGACCCCCCTGCTGGCATGCTGGTGCGCGTCGGTCGCGGTGGGCGCGCCGACATCATCACGATGGGGTGCTCCATGGCGGGCCTGAGGAAGACCTGGGTCACGGTGCTGGGTTGGGTGGTGCTGCTCGTCGGCATCGCGGCCCTGATCCTGCCGGGACCCGGCCTGCTGCTCATGGTCGCGGGCCTCGTCATCCTGAGTCAGGAGTACGAGTGGGCCGAGCGCTGCGTCGAGCCGGTGAAGGTGAAAGCCTTCGAGGTGGCTGCCAGTGGGGTGAAGACATGGCCGCGCGTCGCGGGCAGCACACTCAGTGCCCTGGTCCCGATGGGGATCGGTGCCTTCTGGATGGTCGACCCCGAGATCCCCGAGATCTGGATCATCGGTCCCGAACTCCCGTTCGGCGGGATCGGCACGGGCACCAGCCTTGTCGCCTCCAGCCTGGTGGCGCTCGGGCTCGTGGTCTACAGCGTCCGACGGTTCCGCGGCCACAGCGAGCAGCGGGCCCGTCAGCAGGCCACCGAGTACGGCACCGAGACCTGATGACCGACGAGGCGAGGAGCACCCATGACTGACAACACGGCGAGCACCCAATGGACCGGTGACAGCGCCGGAGGCCAGGGGAAGCTGTCGCTGGACACCTCCGGTGCCGGCTCGTTCACCCTGTCGCTGTCGGCACGCACAGGGGAGACCACCGGCCAGACCAATCCCGAGGAGCTTCTCGCAGCCGCGCACAGCACCTGCCTGGCGATGAACTTCGCAGCCGTGCTCGGCGAGCACGACCTGGTGGCAGAGTCGACAGAGGTGTCGGCCACGGTGAGCACCCGTAAGAGGCCCGACGGCCACGCCGTGAGCCGGATCGAGTTGCGCCTGCGGGCGCGGGTCGACGGCCTCGACGACGACAAGTTTCAGAAGCTGGCTGCCATCGCGGAGAAGACCTGCCCCGTGAGCAAGGCACTATCGGCCACTCCGATCACGCTGTCGGCGAGCCTCCTGAGGGGATGAAATAGCATCCATGTAGCAAGCATCCGATCTGTGCCGGGACCGAAGAATGCCTACGCGTCACTTTTATTGCCGAGGGGTCCCCGTGAAGACCCTCGTGCGTGTAGCCTGTGGCTGTCCTGCTCACCCTCCGATGGAGGAACGATGACCAAGCGCTTGACGATGCTGGCCGCCGCTTCGGCACTGGCGACCGCCGCAGTGCTCGGCTCGGGTGCCTCGGCCTCCGGGGCCGACATGCATGACAACCTCGGTGTGGGTTGGGACCGCGTCGGCACTTCCGACGGATCGAGCGACAACCGTCGTGGAGTCGGTTGGGATTGACCTCCCGACCCGACCCGTCTGCTCGGGACGGGTCGCAACAACACGATGACACACGGCGGGTGAACCGTCGCGTCATCACCTTCATCGCCGCTCTGGCGGTCGGCACGGTCGGTGTCCTCGGGCTTGCTGTCGGGACCGGATCTCATCCGCCTGGGGAGTCGGTGTGGTGGGCCCTCCCGCTGCTGACTGCTGGCATGGTTGCCGCGGAGAACCTCCGGGTGAAGTTCCGGCGCGGTGACAACGTCGCCTCGAACAACCTGTTCGAGGCCACCTTGGCTCCGGTCCTCTTCACGTTCTCCCCGGTCGTGGTGGTCCTCGCTGTTGCCGTGGCGCAAGGCATCGCCGCACTGATCCTGCGACGGACCCTGATCAAAGGGGCCTTCGGGGTAGTGCAGTGGACCCTTGCCGCCGCCCTCGGCGGGGTGCTTCTCTGGAGCCTCACCGATGCCGAAGGCGTCACCCTGGAGTCGTTGGGAGCGCTCGTCGCCGCCTTGGCAGTGGTGGCCGTCGTTAACTACGCAGCCATCATCGCCGTCATGACGATCGCCTCGGGGCAGACATTGCGTGCAGTGCTGCGCGGGCTGCAGCCGATCCTGCTGACAGGCTGGGTGGGCGGGTGGCTGGTGAACCTGCTCATCGGGCTGCTCTTCGTCCTCGGCGCCGCGGGTCACCCGACGGCTGTCCTGTTGTTCCCCGTCCCCCTGTTCATCCTCCACCTAGCCTACCGGGGGTACGCGGCCGCACGTGCGGACCGGACCCGGTTGGCCGGTCTGCGCGCTGCGGCCCAGGTGCTCACCGAGCCGTTGCACCCGCTCAACGCCATCGACTCCTACCTCACCGAGGTGGCGCTGTGCTTCGAGTCCCGCGCCGCCGGGTTGATCCTGATGACCGGGGACACCTTCGAGACGCACTTGCTCGTACGTCGGGGGCCTGAGCTTCAGCAGAGCAACCTCGAGCAGCGTCGTTCGACCGACCTCGAGGTGGCACTGGCCCGTCAGGAGGAGGCCTCGCGACTGACCGACGACGGCTCCGGCGAGATCGCTGCCGCGATGGCAGCAGCGCAGTGGCGCGACTGCCTGTGTGCCCCCCTGCTGGACGACCAACGCCGCCTCGGGGCTGTGGTGGTGTTCGACCAGGCCGGGCTGGAGGGCACCGCCACGGCCGACGTGGCCGTCATCGAGGCTCTGGCACGCGAAACCGCCCACACGATCGCCCGCGGTCGCCTCCTGGAGAGCGTGATGGAGGAGCGCCGCAAGCTTGGCCAGATCGTCAGCACCGCCTCCGACGGGATCTTCACCCTCGCCGAGCACGGCACTGTGCTGTCGTGGAACGCCGCATGCGAGCGGATCACCGGTCTCGCGGCGGAGGAGGTGCTCGGCAGGCCGGATGCCATGCGACTGCTCGACGCCCGTACCCCCGACGGGGACGCCGTGGACTTCGCCAGCTGGACGCGTGACCCGAACCTGCCGCGCGAGTTCCTGATCACCCGCCGACCCAGACCGACCTCGATGCAGGGAGCGGCCGACGACGAGGACGCAACGGATGCCACCGTGATCCGTCGGTTGTCCTGCTCGTGGAGCGAGACCCGCGAGGACTCCGGTCGGGCACCGACGCTCGTGGTCGTGGCACGCGACATCACGCCGGCCGACGAGTACGAGGCGCTGCAGGCGCAGTTCAACAGCCTGGTCGAGCAGGAGAAGGCGCAACGACTCGTCGTGCACCACCTGCAGCAGGCGGTCGCCCCGGTTGCGCCAGAGCTCGACGGCACCGAGATGTCCGTCGCGTACGTCGCCTCGGATTCATCCTCGCCCACGGGTGGTGACCTCTACGACTGGCACATGCTGCCCTCCGGAGAGCTGCATGTCGCGGTTGTCGACGTCCTCGGGCACGGGGTGGCGGCCACCAAGGACGCGTTGAGTGTCATCCACACGCTGCGCCTGGTGGCCGTGGAGGGGACGCCACTGGATCAGGTCGTCGCACGCGCGGACGAGCTGCTGAACGCGCAGGACTCCGAGCTCGTCGCCACCACCGTCGTGGCCCGTTACCACCCGGTCACCGGTGCACTGCGGGTCGTCTCGGGAGGACACCCGCCGGCGTTGGTCGTCGGCCCGGACGGCGTCGTGCTGCAGCTCGCCGCCACCGGCGGTGCCATCGGGTGGCCGGAGGTCGGCAGCGACAACGTCGTCACCACACAGCTCGGGCGCAACGAGTCGCTCGTGCTGTACACCGACGGGTTGATCGAAGCCCGCAAGAACATCCTCGACGGCATGGACGACCTCGTACGTCATGCCGGTGACGTCAGCATGATGCCAGCTGAAGCGTTCGCCGACGAGCTCGTCGCGAGGTCTCTGAAGGGGGCCGACCGGCGCGACGACAGCCTGGCCCTGGTGCTGCGCCGCACGGCGTCCAGTCAGCCGTTGGGACGTATGCGCTGGGAGGTGGGTCCAGGCGACCGGGCCGGCATCCGGGCCGCACGCCACGGCTTGATGGCGTGGCTCGTCGAGCAGGACGTCGAGGTGGACGACCCGGTGCTCGTGGCGGCCGAGCTGCTCGCCAATGCCGTCGTCGTCGCCCGCTCGACCGCCGTCCTGAGCGTGACGCTCGACGAGGAGGGTGACCGGGTGGTGCTCGAGGTGTCCGACGACGGTGACGGGTCCGATCACGTGCGGACCGCTGGTTGGCGATTGCCCGCGACGGACAGCGAACGCGGCCGTGGCCTGTACCTCGTGCGCGCCGTGAGCGACGAGGTCAGCACCACCAGCTCCGAGGACGGCACGGTCGTCCGCTGCGTCATCCGGCTGCGGCCACCCCGTGCCACGTCCGTCGGATCCTTCCAACCAGCCTCCGACGCGGTGGCCAACGGCTGAGCCAGCCGTACGTGGCACAGTGACCGGGGTGTGGATCGGTTGGATCGAGTTCGACCTGTTGCTCGCAGACGTGCGCTCCCTGAAGCAGAAGCGGTCCGTCGTGCGCCCGATGCTGGCGCAGGTCCGGCGCCACCTCGACGTGTCGGTGGCCGAGGTCGACCATCTCGAGCTGCACCGCAGGACCGGCATCGGGGCCGCGGTCGTCGCGGTCGACAGGTCCCACGTCGTCTCTGTGCTCGATGCGATCGAGGAGCTCGTCGCCACCCGGCCCGAGATCGATCTCCTCAGCGCACGTCGCGGCCTGCGACACAGCGACGACTGAGCAGCGGGTGGCGCGTGAGCCGGGTCGGCCGCTCCGCTACCGTCCGCTCCATGTCCGATCCCAGCGCACCGGGCGCTCGTCGTTCCGCCGCGACCGCGGTCGCCGTTGCGGCCTCGAACGACCTGGCCTGCAGGGCAGCAGTGGACATCGCGGCTGCCGGCGGGAACGCCGTGGACGCCGGGTTGGCCGCAGCCGTCGTGACGATGGTCTCCGAGCCGGGCCTGGTCAGTCTCGGCGGAGCCGCGTACGTGACGATCGACACCGGTGACGGGTCTGCCGCCGTCACGGTCGACGGTGGAGTGGAGATGCCGGGCCGCGGCGTGGACGCCGCGCGTCTCGGAGGTGGGCTGCGCCAGGTCAGCACCGGGTACGCCGGCGGCGTGACCATGGTGGTAGGGCACGGCTCGGTGGCCACGCCTGGTGCGGTGCGGGCCCTGGAGGTCGCCCACCGGCGCAACGGATCCTTGCCATGGGCCGAGGTCCTCGGGCCGGCCATCGCCGTGTCCCGCGACGGGTTCCCGCACGGGCAGGCCTCGCACTTCTACCTGTCGTACGTGCACGAGGACATCTTTGGCTGGCATCCCGAGAGCTGGGCTGTGCTGCACGACGACCAGGGCCGGCTGCACGGGATCGGTGAGACGATCGTGGTCCCGCACCTGGCCGACTCGCTCGAGACGATCGCCCGGGACGGTGCCGACGCGTTCTACACCGGCCACCTGGCCGCGGCGATCGTGGCCGAGATGCAGGCCGGGGGCGGCCTCGTCACCGCCCGAGACCTCGCCGACTACCGCGCCGTCGTACGTCCGGCGCTCTCGATCCGGTTGGCCGACTGGACGGTGTCGACCAACCCGGCCCCCGCGGTCGGCGGCGTCGCGCTCGCCGCGCTGCTCGCGCTGCTCGGGGACCGTCCGGCTGCCGGTGGATGGCAGCAGCAGGACCGTGCAGCGTTGGTGCTGGCCCAGCAGGCCGTGCTGGGGCACCGTGCCCGGGTGCTTGACGTCGCGTCGGACCGACGGCTGGCCGCCGACCAGCTGATGGCCACGGTGAGCCGCGGCGAGCTGTCCTTGAGCACGTCGCCGAGCACCGCCCACGTCTCGGTCGTCGGTGCCGACGGCATGGCCTGCTCCATCACCTGCTCGTCGGGGTACAACTCCGGTGTGGTGGTTCCCGGGACCGGGATCAGCTTCAACAACTCGCTCGGCGAACCCGAGCTCACCCCGAACGGTCCGCACGCCGAACCCGTCGGCTCGCGCCTGCTCACGGCGATGGCACCGACCGTGGGGCGTCGTGACGACGGCGCAGCACTGGCCGTCGGGTCACCGGGCTCGGACCGGATCCCGACGGCGATCGCCCAGACTCTGCTCGGCTACGTCAATGCCGGCGTCTCGCTCGTCAGCGCAGTCGCCACCCCCCGCGCACACGTCCGTGTCCAGGGCGGCGAGCAGGTGGACCACGAGGCTGACTGGCCGGTGCCTCCGGGTCTGGACCTGCCCACTCGCGAGATGCCGCCGCACTCGATGTACTTCGGTGGCGTGGGCATCGCGGTGTGGACGCCCGCCCGTGGCCTGGACGCAGCCGGCGACCCGCGTCGCACCGGTGCCACCGCCCTGAGCCGGTGACGCTCAGTCCCGTCGCTCAGATGCCGACACCGGCTGAGGGCTGGCCTTTGCCGATAACCTCCTAAGGACGCCCGCGTCACCCTGACGTGAGCACACCGCCAGACCCCCGGGAGGGCAGAGCCAGCATGACCTCACCAGCGACCGACCGGGCCCGCGTCGTCATCCACGGTCAGGTCCAAGGCGTGTTCTTTCGCGACGCCTGCAGCGAGGAGGCGGCGTCGAGGGGCGTGTCCGGATGGGTGCGCAACACCGCCGAGGACACCGTCGAAGCAGTCTTCGAAGGCGACGCGGATGCGGTCGCACACATGGTCGAGTGGTGCCACTCCGGTCCACCCCGGGCCCACGTGACGGACGTCGACCTGCATCCGGAAGAGCCCGACGGCCTGACCGACTTCAGCGTACGAGAGTGACGCTCGGCGCCAACTCACGGACGGGGGGGCGCCAACTCACGGATGGGCGGTGTGGAACTCACGGATGGGCGGGGACGGGGGCCTCGTCGCCGTGCCAGGAGCGCCACAGAGCGGCGTACGACCCGCCGGCCGCCACCAGCTCGTCATGGCTGCCGATCTCGGAGATCACGCCCTCCTCGACGACTGCCACCCGGTCGGCGTCGTGCGCGGTGTGCAACCGGTGCGCGATCGCGATGACCGTGCGGCCCTGCAGAACCGCCGCCAACGAGCGCTCCAGATGACGTGCGGCACGCGGGTCGATGAGCGAGGTCGCCTCGTCGAGCACCAATGTGTGCGGGTCCGCGAGCACGAGCCGGGCCAGCGCCACCTGCTGGCTCTGTCCGGCGCTGAGGTGGTGCGCGCCCGACCCCACCTGCGTGTCCAGGACGTCGGGCAGCGCCCGCACCCACTCCCACGCGTCGACGGCATCGAGGGCCGAGCGCAACCACGCGTCGGCCGCATCGCCCTGCTCCTGCGCGCCGCTCTCACCGAGCGCGAGGGCAAGGTTGTCGCGCAGCGTGCCGGCGAAGACGTGGTGCTCCTGGGTGACGAGGGCGACCTGCCCGCGCAGCTCGTCCAGCGGCAGCTCGGTCAGCGCGACCTCGCCGACCTCCACTGAACCGGTGCGCGGCGGATGGATGCCCGCGAGCAGCCGTCCCAACGTCGACTTGCCGGCTCCGGAGGGTCCGACCATCGCCAGCCGCTCACCCGGCGCGAGGCTCAGGTCGACGCCGTGCAGCACGTCGCGGCCCTCGATGTAGGAGAACCTGACGTCGCTGACCGTGATGTCCTTGCCGCTCGGGCGCCGCCCGCTGACCTGTCGGTCGTCGGGCACCTCGGCCACCCCGATGATCCGGGCCAGGGCGGCGCCGCCGACCTGCAGCTCGTCGAGCCAGGAAATGAGCCGGTCGACCGGGTCGATCAGCTGCTGGACGTACAGGGTCGCGGTGGTGACCGCCGCCAACGACACCGAGCCCTGGGTGTAGAGCCAGCCGCCAAACAGCAGGGTCGCGACAGTCGGCACGAGATAGCCCATCTCGACGACGGGGAACCACACCGTGCGCAGGAACAGCGTGTAGCGCTCGGCGAGGTAGGACTCCCGGATGTCACCGTCGAGGCGCGCGTTGCGGCGAGCTCCGATGGCCAGCGCGTCGACCGTCCGGGCTCCCTCGACGTTCTCGGCGAGGGTCGCGTTGATCTGCGCGTACGCAGCGTTCTCGCGCAGGTAGCCGGCCTTGGCCCGGCGGAGGTACCACCGGGTCCCTGCCCACAGCGTGGGGACGCCGAGCAGCAGCGGCAGCAGTACCCAGGCACCGACCAGCAGCGAGGCGGCCACGGTGAACACGGCGGTGACCAGGGCGATGATCGTCTCGGGCACCGCGAAGCGCACCGACCAGCCGAGTGCCTCGATGTCGCGCGAGGCACGAGTGAGCAGGTCACCGGTGCCGGCCCGTTCCACGGTGCCGACCGGCAGTGCGAGTGCATCGCGCACGAACTGCTCGCGGAGCTCGGCCAGCACCTTCTCGCCGAGTCGGAACGACAGGTAGCGCGCGTAGCGAGTCAGTACGGTCTGGACCAGCAGGAAGGCGCCCAGCGCTGCCACCACCGCGTCGATGTGGCGGGTGGTGGTGCCGTCGGCGACCTCCTGGACGAGGCCGCCGATCAGAGGCGGCGCGGCGAGCCCGCTGATCGCGGCCAGCACGTGCAGTCCGATCGCCAGGCTCAGCTCGCGCGGGTGAGCGCGGAACAGCTGGCCGGCGTAGCGGCGCACCTGGGCGGCGTCGGCCACCGGGAGGTTCTGCTGCATCAGTCGTCCTCCCCTCGGAACACGGCACGGCGGTAGGCCGGGGTGGTGTCGAGCAGCTCACGGTGGGTGCCCTCGGCGACGACGGTGCCTTCCCTGATGAACGCGACGCGGTCCACCCGGTCGAGCAGCAAGGGGCTGGTGGTCACGACCACGGTGGTACGTCCGTGCCGTACGGCTCGCAGCCGCTCGGCAATCCGCGACTCGGTGTGGGCGTCGACAGCCGACGTGGGCTCCACCAGCACGAGGACGTCCGGGTCGGCTACGAGTGCGCGGGCCAGCACCAGCCGCTGGCGCTCACCACCGGAGAAGGACCGGCCGCGTTCCTCGACGGTGGCGTCGAGCCCGCCGGGCAGACCGACGAGGACGTCGTCGGCCGAGGCGGCGGTCAGCGCGACCTGGAGCTGCTCGTCGGTCGCCTCGCCACGCACGTCGAGCTCGGAGCGCAGGGTGCCGGAGAACAAGGTGCTCGCCGTGTCGGAGACGACGACGCGACGGCGGACGACCGGCGTCGGCAGGTCGGCCAGTGGCACCCCATCGAGCGTGACGTGGCCGGGGGCGAACTTGCCGAGACGGTCCGCGACGGCTCCGGACTGGTCGGGCTGCTCGGACACGATGGCGCTGAGCTGCCCGGCAGTCGCGACGAAGCCGGAGCCGGAGTCCACGAGGACGCTGCCGCGCGGCTCGGCGGCCGGCGCGTCCGGCTCCTCGAAGTCGGGCTGGAGGGCGAGGATGGCCAGCAGTCGGGAGGCAGCGACGCGGCCACGGATCACCTTGTTGACGAACTCGGTGGCCGTGCGCAGTGGGATCACCAGGAAGGCGGCGTACCCGTAGAACGCCACCAGCTCGCCGGGCGTCACGGCCCCGTCCACCGCGAGCCGGGCACCGAGCCAGACCACCACGACGACGAACGCGCCGGGCAGCAGGATCTGCGCCGCGTCGAGCAGCGACTGCAGCTTCGCGACACGTACGCCGGCCGCCCGCACCCGCTGGGACTCCTCTCGGTACCGCCGGTGGAACACTTCCTCGCCGCCGATCCCGCGCAGCACCCGCAGCCCGGCCACGATGTCGCTGGCCAGGTTGTTGAGCTGGCCCTGCATCTCCCGGGCGGCCATGTTGCGCTGCTGCAGCGGGGCGAGCAACGGCCCGATGGCGAGGAGCAGCAGGGGGACCCCCAGCAGCACGACCAGGCCGAGGACCGTCGAGGTGTTGAGCAGGATGACCGCGACCACCACGAAGGCCACCAGCGACCCCACGGCACGCCCGAGGGCGTCCACGCTGTTGCCGATCTGGGCCATGTCGTTGGCTCCCACGCTCACGACCTCACCGGTCGACACCTTCTTGGGCAATGCGGCGCCCAGGCGTGCGGAGGTGCGACCGATGAGCTGCACCGAGCGGAACGACGCGTCCAGCCACAGCGTGACCGAGAACCGGTGCCGCACGACGCCGGCGACGGCCTGGGTCAGTCCGACCACGAGCAGCAGGCCGGCCCAGAACCACAGCTGTCCGACGTCGCGCTCGGTGACACCGCTGTCGATAGCCCGGCCGATGACCGCCGGCATCAGCGCCTGAGCGGTCATCCACACGATCCCAGCGAGCACCGCGGCGCTCACTGTCAGGGGTTGGATGCGGGTGATCCACACCAGGTACCGCGTCGGGGAACGGGTGTCCGGTGTCCCGGGGTCGGCGAGCGGCAAGGACTTCATGGCGAGCATCAGGCTAGGGATGACACCCGGCGACACGCCAACGGATTAGCACCAGCCCCGTGCGTCGGGCCGCTGACCGGTCGGCCAGTGTTCGTCTGCGTGTCACTGGCGAGCCACTCGTACCCGACCGTCTGGTCGGTCCGGCAGGGTTCGCTGGCCTCATGACACTGACGGCGCACACCGCGCCCGCGCTCCGGGACGGGGTCGGGGCCGACCACTGGATCGGCTACCGCGAACCGCTCGTCATCGCGCACCGCGGTGCGAGCGGCTACCGCCCCGAGCACACGTTGGCGGCCTACCGGCTGGCCGTCGACATGGGTGCCGACTACATCGAGCCCGACCTGGTCAGCACCCGCGACGGGATCCTCGTCGCTCGGCACGAGAACGAGCTCGGCCACACCACCGACATCGCCGAGCACCGCGGCTTCGCGCATCGCCGGGCCAGCAAGGTGGTCGACGGCCGCGAGGTCACCGGCTGGTTCGTCGAGGACCTCACGCTCGCTGAGCTGAAGACGCTGCGCGCCACCGAGCGCAGGCCGAGGTTGCGTGCGGACAACCGGCGCTACGACGGGCGGTTCGAGATCCCCACCCTGGACGAGATCCTCACGCTGGCCGAGGTCGAGGGCACCCGGCGCGGCGTGACGATCGGCGTCTATCCCGAGCTCAAGCACCCGACGTACTTCGCCTCCATCGGCCAGGGGATGCAGCAGCCGCTGGTCGACGTGCTGCGGAGACACCACCTCGACCGCCCCAACGCCCCGGTGTTCGTGCAGTGCCTGGAGGTGACGCAGCTGCGGGCACTGAGCCTGCTCACGCGGGTGCCGTTGGTCCAGCTCGTCGACGCCTCGGGTCAGCCGTACGACGCCGTCCATGCCGGTGCGCAGCAGTCCTACGCCGACCTGCTGACGCCCTCGGGTCTGCGGGAGCTGGCCGGGTACGTCAGCGCGATCGGGGTGCACAAGGACCTGGTGCTGCCGGACGGTCGCCCGTGCACCGGCCCGGCCGGCCTGGTCGAGGCCGCCCACCGGACCGGCCTGCAGGTGCACGTGTGGACGCTGCGGGACGAGAACCGCTTCCTGCCCCAGGACCTGCGCAGCGGCGACGGACCCCGCGCCAAGGGTGACGCCTTCGTCGAGTACGAGCGGTTCTTCGACGCCGGTGTGGACGGCGTGTTCACCGACTTCCCTGACACCGCAGTGCAGACCCGGTCGTGGTGGCGCTCGGAGCGGTACGGGCGTCGCGCGAGGTACGAGCGGGTAAGCCCGGACGCGACATCCAGCTCGGAGCGGTTGCCACCGCGCGGCCTCGACGTGAGCCGATCAGCGACGCAGTGAGACCAGCACGCCCACGGTGCCGGTGACGATCAGCGCGACAGGCGCGGCCCAGGCGACATCGGCCCTGCTGAGCGAGGTGGTCTCCAGGGCCAGCCACACTCCGGCGACGGCCAGGAACAGCAGCCCGAACACGAGCGCGACAGCGTCCACGGGATGCCGGGTCATGAGCGGCTCACCTCGATCTGTCCAGTGGACCCGGCCAGCTCCAGCCGGAGCACGGGGCCGCCGTCGTCGCTGTCACTGACCAGCAGGTCGTTGTCGAAACCCGCCGACTCGCGTTCCAGGATCTTCAGCTCACCGAGCAGCAAGGAGGCGTCGACGTTGACGCCGAGGTCCTCGGGCAGCACGACGCGGATCCGCCCGGCCCCGATGTCCAGGTGCAGCGTCCGCCCGTCGAGCTGGTCGATGTCCTCGATCCCCGTCAGGTCCAGCTGGATCTGTCCGGCGCCGACCTCGTACCCGGGCGGCACATCAGCGGCCCGGGTGGGTGCGAGGTCGTACTCGCCGGCGCTCCACACGGGCACCTGGGTCGACCCCGCCAGCACGAGCACGGCCAGGACGCCGAGCGGCACCAGCCACCGGCCGTTCCCGAACCGCGTGCCGATCAGCGTGCCGAGTCCGATGACAGCCACGACGGCAGCGACGTACGCGGTGGGCTCGAGCCCTGTGCCCGTGCGTTCGATCAGCCAGAGGACGCCGACGGCGATCACCGCGAGGGCCGTGGTGACGGCCGCCAGCACACCATCACCTCGTGACCGCCCTGCGGTGGGCGGCGGTGGAACGTCCGACGAGGCTGGCCCCTGCGGCGGTACCCGACCCGTGTCGTGGCTGCCGGAGCCGGCAGCCTCGGCGACGGGTTGTGCCCTCGGGCGGTCCGCTCGGGCGAGGAGGAACCAGGCGACGCCGACCACCGCGAGCAGCGGCCACAGCGGCCAGCCGATCCACCAGACGCCAGGACCGAACCACGGACCGCTGCTGAGCACGGCCGCGCAGGCGAGCACCGCCGCGATCACCCAGCCGACCCGGCGCATCTCGCCGTGGTTGCGTCCATGGTGCCCGTCCACCACCGCCCGCTCGGATCCTTCCTCCGGCACCAGCAGCCAGCCCGCGGCGTACAGGACGACACCCACCCCGCCGACGACGGTCAGGGCTGCGACCACCACACGCACCACCACCGGGTCGATACGGGCGTACTGTGCGAACCCGCCGCACACCCCCGCGATCTTTCGGTCGCGGAGGCTGCGGCGCATCCGCAGCGGGGCGTCCTTGATCCGTCGGGCGTCGAAGTCGTCCTCGGCGTTGCCGCCGGCGGGCGGCACCGGGGCCTGCTGTTGTGTCATGCCTCCATGCTGGTCCGTGAGGGCGCCCCTGACCATCGGGGAAGCCCCTGACCGGTCACCGGGTCCACGGCTCGGGGATCTCGCCGATGGCGTACCAACATCCTGGCGTGTGACGATCGGGGCGATGACCTCCGTGCCGACCGTCGACCCCGAAGCCGCGCCGTCCGCGCCGGCGCCCCGGCGTGCCCACCGGCCAACGCACGGCCGCATGGTCGGCGGCGTCGCGGCCGGGCTGGCCGAGCATGTGCGCGTGGACGTCTTCTGGGTACGCGTCGTGCTCGTGGTCACGAGCTGGTTCGCCGGCCTGGGTGTGATCGTCTACGCCGCGCTGTGGCGGTTCCTGCCGCAGTCGGTCCCCGTCGACGCCCACACCGCTCATGGCGTCCCTCAACGATCTCGGGTCGAGACGGGGCAGACCGTGGCACTGCTCGCGCTCGGCTTCGGGGTGCTGCTGGTGCAGCAGGACCTGGGGCTCGGCCTGGGCGACCGGGTCCTGTGGCCGGTGACGATCGCTGTGGTCGGTGTCGCGCTGGTGTGGAGGCAGGCCGACGAGGCGCAGCGGCAGCGGTGGGCCTCGGACTCGCCCGAGGTGCCGGTGGTGGGCCTGATCCTCGGCAGCGGCGGACGTTCCGGCCTGCTGCGCCTGGTGGCGGGGGTGCTGCTGATAGGAACGGCGGTGAGCCTGCTGGTGGCGCAGGCTGGTGGCTTGTCGACACTGTTGTCGGCCCTGGTGGCAGCGGCGCTGGGTGTGCTCGGCATCGCTCTGGTCCTCGGCCCGTGGATCGGCCGGCTCGTCCAGGACCTCGCCACCGAGCGCCGTGAGCGCATCCGTAGCCAGGAGCGTGCCGACGTCGCGGCGCACCTGCACGACTCGGTGCTGCAGACGCTGGCGCTGCTGCAGCGCAACGCCGACGACCCGAAGGCGGTCGTCCGCCTGGCCCGGCGCCAGGAGCGTGAGCTGCGCGATTGGCTGTACGACGACGAGCGGACCGCCGAACGGACGCTGCGTACCGCTGTGCTGGAGGTCGCGGCCGAGGTGGAGGAGCTGCACGACGTGTCGGTAGAGGTGGTGTGTGTCGGTGACGTCCCCCTCGTCGACGGGACCCGCGCACTGGTAGCCGCTACGGGGGAGGCCATCGTGAATGCGGCCAAGCACTCGGGCACCGATCAGGTCGCCGTCTACGTCGAGGTGACCGGGTCCGCCGTCGAGCTGTTCGTCCGGGACCGGGGCGTCGGGTTCGACCCCGAGTCGGTCCCTGCGGACCGGTGGGGAGTGCGGCACTCCATCATGGAGCGCATGCGACGACACGGAGGCACCGCCGTGGTCCGCAGCGCACCGGGCGACGGGACCGAGGTCCGGCTGGCCGTGACGCGGTGAACGGGGCACCACCGGTCACCGCGAGCGGCGGGGTCGGTACGCAGCGCAGCGTCGTGGTGGTCGACGACCACCAGATGTTCCGGGCCGGGGTGATCGCCGAGATCGGCGCGCAGGTCCGTGTGCTGGGTGAGGCCGCCGACGTCGACTCCGCGGTGCGGATGATCCTGCGGCACCCACCCGACGTCGTGCTGCTCGACGTGCACCTACCCGGCGGCGGCGGCGCCGAGGTGGCCCGCCGGGTGCTGGCCACGTCGCCGGAGACCCGGTTCCTGGCCCTGTCGGTCAGTGACGCCGCCGCCGACGTCATCGCCGTCATCCGGGCCGGTGCACGCGGCTACGTCACCAAGAGCATCACCGGTCCCGAGCTGGTGGCCGCGATCAACCGGGTGGCAGACGGGGACGCCGTGTTCTCGCCCCGCCTCGCCGGCTTTGTCCTGGATGCGTTCTCCGGCTCCATCGCGGTCGCCGAGGTCGATGAGGACCTCGACCGACTCTCGGGCCGCGAGAAGGAGGTCATGCGTCTGATCGCCCGCGGGTACGCGTACAAGGAAGTAGCCAAGGAGCTGTTCATCTCGGTCAAGACCGTGGAGACGCACGTGTCCAGCGTGCTGCGCAAGCTGCAGCTGAGCTCACGACACGAGCTGACCCGCTGGGCCAACGAGCGACGCCTGATCTGATCCGCCGCTCGCTCATTTCCGGAGCTGTTGGCGTACCGGCCACCGTCGTGACACCCAGCAGGTGTGGAAAAGTCCCACACGGGGCATGAACTTCCACCATGACGATCTCTCGCTCACGCGTACGCCGCCGGGCAGCACTGCTGCTCGCTACCACCTTGACCACGGCCACGACTCTGTCGCTGGTCCCCGCTGCCACGTCGCTCGCCGCCCCGGCGCAACCCAACCGGACCGCGGCCGCTGCCTCACACGACTCCCCCGACAGACCTCTGGTGATCGGCCACCGGGGCGCCAGCGGCTACCGGCCCGAGCACACCCTCGAGTCCTACCAGCTCGCGATCCGCCTCGGCGCCGACTACATCGAGCCGGACCTGGTCTCGACCAAGAACGGCGTGCTGGTCGCGCGCCACGAGAACGAGATCAGCACCACCACCGACGTGGCCGATCACCCCGAGTTCGCCGACCGGCACACGACCAAGACCATCGACGGCGTCTCGGTCACCGGCTGGTTCACCGAGGACTTCACGCTGCGCGAGCTCAAGACGCTGCGGGCGGTCGAACGGCTGCCCGGCGTCCGTCCCGGCAACACCCGCTACGACGGCCGCTTCCAGGTCCCCACGTTCCGCCAGGTGCTGAAGCTGGCCGTCTCCGCGAGCGAGCGGACCGGACGCACGATCGGGGTGGCGCCGGAGACCAAGCATCCGACGTACTTCGACTCCATCGGCCTCAGCCTGGAGGAGCCGCTGCTGAGGGCGCTGCGCCGTGCCGGCTTGAACCGGCGCCGCTCCGAGGTGCTCGTGCAGTCCTTCGAGGTGTCGAACATCCGTCAGTTCGCACGCCGCAGCCGGGTCGGGATCCTGCAGCTGATCGGCAGCTCGGGCGCACCGTACGACTTCGTCGAGTCCGGGAAGCCGCGAACGTACGAGGACATGGTGACCCCACGAGGGCTGCGCCGGATCGCCCGGTACGCCGACGTGCTCGGCCCGGACAAGAACGTCCTGATCCCGCGCGACGCCAACAGCTACCTCCTCGAGCCGACCGACGTGGTCGACGACGCGCACGCAGCCGGCCTGGAGGTCATGCCGTACACCTTCCGGGACGAGAACCAGTTCCTGCCGGCGGACTTCCGGGTCGGTGGTGACCCGAACGCCAAGGGTGACGCGTTCGGCGAGTACAAGGTGTTCTTCGGCATCGGCATCGACGGAGTGTTCGCCGACATGCCCGACACCGCGCTGAACGCGGCGGAGTGGTGGGCGGCCGGCGAGCTGCGGCGGCCGGCCGCCTGAGCCGGCTCGGTGCACCAGTGAGCGAGGGGGTCCCCGGTGCCAATAGGCTTGGCATGGGGGACCCCACCGGCATTCCTCGGCCTGCATTTCCTCAGTCGGCCGCCGGGCGGGCGCCGCGCGACCAGGCGCTCTCCACCAATCGGGTGGTCTCGGCCAGTGAGAGGCCGCGCCGTCGGGCGGTGCTCGCGTATGCCTCCGCGGCGGTACGTACGTCCGTACCCTGCGCGCCGGAGTCCAGCAGCGAGCTGGCGACGAACGTGCCGCGCCGCCCCTGCGTCGCGATCACTCCGTCGGTCTCGAGCTCGCGGTAGGCACGCGCCACGGTGTTGGTCGCCAGGCCGAGGTCGGCGGCGAGCTGACGGACCGTGGGCAGCTTCTGCCCGGCCGCGAGCTCGCCGTCCGCGGCCATGGCGGCGATCTGGGTGCGCACCTGCTCGTACGGAGGCGTCTCGCTGGCCGGGTCGATGCTGAGCAGTGTCATGTGGCGGTCCTCCCGGCCAGCCGGCGGGCCACGGGCGCGACGTCGGGCCGGGGCTTTCCATCGAAGAGCACGGACATCAAGCCAGCCAGAACCACTGGCTGAAACCGATCAGCAGACCGCCGCCGATCACGACCACATACTTCCATGCCTCGTTCGGCTCCATGTCATCCCCGTTTGTCGCAGTCAGTGTAGTGTATGTGGCACTACAAAAGTGCGGTCAAGCGGCTGGCCGACCAAGGTCCCGGGGCTCGAGGTGGTGCATCCGCGACCGATCAGTGCGAAAGTCGACGTCGTGACCCTCGAACAGACCGCGGACTCCGATTCTGGCACGACGACAGGCACGGCCGTCGAACCCCACGTCATCGTCCTCTTCGGTGCCACCGGCGACCTGGCCAGGCGCAAGCTGCTGCCCGGCCTGCTGCACCTCCTCCAGGCCGGTCTGCTGCCCGAGTGCCGCATCGTCGGCACCTCGCTCGAGGACCTGGACGACGAGGGGTTCACTGAGCTCGCGCGCCAGGCGTGCGAGGAGTTCAGCCAGCCGGTGGGCGAGGAGCAGTGGCAGGCCTTCGGCTCGCTGCTGGGCTACGTCGCGCAGTCGGCCGGCCCGCAGGCGCTCGCGGCGCGGGTGAAGGCGGCCGAGTCCGAGCTCGGCGGCGAGTCCCGGCGACTGCACTACCTGTCGGTCCCGCCAAAGGCCGCCCTGGGTGTCGTACGGACCCTCGACGAGGCCGGCCTGGTCGAACGGTCCCGGATCATCATGGAGAAGCCGTTCGGCACCGATCTGGCCTCGGCGGTGGCTCTGAACGACGAGCTGCACGAGACTTACGGGGAGGAGCAGATCTTCCGGATCGACCACTTCCTGGGCAAGGAGGCGGCGCAGAACATCCTGGCGTTCCGGTTCGCCAACGGCCTGTTCGAGCCGATCTGGAACCGCAACCACATCGAGCACGTCCAGATCGACGTGCCCGAGACCCTGGCGCTGGACGGCCGTACCGGCTTCTACGAGGCGACGGGCGCGTACAAGGACATGGTGGTCACGCACCTGTTCCAGGTGATGGCGTTCATGGCGATGGAGCCGCCGACGGCGCTGGCGCCCGAGCCGATCGGCGAGGAGAAGAACAAGGTCTTCCGCTCGATGAAGCCGATCGAGCCGCAGCACGTCGTACGCGGGCAGTACCTCGGCTACCGGGACGAGAAGGGAGTGGCACCGGACTCCGACACCGAGACCTTCGTGGCGCTGCGGGCCGAGATCGATAACTGGCGCTGGGCGGGCGTGCCCTTCTTCCTGCGGACGGGCAAGCGGATGGCCGAAGGTGCGCGGATCATCTCGATCGCCTTCCGGGAGCCTCCCAAGAGCATGTTCCCGGCCGGGTCGGGCGTCGGCGCCCACGGGCCGGACCACCTCACGTTCGACCTGGCCGAGGCGAGCAAGCTGTCGCTGTCCTTCTACGGCAAGCGTCCGGGGACCGGGATGAAGCTGGACAAGCTGAGCCTGCAGTTCGCGATGGAGGAGACCGGCCGTGGTGACGCCGTGCTCGAGGCGTACGAGCGGCTCATCCACGACGCCATTCGCGGTGACCACACGCTGTTCACCACCGCCGAGGGCGTCGAGCGGCTCTGGGACCTATCCCGTCCGCTGCTGGCCGACCCGGCGCCGGTGCGCTCGTACGCCCCGGGATCGTGGGGGCCGAACGCGATCCACCAGCTGATCGCGCCGAGCGCCTGGCGGCTGCCGTTCGAGCGGGGCTGGCGTTCGCGGGGCGGCACCTGAGGTCGCTTCGGAACGCCGGCTTCCGGCCGTGGTCGACCGTCGACTTCCGAGAAGATGTTGACCCGCTCGAGCACCGTTGACACCTGCTCGTAAGTCGGCGAGACATCCGCCGAGCCGTTCGTACCCTCGGTCGTCCCGTCGGTCACGGCCGGTCCCGCGTGGGGCACAGAACCGTCGGTCCCCCGCCGTAGGCTGGACCCCGATGACGACACCGACCGCATCGCCCACCACCGCGCCCGGCGCTGCCACGCTGTTCCCCGTGCCCGGGTTCGACGCGCCCAATCCCGCCGACCAGCGCTCCGGCACCTCCCGCGAGGAGCTGCTCGACGGGCTGAACGCGCGCCAACGCGACGCCGTCACCCACGAGGGCGGTCCGCTGCTCGTGGTGGCCGGCGCCGGTTCCGGCAAGACCCGGGTGCTGGCGCGTCGGATCGCCTGGACCATCTCCCAACGCAAGGCCCACCCCGGCTCGATCCTGGCGATCACGTTCACCAACAAGGCCGCCGCGGAGATGCGCGAACGGGTGGCCGCGCTGGTCGGCAACCGCGCGCGCATCATGTGGGTCTCGACGTTCCACTCCGCCTGTGTACGCATGCTGCGCAAGGAGATCGCCAGCTTCGGCTACAAGTCGACGTTCTCGATCTACGACGCGGCCGACTCCCGGCGGCTGGTGACGCTCGTCTGTCGCGACCTCGACATCGACCCCAAGCAGCACAACCCGCGGGCGATCCTGAACTGGATCAGCAACCACAAGAACGAGCTGCGCGACCACGAGGAGGCCGCCCGCCGGGCGAGCAACGGCCTGGAGGAGACGTACGCCTCGGCGTACCGCCTGTACCAACAGCGCCTGCACGAGGCCAACGCCTTGGATTTCGACGACCTGATCATGCTGACGGTCCACCTGTTCCAGGCGTTCCCCGAGGTACGCGAGACGTACCGCAGACGGTTCCGGCACGTGCTGGTCGACGAGTACCAGGACACCAACCACGCCCAGTACGCGCTGGTCCGCGAGCTGTGCGCGCCGTCGACCAAGGCCGAGCAGGTGCAGGCTGCCGAGCTCATGGTCGTGGGGGACTCCGACCAGTCGATCTACGCCTTCCGGGGTGCCAGCATTCGCAACATCCTGGAGTTCGAGTCCGACTTCCCGAGCTCCGCGACAGTCATGCTCGAGCAGAACTACCGCTCCACGCAGACGATCCTGTCCACCGCCAACGCCATCATCAGCCGCAACACAGGTCGGCGTGCCAAGAACCTCTGGTCCGACGCGGGTGACGGCGAGCGGGTGGTTGGGTACGTCGCCGAGGACGAGCACGCCGAGGCGCAGTTCGTCGCCGACGAGGTCGACACCCTGCACGACCAGGGCACGGCGCGCCCAGCCGACGTCGCGGTCTTCTACCGGACCAACGCGCAGTCACGCGTCTTCGAGGAGGTCTTCATCCGGGTCGGCCTGCCCTACAAGGTCGTCGGCGGCGTGCGCTTCTACGAGCGCAAGGAGGTCAAGGACGCGCTCGCGTACCTGCGGGCACTGATCAACCCGGCCGACATGGTGTCGCTGCGTCGCATCCTCAACGTACCCAAGCGGGGCATCGGCGACCGCGCCGAGGCCTGCGTCGAGGCGTTCTGCACGCGCGAACGGATCACCTTCTGGCAGGGTCTGCAGCGCGCCCAGGAAGCGCCAGGTCTGGCCACCCGCTCGCTCAAGGCGATCGCAGCGTTCGTGACGATGATGGAGGAGCTCGCCGCGATGGCCGAGGCCGGCGAGCCCGCCGACGTGGTGCTGGAGGCGGTGCTCGCGCGCAGCGGGTACGTCGACGAGCTCGAGGAGTCCGACGACCCGCAGGACGAGACCCGTGTCGAGAACCTCGCCGAGCTCGTGGCGGTGGCGCGCGAGTTCGTCGCGGAGGCGGACGTCGCGCACGATTCGGCGGTCGAGGTGGTCAGGCAAGCCGCCGATGACCCGGAGGGCGATGCTTCAGCCGACGAGGAGACCCTCGACCTGGGGCTGCGGCCGGGATCGTTGGCGGCATTCCTCGAGCGCGTCGCCCTGGTCGCCGACGCCGACCAGATCCCCGACAGCGACGGGGGCGACGGCGTCGTCACGCTCATGACGCTGCACACGGCCAAGGGGCTGGAGTTCCCCGTGGTGTTCCTCAGCGGACTCGAGGAGGCGATCTTCCCGCACCAGCGTTCGATGAGCGATCCCAAGGAACTGGAGGAGGAGCGTCGGCTCGCCTATGTCGGGGTGACCCGGGCACGGCAGCGGTTGTACGTCTCGCGGGCGCAGGTCAGATCGGCCTGGGGTGCACCCATGCACAACCCGGCCTCACGGTTCCTCGATGAGCTGCCCGACGAGCTGCTCGACTGGCGCCGTACCGAGGACGCCTCGACGTCCTGGTCGGGCCCGTCCACCCGCGGTTCACCGGCGTCCTCGTGGTCGACGTCCGCACGGCGGCTGCCGACGCGCAGCAGCGCCGCCCCCCAGCGGGCGGTCCCCTCACTCGCCGGTGGGGACCGGGTGGTGCACGACAGCTTCGGCATGGGCACCGTGGTGTCCGTGCAGGGGGTCGGTGACCAGGCGGTCGCCGCCGTCGACTTCGGCTCCGAGGGGGTCAAGCGGCTGCTGCTGCGCTACGCGCCGCTGGAGAAGATCTAACGTCGCCCATCCGTGAGTTCCATCCCGCCCATCCGTGAGTTCTACGCGTACGTCGTGGTGGGGCTCAGGGCCAGACGCCGTGCGCGCTGAACGCGCCGAACGGGTCCACGTCCTGACCACGGTCACTGCCGTCGGCCAGACGTACCTCGAAGTGCAGGTGCGGCCCGGTGACGTTGCCGGTCGAGCCGACGTAGCCGATCAGCTCGCCGGGTTCCACGACATCACCGGTGCTGACCGTCTGCGTACCAGATGACTGTGCCGTCGTCCAAGGTGACCTCGGTCTTGTTGCCGTAGGCGTCCTCGTGACCGACGAACGTGACAGTCCCACGAGCGACGGACACGACAGGTGTGCCGGCGGCGGCAGCGAAGTCGAGGCCGGTGTGGAACGTCGCCCAGTATGAGCTCGTCTCGCCCCAGCGACCTGCGGGCAGCTGCGCGGTCGGTACGGTCGGCGCGGCGCCGTGGAGCAGGATGCGAGGACACTAGGCACCTCCGGGTGCGGACGGGAGACTATGCAACCTCACCGACCGTGCGCCGGGCTGGTCCCGATGGCCGAACATGACTCGTGGAGGAACGCACATGCCGAAGAGGATCGTGGTCGCCAAGCCCGGGTTGGACGGGCACGACCGGGGTGCCAAGGTCGTGGCGCGGGCCCTGCGCGACGCCGGCAACGAGGTGATCTACACCGGCCTGCACCAGACGGCCGAACAGATCGTGGAGACCGCCATCGCCGAGGACGCGGACGCGATCGGGCTCTCCGTCCTCTCCGGTGCGCACATGACCCAGTTCCGCACGGTCCTGGCTCTGCTCGCTGAGCGTGATGCGAGCGACATCGTCGTCTTCGGTGGCGGCATCATCCCCGACGACGACCTCGAGCCCCTGCGGGAGGCAGGTGTCGCCAGGGTATTCACTCCCGGAGCGACGACCAGCGAGATCGCGGCGTGGGTCGACGAGCACGTAGCCGACGCCTCGGCCGCTGCCGATCCCGGCCTGACCTGACCGCCCCCGCCGGGCCTGCGAGCGCCCTCTCGTTGCTCAGCAGTGTCGGCGGACGTGGTCGGCGACGAGGCCGGCCACCAGGTCCGGCTCCTGCCGAGGCAGCCAGTGCCCGGCTCGGACGTCGACCCGGGTGAGGTCCGGCACCAGCTCCTCGAGGTACCGGTACAGCGTCGGCAGGACGACGTTGTCGAGCTCGGGGACCACCAGCTGCACGGGCACCCGCGTCCGGCCCGGACGCGGACGTCGGATCCGCTGGCGCACGTTGGCCCGGTACAGGTTCAGCCCGTGGGCGCCGTCGTCGGCCAGCGTATCCGCCCAGTGCCCGTCGGCCATCCGCTCGGCCCGGTTCAGCCGCGCCCGCAGCCGCTGGCTCTGGTGCTTCCAGACGAGCTCGGGCAGCCACGGCAGGTGGAAGGCGTAGACGTACCACGAGCGCCTGGCCTGGGCCGACAGCAACGACCGGTCGCGTTCGGCGCGGGCCCGGCGCAGGGCGTAGGCGACGTAGTCGAGTCCGGGACCCGAGATCGAGGTGAACGAGGCGATCCGGCCCCGCAGCCGCACGTCGACCTCCTCGGTCGTCACCGCGTCCCATAGCTGGACCGATCCCCAGTCGTGGCCCACCAGGTGGATCGGGGTCCGGTCCGGCATCGTGCGGTCCATCACGGCGACCAGATCGTCCACCAGGCGCTCGCTGACGTAGTCGGCCCTGCGTGCGGGTGTGGTCGACGCGCCGGCTCCGCGGACGTCGTACGTCACCACCCCCAGTCGGTGCTCGCGGTTCAGCACTCGTACGACGGGGTCCCACATCCGTTGCGTGTCCGGATAGCCGTGCAGCAGCAGCACCGTAGGGGCGTCGTCCTCGCAGCCGGCATGCACCCGTACCGACAGCGTGATGTGGCCGGAACGGGCTCGCAAGGTCTGCACGGGGTCACCCCCTGGTTCGTGGTCCGGCTCACCCTAGTTGTCCGTAGCACACGGATCAGGGCTAGAGTCCAATCGCGCCACGCCCCGTGGCGCGCTCCCGAACCCCCCGGTCGAGCGACGAAGGATGGCAACCGCTGTGGACTTGATGGAGTACCAGGCGAAGGAGCTCTTCGCGAAGCACGATGTCCCCGTGACCCTCGGCGTGGTCGCGACGACACCGCAGGAGGCGAGGGCAGGCGCCGAGGAGCTCGGTGGCCGCGTCGTCGTCAAGGCGCAGGTCAAAGCCGGTGGTCGCGGCAAGGCCGGCGGTGTGAAGCTCGCGCAGAACCCGGACGAGGCGTACGCCCACGCGCAGGACATCCTCGGCATGACGATCAAGGGCCTCACGGTGCACCGTGTCCTGGTCGCCCCGACGGCAGACATCGCCGCGGAGTACTACTTCTCCTTCGTGGTGGACCGGTCCAACCGGTCCTACCTGTGCATCGCCAGCGTCGAGGGGGGAGTCGAGATCGAGGAGGTCGCGCACACCAACCCGGACGCGGTGGCCAAGGTGTCGATCGACGCCGGTACGGGTGTCGACGGGGCGAAGGCACGCGAGATAGTCACCACGGCAAAGTTCCCCGCCGAGGTCGCCGAGCAGGCGGTGGAGATGGTGCAGGCGCTCTGGAAGGTCTTCATCGAGGAGGACGCGAGCCTGGTCGAGGTCAACCCGCTGGTCCGACTGGGGGACGGCACCCTCGAAGCGCTCGACGGCAAGGTAACGCTGGACGAGAACGCCGACTTCCGGCACACCGACCACGCTGAGCTCGAGGACAAGGAAGCCGCCGACCCGCTCGAGGCCAAGGCCAAGGCCAAGGACCTCAACTACGTCAAGTTGGACGGCTCGGTGGGCATCATCGGCAACGGTGCGGGCCTGGTCATGTCGACGCTGGACGTCGTCGCGTACGCGGGCGAGGAGTTCGGCGGTCAGAAACCGGCCAACTTCCTCGACATCGGCGGCGGCGCCAGCGCGGAGGTCATGGCGGCCGGCCTCGACATCGTCCTCGGCGACGACCAGGTCAAGAGTGTCTTCGTCAACGTGTTCGGCGGCATCACCGCGTGCGACGCGGTCGCCGACGGCATCGTGCACGCGCTGGAGATGCTCGGCGACACCGCCACCAAGCCACTGGTCGTGCGGCTGGACGGCAACAACGTCGAGCAGGGCAGGGCGATCCTCGCCGAGGCCGACCACCCGTTGGTCACGCTGGTCGACACCATGGACGGCGCCGCGCGCCGGGCCGCCGAGCTGGCTGCGCCCTAAGAACTACAGAAGTAGGGACTACAGATGTCGATCTTCTTGAACAAGGACTCCACGGTCATCGTCCAGGGCATGACCGGCTCCGAGGGCGTCAAGCACACGACCCGGATGCTGGCCTCCGGCACCCGGATCGTGGGCGGCGTCAACGCCCGCAAGGCCGGCACCACCGTCGACTTCGACGGCGTCAGCCAGCCCGTGTACGGCACGGTGACGGAGGCGGTCGAGGCCACCGGCGCCAACGTGTCCGTCGTCTTCGTGCCGCCGGCCTTCACCAAGGACGCCGTGCTGGAGGCCATCGAGGCGGGCTTGGAGCTCGTCGTGGTCATCACCGAGGGTGTGCCGGTGCACGACACGGCTGCGTTCTTCGCCGCGGCCCAGGCCTCAGGCAGCACGCGGATCATCGGCCCGAACTGTCCCGGCGTGATCAGCCCGGGCCAGTCGAACGCCGGCATCATCCCGGCGAACATCAGCGACGCCGGCCGGATCGGCCTGGTGTCGAAGTCCGGCACGCTGACGTACCAGCTGATGTATGAGCTGCGCGACATCGGCTTCACCAGCGCGGTGGGCATCGGCGGCGACCCGATCATCGGCACGACCCACATCGACTGCCTCGAGGCCTTCGAGAACGATCCGGACACTGCGGCGGTCATCATGGTCGGCGAGATCGGTGGCGACGCCGAGGAACGGGCGGCCGACTACATCAGCACGCACGTGACCAAGCCGGTCGTCGCGTACGTGGCAGGCTTCACCGCCCCGGAGGGCAAGACGATGGGCCATGCCGGCGCGATCGTCTCCGGCTCCTCCGGCACGGCCGAGGCGAAGAAGACGGCTCTGGAGTCCGCCGGCGTCAAGGTCGGCAAGACGCCGTCGGAGACCGCCCGCCTGATGCGCGGGATTGTCGAGTCCCTGTAAGCCTCACGGGGAGGATCACGGCCACCCAGAGTTGGCGACGGGGACCCCTGCGGCACACCTATCGGCGCAGGGGACCCCCTCGCTCATCCACCGCAGCCGATGAGGCGGCTGAGCCGGGCGCCCCGTCCGGCAGCTCCCCGAGCCGCTGCCCGGCGCGCAGCAGCAGCTGCTCGAACGTCGCGTCGTCGATGTCGTAGCGTCCGGTCGGTGAGAAGCGCAGCTGCGCGACCCGACTGCCGTTGCGGACGAGTCCCATCCGGTACGTCACCGACCTGTTCTGGTTCAGGTCGAACAGCAACTTCCACCTGGTCGCGAGCACCTCGCCGGCGCGCGCGAGGGAAGCGTCGGACACCTTGGCGGCCAGGTTCTCCTCCTCGCAGCTCTCGACGTCCCGGGACACCCGCCGGACGAACTCCGCCGCAGCCCGGCGCGATGTGAAACGCCCGATGGTCTCGTCGATGCCGAACGTCGTCGGAAGCTGTTCAGCCTCCGGGACGACGTACGTGCGCCCGCGGGCCAGCTCGATGTCCTCGCCGGTGAACTCGGCAGCCTCACACGCCGTGGCAGCACTGTTGGGCGTCACCCGGCCCGGTTCGGTGCCCGCCCACGCCTTGGTGATATCGGCCACCGGTGGTAGGTCGACGACGCCGAGGAACCCGCTGCCCTCGCCGGTCCGCGGGGGTGGGACGGGACGAGGAGGTTGACTGTGCGAGCACGACGCGCGGGTGGTCCGGCACAGCCGCGTGACCGCGATGCTCAGGCTGGTGTTGAAGGCGCCGATGTCGATTCCGCGCCGTCCGTCGACCTCGTGCACCAGTGTCGTCGTCAGGAAGCCTGACCGTGCCACGCCCACGGTCATGGTCCGGACCGGCTCGGACCACACGCGCATGGACAGCATCGACACGGAGGCGTTGTCGCGCTCGGCGGTGTACGCCTGCATGAGCTGGACACGTGGCGCCTGACAGCCGGCGTACCACCGTTCCTTGGTCCGGAACGCCGCGCGTGCGGCCTGCTTCGAGCCGGAGACCTCGACCGACTGCACGACCGTCTCGTCCTTCCTGCGCTCGCCCACGAAGGTACGGGCCAGACCCTGTTCGGGCCGTGGGCTGGCGTAGCGACCCCCGGCGCAGCTGGTCAACGGCGCCTGCACGGTGGGGTCGTCGGACGCGCCGGTCTCGACCCAGTCGGTGCGGGTGTCCAGCGAGCCGACGTTGACCGTGCCCAGCAGCTGGTCCAGCGACGCCCGCGGACCGAGTGGTTCCCGCGGCACGGCTGGTGGTTCCTCGGCCATCACCCGCTGCTGGTGTTTGCCGGTCTCGGCAGCCGGCGCGGTGACGACGACACCGACCCCGACCAACGCGACGGCACACACGGCGACCGCGGCGGCGGTGTTGCGACGGTGACGTCGTCCACCGGTGCGGCGGATGATGCTTGCCCGAGGCATCGGCGCCACGTCGCTGAGCCTGTGCATGGCCTCCAGACGCCGGATGACGCCGTCTACCCCGGTGCCCAGCGACGTCTCGAGCTGCTGGACCGCCGCGTCCGTGTCGCGGACAGCCAGGTCGCCGGTGATCCCGACCTCACGAGCTGCCTGCGACAGGTCCAGCCGGCCGATCGAGTGCAGCAGCACCAGCCGTCGCCCGGCACCGGACAATGCCCCCAGCGCCGTGATCAGCTCACCGTCGGCATCCGCAGGCGGCTTGCGCCTCACCAGGTGCGCGTGGTGACGCAGCCCTGCCAGGTGCAGCGCCGCCGGCCGTACGACGTCCAGTGGGTCTGCTCTGTGCAGCCTGCCCCAGTGCTGCCAGGCGTGGGCGTAGGCGTCCTGGGTGGCTGCCACCGCCGCGGCGAGGTCACCGGTGAAGGCGTACGCGAGGTGGAGGACGTGACGACGCGAGCCGTCGTAGAAGGCGTCGAACTCGTCGACCCGTGTCATGACATCGACGGTAGACGACGGGCCACGCTCAGCCCAACAGGCGCCGTCTCGGTCGATCCGTCCGGTGGACGGCGAGCCTGCGTTGTCGAGGCGGACCTGCCTGTGACCATGGCTGGTGATGACTGACCAGCTCCAGCGCCTCGACGTCCGTACGCCGGGCGGTAGCGGAGGCGTCGCTCCCCCTGGGTGGCTCACCGGGCTCGTTGCCGGCCTCGCGGCGGCAGCCGCGGGAGCCGTCGCCTGTGCCGGCCTTGCCGTCCTGGTGTGGCTCAGCGGTGACGGCGGCTCCTTCGGTGGTGCCCTGCGCAGCGGGCTGGTCGGCTGGCTGCTCGGCCACGGTCACGAGATCACCGTGGGTACCTCCCGGATCGCGATGGTCCCGCTCGGCCTGACTCTGGTAGCGGGGTGGCTGCTCGTCCGTGCGTCATCGTGGGCTGCACGCACCTCGCGTACGGTCCGCCCTGGGCAGCTGAGCGTCGTCGCCGGTTCGTGCGCGGTGGCGTACTCGGCGGTGGTGCTGGCGGTCGCGGTGCTCAGTGCCGGCGGGCCGGCCGACGTGGGACTGCTGCGTGGTCCGCCGGTCACGGCCGGCCTGGCGATCGCCGTGTCCGCCGTCGGAGCCGCGCAGGGGAGCGGCTGCACGTCGGACCTGACCGACCGCCTGCCTGCGGTCGCGCTCCCTGTGTTGCGAGGCTCGGCGGTCGGTGTGTTGGTGCTGCTCGGGAGCGTCTCGATCGTGCTCGCTGCGCTGCTCGGGATCCAGGTCGAGGCACTGCGCCAGATATTCGGGTCGCTCGACCCGGGCCTGCTCGGCGGTGCGCTGCTCGTCGTGCTGTGCCTGGCCGTGCTGCCCAACGTGGTGCTGCTGGCAGTAGCCGTCGTGCTCGGTCCTGGTGCCACGGTCGGAGCCGCGTCCACGATCACCCTGACCTCGGTGTCCGTCGGTCCGCTGCCGGCGATCCCGTGGCTCGCAGCCGTTCCCGGACCAGGCGCTCAGCCCGTCCTGGTCTCGGCGCTGGCGGCCCTGCCGGTGCTCGCCGGCCTGGTCGCGGGTGCGGTAGCCGCGCGCTCCATGCCGGTGCTGGGCATCGACCGGGCCGCCGGCCGCGGCGGTGTGGCCGGTGTGCTCGCCGGTCTGCTGGTCGCTGCCGTTGTGCTGTGTGCCGGAGGCGCCGTGGGGCCGGGGCGCATGGCCGAGGTCGGTGCCCCCGCAGTCGAGATCCTCCTGGTCTCGATCGCCTCGTTGGGTGTCGGTGGTGTCGTCGGAGGCGTGGTCATGCGCCTGGTCGGCCGGGCCTGAGACGCCTGTCCGAAGGTCGCCAGGCGGCCGCTATCCTTGCCGGGCCCCTCCACCGTTCGACGAGAGTGCCCCAGGTGCCACCTAGCTTCGCCCCGGTGAGCCATCGGTCCGCCCGGCTCGTGGTGCTCGTCTCCGGAGCCGGCACCACCCTGCAGGCGCTGCTCGACGCGTGTGGCCGACCGGCCTACGGCGTCCGCGTCGTCGCGGTGGGCGCTGACCGGCCGGCCGTCGAGGGACTGGCCCGCGCACAGCGGACAGGGGTCGATACGTTCGTGTGCGAGCTGGCGAACCATCCGACCCGTGCGGACTGGGACGTCAGCCTCGCCGACCGGATCGCCTCGTACCAGCCCGACCTGGTCGTGCTTGCCGGCTTCATGAAGCTCACCGGCCCCGCGGTGCTGTCCCGCTTCGACGGTCGGGTCCTCAACACGCACCCGGCGCTATTGCCCTCCTTCCCCGGCGTGCACGCTCCGCGAGACGCCGTCACGCACGCCGTACGGGTCAGTGGCGCGACGCTGTTCGTGGTCGACGCCGGGGTCGATACCGGCCCGATCGTGGCGCAGGTCGCCGTGCCCGTGGATGTCGACGACACGGCGCAGACTCTGCACGAGCGCATCAAGACCAGCGAACGCACCATGCTCGTGGACACCGTGGGCTGCATGCTGCGCGACGGCTACCGCATCGACGGCAGGAAGGTGAGGGTCGGAGGATGATCTCTGCGCCACGTGACCCGGTACAGCGCGTCCCTGTGATGCGGGCGCTGATCTCGGTGTACGACAAGAACGGGCTGGAGGAGCTCGCCAGGGGGCTGTACGAGGCTGGCGTGTCGATCGTGTCCACCGGCTCGACCGCAGCCCGGATCGCCGCCGCAGGTGTGCCCGTCACCCAGGTCGAGGAGCTCACCGGGTTCCCCGAGTGCCTCGACGGCCGGGTCAAGACGCTGCACCCGCGGGTACACGCCGGGATCCTCGCCGACCTGCGACGGGAGTCCCACCGCGCGCAGCTCGTCGAGCTCGACATCGAGCCGTTCGGCCTGGTGGTCGGCAACCTGTACCCGTTCACCGAGACGGTGGCCTCCGGGGTCCTTGCCGACGAGTGCGTGGAGCAGATCGACATCGGTGGTCCCTCGATGGTGCGAGCGGCCGCCAAGAACCACCCGTCGGTGGCCGTGGTGACCTCGCCCACGACGTACGAGGAGGTACTGGAGTCCGTGCGCGCCGGCGGGTTCACGCTGCAGCAACGGCGCCGCCTGGCTGCCCAGGCGTTCGCTCACACCGCGGCCTACGACGTGGCGGTCGCGGAGTGGTGTGCCCGCGAGCTCGCAGCCGACGACGAGGTCTTGTGGCCGACCTTCGCCGGCGCGACCTACCGCCGCCAGTCGGTGCTGCGCTACGGCGAGAACCCGCATCAGCCGGCGGCGCTGTACGCCGACAGCGAGGGCGGTGGCCTGGCGGCCGCCGATCAGCTGCACGGAAGGGCCATGTCGTACAACAACTACGTCGACACCGATGCCGCGCGCCGCACCGCGTACGACTTCGACGAGCCCGCGGTGGCCATCATCAAGCACGCCAACCCCTGCGGCGTCGCGATCGGCCGTGACGTCGCCGAGGCGCACGCGAAGGCGCAGGCCTGTGACCCGGTGTCGGCGTTCGGCGGGGTGATCGCGGTCAACCGGCCGTTGAGCCTGGCGATGGCGACCCAGGTGGCCGACGTGTTCACCGAGGTGGTCGTGGCCCCCGCGTACGAGGACGGCGCGGTCGAGGCACTGGCGACCCGCAAGAACATCCGCCTCCTGCGCTGCGAGCCGGCCGCCCGCAAGGGTGTCGAGACCCGCCCGGTGTCCGGCGGGATGCTCGTCCAGCTGAGCGACGCCGTCGACGCCCCCGGTGACGCGCCCGACCAGTGGCAGCTGGTCACCGGCGACAGCGTCGATGAGGCCACCCTGGCCGACCTCGGCTTCGCGTGGAGGGCCGTGCGGGCGGTGAAGTCCAACGCGATCCTGCTCGCCACGGACGGTGCGACGGTCGGCGTCGGCATGGGCCAGGTCAACCGGGTCGACTCCGCCCGCCTCGCGGTCAGCCGCGCCGGCGTCCGCGCAGCCGACTCGGTGGCGGCGTCGGACGCGTTCTTCCCGTTCCCGGACGGGCTGCTCGTGCTGGCCCAGGCGGGAGTCCGTGCCGTGGTACAGCCGGGTGGATCCGTACGCGACCAGGAGGTGGTCGAGGCGGCGACGCAGGCCGGCATCACCATGTACCTGACCGGGACGCGCCACTTCTTCCACTGAGCCGGTGGCGGGTCGGGTCGCGGCGGAGTCACATCCGTCAGTTCAGGCGCGCTGTGCGCTCACCCAGAACCGGTGGGCGACCGCCTCGACCGGACCCTCGCGGCACCTGTCGTGCACGTCTCGCAGCGCCTCCAGCAACGGCCCGTTCGTCGACCAGGGGTCTGCCGTGCACAAGACGTCCTCGAAGCACCAGGGTGTCGTCCGCATGTACCCGACGAGGGCGGCAACGTCGGTGAAGTACGCCGGCGGTCGTTCTTCTGCCATGCCGGCGAGATGCCAACCTGCGCTGCGTAGCTGACGGCAGGCGACATCCAGATCCCAGTTCAGCTGTTGCACATCCAGTCCCAACAAGGCTCGTACGCTCCGTTCCTCGTCAGACCCAACCTGCTGGGTGAGGAACCTGCCTCCGGGAGCGGTGATCCGATGCACGTCCAGGGCGTCGAATGCTTCGTGCCGGTTGAGCACCACGTCGAAGCTGCCATCCGCGAACGGCAGACCGGGGCGACGCCTGACGATTGCGGTGTTGTCATCGCTGCCCGCAGCCACGACGACCCGAAGTCCGAGCGGCCGCAGCGTCGCAACTGCCGCGGGGACGGTCGCCAGCCATTCCTCGCAGGCGACCGTCAGTGTGGGCAGTGGACGTAGTCCGGCCAGGACACCGCCCTCGCCGGTACCCATGTCCAGCACCGAGTCCGCATCCGACAGCAGTGGACCGGCCAGCTCCGGCCCATCGCCAGGACGGCGTACCGGGCTGATAGCGCCCGTCGAGAAAGCCCGCCCCCCAGAACGCCGCGACGTCGACCGTCAGGCCTTCGCTGATGAACTCGTAGAACTCCGGGGGACGCACGTGCACGACCGTATCCGGCTGCCGACCCTCCAGCCCCGCGAGTGGCGCAAGAAGGGTCTGCTACGCCGCCTCCGGGACGCCGTTCGCGCCACGCGTGGATCGCCTTGCGCCACTCGCGGGCCGGAGTCGAGAGACTGGGTCGGACGCGGCCCGGATGGTGGGTGTCAAGCGGGATGAGCGGAACGCCGTCGGGGCGCCGGGCGTTCGAACCGAGCCAGCCGTCGGGCCAGCCTCGCCGCACCCGGCCGCGACAACGAGGAGCGGCGGTACTCGACGAGCCATCCCTCGACGCGCTGCGGATCATGGGGGAGTCCGAGTGCCGTCTCTGCGTCCGCGAGGATCTGATGCGGCTCGCGGTGGATCTCCGGTGCGGTGTAGCCGTAGCGCTCCCAGCCGATGCGCGCCAGCAGCTTGTCCCGTCGCAGGTCACGACGGTGTACGGCTGGGTCGCGGTGGACGCTGCCGTCGTACTCGGCCCAGCGGCGGGTGCCCCGCAACCACAGATCGCCGCGGGCACATGGCTCACCGTCCTCGGTGCGGAGCTGGTGCTGCGGCTCGATGTCCACGATGCCGCCGAGCACGTGCACCAGTCGCAGGACGGTCTCCCACGCCGACTCGCTACGGCCGTCGGCCAACATCAGCGCCTGTCGGTACGTGCGTGCGCCCCGTCGGCCGCGGACCTCGGCGGACTCCAACGCCCGCCTGCTGGAGCGACCCAGCTGCAAGGCGCTGTCCATGGCGACGACGAGGTCGACGAGCGTGAGATCCTCGGCCAGCTCCACCAGGGTCCAGGGTGTGCTCGCGACCCGTACGCCGAGCACTTCGCGCCGGTGTTCCGCCGGCACGGCGCAGCGTCGGACGTAGACACCACGCCGGTCCTGGTGGGACACGGCCGTGTGGCGGGATGTGGGGACCGACGCGATCAGACTGGCGGGGACCGATGTCGCCCACGCCGCAGGCAGGGCGGAGGGGAGCCAGAGTCCCTGCAGGCGGCCGGCCGTGAGGTGGGTGAACACCGCAGAGTCGGCGAGGACGAGCTGGAGTGCGAGACAGCGTGCGCGCAGGTCCAGCGGGTATTCGCAGCGCTCGTGGACGCCGTGGGCAGGGCTGCGCCACCGAGGCCCGCGAAGCTGGTCGCGGGTGACTCCGTGGACGGCGGCGGCGCCAGTCGCGAGCGCGGACGGGACGGTGTGCATGTCAGCACTGTGAGGCGGACATCAGCCTGCGGGGGGTTGCTGTGCACCGGCTGTGGACGAGGTGCACACCGGCCTCGCTCGTCCCCTTCCCCGCGAGTGGCGCGATCGTGCCCGCGAGTGGCGCACCAGAGGGGTCTGCGGCCTGCCTAGCCCCCTGATTGCGCCACTCGCGGGGTGGAAGGCCCACATGAGCCCCGTTTCGCACCACTCGCGGCGGTGGGTGGAGCCGGCGGGCAGCAGGTGAGGGGCGGCGCGCACGCGGGGACCTGCACGGACCCCCACAGGCCGCATGCCACACTGACGCCCGTGAACGCGCAGATCCTGGACGGCAAGGCGACCGCGGCGACCATCAAGGCGGAGCTGGGGGAGCGGGTCCGTGCCCTGCGCGAGGCGGGGGTCGTACCCGGGCTGGGGACCGTGCTGGTCGGGGAGGATCCCGGCAGCCAGTGGTACGTCGCGGGCAAGCACCGGGACTGCGCCCAGGTCGGGATCGAGTCGATCCGCGAGGACCTGCCGGTCGACGCCAGCCAGTCACAGGTCGAGGAGGCGGTGTCCCGGCTGAACGCCGACCCGGCGTGCACCGGCTACATCGTGCAGCTGCCACTGCCACCTGGCCTCGACGAGCACAAGGTGCTGAGCCTGGTCGACCCGGCCAGGGACGCGGACGGCCTGACTCCGGTGAACCTGGGCTGGCTGGTGCTCGGCAAGGACGCACCGCTGCCCTGCACTCCCCGCGGCATCGTCGAGCTGCTGGACCGCCACGGCGTCGCCACGCGCGGGGCGCATGTGTGCGTGGTCGGCCGCGGGATCACTGTCGGCCGCTCGTTGGCCCTGCTGCTGACCCGACGCAGGGAGAACGCCACGGTCACTGCGTGCCACACGGGCACGGTCGACCTTGCTGCCCACGTCCGCGGCGCCGACATCGTGGTGGCTGCCGCCGGCGTCCCCGGCATCATCACCGCCGACATGGTCAAGCCGGGGGCAGCGCTGGTCGACGTCGGTGTCAGCCGCGGTACGGACGGGATCCTGGGCGACGTGGCGCCCGAGGCGGTGCAGGTTGCCGGCTGGGTGTCACCCAACCCCGGCGGAGTGGGTCCGATGACCCGCGCGATGCTGCTCGCCAACGTCGTGGAGGCAGCAGAGCATGCGCTGCACGCCTCGCGCGCGGTATGACACGTTCGGGTCGACCGCCTGTCGGGACGCTCATCTACGGGGCCATGGCGATGGGTGTCGCGGTGGGGTTCGCTCTGGCGCTCACCGGGACGTGGCGACAAGGCATCACGGTCATCGGGGCGGCCATGGTCGTAGCCGGGGGCTTTCGCGCGCTGGTGCCCGAGCGGATGGCAGGTCTGCTGCGGGTACGCCGTCGCACCAGTGACACGGCGGCCATGGTCGGGCTCGGGATCGCCCTGGTCGTCCTCTCGCGGATGATCCCGGTGCCCGACGGCTAATCCTGCTGGATCAGGCCGAGCGAGGTGACGGCTTCGCGCTCGTCGGCCAGCTCAGCGGCGGAGGCGTCGATACGCGTCCGGGAGAAGTCGTTGACCTCGAGGTCCGGCACGATGTCGTACGAGCCGGCGCTGGTCCGGACGGGGAACGAGGAGATGATCCCCTCGGGCACGCCGTAGGAGCCGTCGGAGGGGACGGCCATCGAGGTCCAGTCCTCGGCCGCGGTGCCGACGAGCCAGTCACGGGCGTGGTCGATCGTCGCCGCAGCCGCTGAGGCGGCCGACGATGCGCCACGGGCCTCGATGATGGCCGCGCCACGCTTCTGCACGGTCGGGATGAAGTCGTTCTCCAGCCAGTCCTGGTCGTCGACCAGCTCGGCGGCGTTCCGCCCATCCACGCGAGCGTGGAAGATGTCCGGGTACTGCGTCGCGGAGTGGTTGCCCCAGATGGTCAGGCGGGTGATGTCGTTGACGCTCGAGCCGGTCCTGGCGGCCAGCTGCGCCAGCGCCCGGTTGTGGTCCAGGCGGGTCAGCGCAGTGAAGCGCTCGCGGGGGACGTCGGGAGCGTTCGACATCGCGATCAGGGCATTGGTGTTCGCCGGGTTGCCGGTGACCGTGACTCTGACGTCGTCGGCGGCGTGGTCGTTGAGCGCCTTGCCCTGGGTGGTGAAGATGGCACCGTTGGCCTCCAGCAGGTCGGCACGTTCCATGCCCTTGGTACGCGGGCGCGCCCCGACCAGCAGAGCGACGTTGGCCCCGTCGAAGGCGACGTTGGCGTCGTCGCTGATGTCCACGCCGGCCAACGTCGAGAACGCGCAGTCGTCGAGCTCCATCACGACTCCCTCGAGGGCCTTGAGCGCCGGCGTGATCTCCAGCAGGCTCAGCCGCACCGGGGTGTCGGGGCCGAACAGGGCTCCGCTGGCGATGCGGAACAGCAGGCTGTAGCCGATCTGGCCGGCAGCTCCGGTGACGGCGACCTTGACGGGGTTTGGGCTCACGGTTGGCTCCTCGGGAGATCGTGTCGAGGCGGCGCTCCCGCCCCGCGCGACGCTAGCAGCGTCCAGCGGACGGCTCGCCAACCGGCAGTCCATCCTCTATCTTGACGTCAAGAAACTTCGCCGAGCACTCCCATCGCCACCGGACCCTCAGGAGCCCATCGTCATGGCCAAGATCACGGTTGAGAACCCGGTCGTCGAGCTCGACGGCGACGAGATGACCCGGATCATCTGGCAGTTCATCAAGGACCGCTTGATCCACCCGTACCTCGACATCGAGCTGGTGTACTACGACCTCGGGATCCAGGCCCGGGACGCGACCGACGATCAGGTCACCGTCGACGCAGCACTCGCCATCAAGGAGCACGGGGTGGGCGTCAAGTGCGCGACGATCACGCCCGACGAGGCGCGCGTCGAGGAGTTCGGCCTGAAGAAGATGTGGGTCTCGCCCAACGGCACGATCCGCAACATCCTCGGGGGCGTCGTGTTCCGCGAGCCGATCATCATCAGCAACGTCCCGCGGTTGGTGCCGGGGTGGACCAAGCCGATCATCATCGGCCGTCACGCCCACGGCGACCAGTACAAGGCAACCAACTTCAAGGTGCCGGGCGCGGGCACCGTCACGATCACCTTCACTCCCGCCGACGGCTCCGCGCCGATCGAGCACGAGGTCGTGCAGATGCCCGAGGGTGGTGGCGTCGCGATGGGCATGTACAACTTCAACAAGTCCATCGAAGACTTCGCGAGGGCGTCCTTCGCGTACGGCCTGCAACGCGAGTACCCGGTCTACATGTCCACCAAGAACACGATCCTCAAGGCGTACGACGGCGCCTTCAAGGACATCTTCGCCGACGTCTTCGAACGGGAGTTCAAGGCCGACTTCGAGGCGAAGGGCCTGACGTACGAGCACCGCCTCATCGACGACATGGTCGCGGCTGCGATGAAGTGGGAGGGCGGCTACGTCTGGGCGTGCAAGAACTACGACGGCGACGTGCAGTCCGACACGGTGGCGCAGGGCTTCGGGTCGCTGGGCCTGATGACGTCGGTGCTGATGACGCCCGACGGTCGTACCGTCGAGGCGGAGGCGGCGCACGGCACCGTGACCCGGCACTTCCGTCAGCACCAGGCCGGCAAGCCGACGTCGACCAACCCGATCGCGTCGATCTACGCCTGGACGCGTGGTCTCGCACACCGCGGCAAGCTGGATGGCACCCCCGCGGTCACCGGGTTCGCCGAGACGCTCGAGGACGTCGTCGTCAAGACCGTCGAGAGCGGCTCGATGACCAAGGACCTCGCGCTGCTCGTCGGTCAGGACCAGGAGTTCCAGAGCACTGAAGAGTTCCTCGCCTCGCTCGACGAGAACCTGGCGGCGCGGCTGGGGTGATTGGCGAGGGGGTCCCCTGCGGCGGACCTATTGGCACAGGGGACCCCCTCGCCAGCCATGCGGCGTCGGCTTGCTGTGGCCGAGCGGGCAGCCTACGATCGACTCCCCGGTGCGCATGACGAGATGAGTTTGCACGATGCGGAACAAGCAACGGTCCCAGGTTATGCGCCGTCTGTTGGACAACGCCCGGTACGAGGTGCTGCCCACCGCCAGTGCCGAGGCCGCGGTCGTCGAGCACGCGCCGGTCGGCCACACGATCACGGTCACCGCGTCACCTGCCAAGGGGCTCGAGGCCACCCTCGACCTGTGTGAACGGCTGACCGGGCACGGTTACCACGCGGTGCCGCACCTCGCGGCACGGATGGTCAACGGACGCGCCGAGCTGGCGGAGATCTGCGAGCGGCTCGTCGCCCGCGGCGTGGACACCGTCTTCGCCCCTGCAGGTGACGCGGAGCCCGGGGCCGGGGCGTACCAGAGCGCGGTCGACCTGCTCGAGGACCTCACCGCGCTAGGCAGCCCGTTCCAGCACGTCGGCGTGACCGGCTATCCGGAGTCGCATCCGAGCATCGGCGACGATCTGACCGTCCAGGCCATGTGGGACAAGCGCCGGTATGCGACCCAGATCGTGAGCAACCTGTGCTTCGACGCCAATGTCGTGGGCCGATGGGTCCGACGGATGCGGGATCGTGGAATCACGCTGCCGCTGCTGGTCGGCATGCCCGGCCCGGTGGAGCGCACCAAGCTGCTCAGCATGGCGACCAAGATCGGGGTGGGGGAGTCGACAAAGTTCCTGGCGAAGAACACCTCGGTGTTCACCCGCATCGCCACCCCGGGCGGATGGCGCCCCGAGCGCTTCCTCGAGAAGGCGGCGCCTACGCTCGGAGACCCCACCGCCTTGGTGACCGGGTTGCACCTGTTCACTTTCAACCAGGTGGCCGAGACCGAGGCATGGCGGCGCCGGCTGCTCACCGAGCTGGGCGCGGCGCCCGTCGCGGGTTGAAGGCCCAGTCAGGACCGGACTCCCAAGAGGATCTCCAGCTCGCGCTCGAGCCCGGCGTCCCCGACCGGCACCTCCTGCAGGGGCAGGCCGATCCTTGCCGCTGCCTCACGGGCGAGCGCGCGCAGGTCGTCGTCGGCCTCCTGGGCCAGCCACACCACCCGGGTGTAGTGACCGAAGTAGTCGTCGCGCAGCTCGGGGTGGCGGTCCAGACCGAGCTCAGCGAGCACCGTGCGGGCGAAGGAGCGCACCAGGAAGTCGGTCAGCACGTACGTCCCCGCCTGCGCCTCGAACAGCTCGCGCACCCGGTCCGCCCCGGCGTACACGTCGTAGCAGTGCAGGCCGGCGAGGCGGCGCAGCCCACGGCGCACGCACACCTCGTCCAGCGCACCGTAGGTCCCGCAGTCGGCGTACCCGACGACCACCTCCGCGTACGCCGGCGCGAGCCGGTCCAGCAGCTCCTCTACCGCGGCCGCGATCAGCTGCGGCCGGTTGTGCAGCAGTGGCGGCAGCGGGTGCACGTCGACACCCCAGCCACGCCGGGCCACGACCGCGGTGACCGGCTGGGCGATCGCCCCACAGGCGATCAACGCGACCCGGCTCTGGGCAGTCGCGCTCGGGCTTTCCCGCTCGAACCTCGCGCGACGCCCTCGCCGCTCGTCAGCCCGGGAACGCGAGCCGGTCGACGAACTGGTCGTTGAAGTCCGCACGGTCGGAGAGCTCGACATAGGTCACCTCCTGCAGCAGGGTCTGGGCGCCGGTCCGCTCAGGGACGCTGAGCAGCGTCATCTTGGCCCCCTCGCCGGCCACGTTGCCGGCGCTCACGATGCGCAGCACCGGCAGCTCGGGCACCAGGCCGATGCGGATGGCGCTGGCGGGGGACAGATAGGACCCGAACGAGCCGGCGAGCAGCACCTGCTGCACGTCGCTGGGCAACACGCCGAGCTCCTCGAGCAGCAGCGCCCACCCGGTGGCGATCGCGGCCTTGGCGAACTGCAGCTCGCGCACGTCGCGCTGGGAGAGGTACACCGAGTCCCCGACATCACGGTCGGCACTGCGCCAGGCGAGGACGAACACCCGCTCCTGCCCGACGCGGGTCAGCCGGTCGGCCAGGCCCGGCCGGAGCATCCGTGCGTCCTCGTCGGGGACGAAACGCCCGCTGGTGTCGAGCAGTCCCACACGGACCATCTCGGCGACGGCGTCGACGAGCCCGGAGCCGCACAGGCCGAGCGGATCAGTGTCACCGATGACCTGGACGCTCACGTCGTCGTCGCTGATCCGGACCACCTCGATCGCGCCGTCCGCGGCGCGCATGCCGCAGCGGATGGCGCCGCCCTCGAAGGCCGGGCCGGCGGGTGCCGCCGTGGCGAGCAGCCGTTCGCCGTTGCCGAGCACGATCTCGCAGTTGGTGCCGACGTCGATGAACAGCCGCAGCCGCTTGTCCCGGTCCATCCCCGAGGCAAGCATTCCGGCCACGATGTCACCGCCGACGTACGCGCCGAGCGAGGGCAGCACGTATGCCGGGGCAGCGGGGTGCACGGCGAGCCCGAGGTCGGCGGCGGTCACCGAGGCGAAGGTCGACGAGGACATCACGAAGGGTGCGACCCCGAGCGGCTCGGGGTCGATCCCGAGGACGAGTGCCGTCATCGTCGCGTTGCCGGCCAGCGCCACCTCGTACACCGCAGCGGGATCCACCCCGGCCTCGGCGCACACCTGGGCGGTCAGCTCGGCCAGTGTGGCCTGGGCGAGCTCGCGCAGTCGACCGAGCGCGTCCGGGTCGGTCATCGTCGCGCTGATCCGGGTGATCACGTCGCCGCCGAACGGTTGCTGCTTGTTCAGCATCGAGGCCACGGCGGCGGGCGTACCGGTGGCGGTGTCCAGCAGCGTCGCGACGACCGTGGTGGTGCCGAGGTCGAAGGCGAGGGTGTGACCGGCCGACGTGGTGTCACCCGGCTCCACGTCGATCAGCAGGTCGTCGACGTAGACCGCGGTGACCTTGAAGTCGCTGACCCGCAGCACTGCGGGCAAGCGACGCAGCGCGTGCAGGTGTACCCGCAGCTCGAGGTCGTCCATCGCGGCCAGCACCCGGTCGACATCGGGCACCTGGTCGGCGAGCGTCGGCTCGCTCAGCTCGACGTAGCGCTTGCGCACGGCCGGTCGCAGTATCACCTGGCGTCCTACGCCGACGGTGGCAGCCTTGGGACGCGTCGCCAACGGCGGCACCTCGACGCTGAGATCCTGGACGGCACCGGCCAGGCAGGCCAGCCGCCAGCCGGCACGCAGCTGGGCCCGGTCGAACGCCCGCTCGTCGAGGCGCGACACCGGGACGTCACCGCCGAGCACCTTCACCTTGCACTTCTTGCAGGTGCCGTGGCCGCCGCAGGTAGAGTCGATCGCGATGCCGTTCCAGCTCGCTGCGTCGAACACCGTGACACCGGGCGGCACGCGTACGTCCCGGTCGGCCGGTGTGAAGCGCAGGCGTACCCGTCCGGTGCCGTCGTGCGTCGCCGCCTCGTCGGGTGCTGCCGACGGGGACAGAAGGGCCTCGCGGTGGATCGAGTCGAGGTCCGGCAGGTCGGCACCGGGAGCCGTCATGTCGTCGCGGCTGCCGCCTGCGTGGCCCGGTAGGCCGCGATCCAGGCCATGCCCCACTCGTCGTTGCCCATGACGACGTCGGCGGCCTTCACCGCACCCACCATGAGCGGGCTGCGGGCGTCCATGATGGCCGAGGTCAGGCCCGAGGCGATCGCCATCGGCAGGAAGGAGGCACCGAGCTGGTCGCGTCCGGGCATCCCGAAGGAGTTGTTGCCCGCGCCGCAGGTGGTGTTGATTCCGTGGCGGTCACGGATGCCGCGCACCGTCTCGAAGAACGCCTGGCCGACGGCCGGGTCCGCCCCGATCGGCATCGCCAGCGGGTCGATGACGATGTCCTCCAGGGGGATGCCGTACTCCTGCGTCGCGACCCGCACGATCCTGTCCACCAGCTCCAGCCGCTTCTCCGGCTCCATCGGGATCTCGTCGTGGTCGTTGGGCAGGGCTATGACCGCGGCGCCGTAGCGCTTGACGAGCGGGAGGATCGCCTCCATCCGGTCGTCCTCGGCGGTGATGCTGTTGACCAACGCCCTGCCCTCGTACACCGACAGGCCGGCCTCGAGCGCCTCGACGACCGAGGAGTCGATGCAGATCGGCAGGTCGGTGCGGCTCTGCACGAGGGTGATGGCCCGGGCCAGCAGGTCGGCCTCGTCGGTCAACGGGACGCCCATGTTGATGTCGAGCACGTCCGCACCCCCGGCGACCTGTGCGGCGACGTCCCGTTCGATGGCAGACAGGTCACCGGCGCGCAGCTGTTGCTGGAAGATGCGCCGCCCGGTCGGGTTGATGCGTTCGCCGATCACGCAGAACGGTTGGTCGTGGCCGATGACGACTTGCTTGCTCGCCGAGCGCAGGACGGTGTGCACGATGCAGGCTCCTTCAGGGTTCAGACCGGGACGGCGGCGCGGCGTCGGGCGATCAGGTCCTTGGCCTTCTTCACCGTCGCGGAGGCGTCGGCTGCGTAGGCGTCGGCACCGACGGCGTCGGCGTACTCCTGGGTCACTGGTGCGCCACCCACCATCACGATGACCTGGTCGCGCAGCCCGGCTTTCTGCAGCGCGTTCAGATTGGCCTTGAACATCGGCATCGTGGTGGTGAGGAAGGCAGAGAAGCCGACGATGTCGGGCTGGTGCTCCTGGATCGCGGCCACGAACTTCTCCGGTGCCACCTGTACCCCGAGGTCGATGACGTGGAAGCCGGCGCCCTCGAGCATGATGTTGACGAGGTTCTTGCCGATGTCGTGCACGTCGCCCTTGACGGTGCCCATGACGAACGTGCCCACCGTCTGGGCCCCGGTCTCCGCCAGCAACGGGCGCAACCGGTTCATCGCGCCGCTCATCGCGCGGCCGGCGATCAGCATCTCGGGGACGAAGAAGTCGCCCCGCTCGAAGCGGGCACCGACCTCCTCCAGCGACGGGATGAGCGCGTCGAAGAGCAGGGTCTCCGGGCCCATGCCGAGCTCGAGTCCGGCCTCGGTCAGCTCCAGGACAGCCGGAGCATTGCCGACCAGGGTCTTGTCGTAGAGCTCTCGCAGAATGTCGTCGGGCGTCATGGCTTCCTCTCGCTGTTCAAGGTCAAGCGCGGTTGTCGAGTGTTTTCGACAGCCGGTCGGACTCGTCGACGAGCAGGTCGCCGACCTGGTTCCAGGTGTCCGCGAGCCGGAAGATCGGCCCGGAGACACCGATGCTGGCCGCGACCCGCTCAGCAGAGCGCACCGGGGCGGCGATCCCGGCCAGACCTTCCTCGAGCTCACCGCGTGTGGTGGCGAAGCCGCGGCGACGCACCTGCTCGAGCTCGATCTCGAGCCGGCTGAGCTCGGTGATCGTGGCGTCGGTCATCCGCTGCAGCGCCCCGGCGGGCAGTGGGAGCGCACCGAACGCATACATGACCTTGCCGAGGGCAGAGCAGTGGGGGGGTACGGACACACCGACCCAGTTGGTGGTGCCCAGCAGGTAGGTGGACTCGACCTGCGCCACCTGGACGACGTCGCGTCCGTGTGCGATCGCCAGGTTGACGGTTTCGCCGGTCTCCTCGCTGATCCGTGACATCGTCTCCTGCGCCTGTCGGACCAGCAGTCCGACCGAGTCATGGCGCGAGGCGTACGACACGAACAGCTCGCCCGCCCCGAACGCACCGTCGGGGTCGCGGCTGACCAATCGATGGCGTTCCAGTGCCTGGAGCACCCGGGAGGTGGTCGACCGGGACAGGTGGCTGGTACCCGCGAGCTCGGAGAAGGACAGCGGCTCCTCGGAGTGCACGACCAGCGCCAGCAGCTCGGCTGCCCGGTCGATCGACTGCGTGCCCGTGGCCACTGGCACTCCTCCCGGCTGTTTCACATGATGGGAGTTGACTCCCACATGTTGAGGCTAGGATGCTGGACCGGGTCGGGTCAAGCGCCGGCCGGCGACCGCCGTCGTGCCGCACATCTCGAGGAGGACCATGTTCCGTAACACGATGCCCCGCTACGAGGTGCTGTCCGCCGATGCGATGCAGGTGCTCGAGGGCGGCTGGCGCCGGCTGATCAGCGAAGTCGGTGTGGAGTTCGCCTCCGACCGGGCCCTCGAGCTGTTCCGAGCCGCCGGACAGCGAGTGGAGGACCAGACGGTTTTTCTCGATCCAGACTTCGTGCTCGAGCAGGTGGCCAAGGCTCCCCGGGAGTTCGACGTCACGGCGCGCAATCCCGCCCACAGCATCCACATCGGCGGGGAGTCGATGGCCTTCGGTGCGGTCTACGGCCCACCGTTCGTACGCGAGGGGGAGGTCAGGCGCGACGCGACCATGGACGACTTCCGCAACTTCAGCGAGTTGTCGCAGTCGTTCGACGTGCTCGACTCCGCAGGCGGTGTCATCTGCGAGCCCAACGACACCCCGCTCGACAGCCGGCACCTGGACATGACGTACACGCTGCAGACGCTGACCGACAAGGTCTACATGGGCAACGTGGTGTCGGAGGTCAACGCCGCCGACACGATCGCGATGGGCTCGATCCTGTTCGGTGGACGCGACGTCATCGAGGCCGCTCCGGTCACGATCTCGCTGATCAACTGCAACTCACCGCTGCGCTGGGACGACAGGATGCTGGAGTCCATGTTCGAGTACGTCCAGGCCGCCCAGCCAGTCGTGCTGACGCCGTTCATCCTGATGGGCGCCATGTCACCGGTGACGATCCCGGCAGCGCTGGTTCAGCAGATCACCGAGGCGCTGTCCGGCATCGCGTTGTCCCAACTGATCCGGCCCGGTGCCCCGGTGATCTTCGGGTCGTTCCTGTCCAACATCGACATGCAGTCCGGCTCGCCGTGCTTCGGTACCCCCGAGTCGGGCGTCGGGCTGCTCTGCACCGGTCAGATCGCGCGCCGCTTCGGGCTGCCGTTCCGCTCCGGTGGGGGGCTCACGTCCAGCCAGGTCCCCGACGCGCAGGCCGGATACGAGGCCCTGATGACGCTGCTCCCGACGTTCCTGGCCGGTGCCAACTGGGTCATGCACTCCGCCGGTTGGCTCGAAGGCGGGTTGGTGGCCGGGTACGAGAAGTTCGTCATTGACGTCCAGCTGGTCGAGATGCTGCAGGCCGAGTTCACGCCGTTGGAGATCGACGAGGCGTCGCTGGCGTTCGACGCCCATGTGGAGGTCGGCCACGGCGGTCACTTCCTGGGCGCGATGCACACGATGGAGCGATTCCGTACCTGCTTCCAGCGGCCGTTCCTGTCCAACTCGGAGAACTATGAGCGTTGGTCCCGCAAGGGGGCCCAGGACACGGCGGCCCGTGCCGGCACGATCTGGCGGGCGAAGCTGGAGGAGTACCAGCAGCCACCGCTGGACGACGCGATCCGTACCGAGCTGCAGGAGTACGTGATCCGCCGCCGGGCCGAGCTCGGGGACTGAGCTGCTGCCGGAGGCTCGCCGATCCGAGTTTCGTGGGGTCGGTCCGTGAGTTCGATGGGTTCGGTCCGTGAGTTAGGCGGGTTCGGGCCCGTCGGACAGGTCACGGGGTGGCCCCGTGACGTTAGGTTCGTAGCGGGGCCACCCCGTGACGAATCGCGCTCGTAGCAGAGCCCCCGGTACGTGTGGAACTCACGGATGAGCTGGGTCGAACTCACGGATGGCCCCACGAAACCCACGGACGGACCCCACCAAACTCACGGATGGGCAGGGCGGCCGCTGGTCAGCCCAACCGTTTGCGCAGCTCCGCGTTGATCGCCGGCACGACCTCGTGCAGGTCGCCGACGACGGCGTAGTGCGCCTTGGTGACCATCGGCGCCTCGGCGTCTGTGTTGATCGCGAGGATCGTCTTGGCGCTCTGACAGCCGGCCCAGTGCTGGATCGCGCCGCTGATGCCGCACGGGATGTACACGTCGGGAGCGACCCGGCTGCCCGTCTGCCCAACCTGCTCGTGGTGGGGACGCCACCCAAGGCTGGTCACGACCCGAGAGACGCCCAGCGCGCCGCCCAACAGCTCGGTGAGCTCGACCAGGTCGTCGAAGCCGTCGGCCCCGCCTACCCCGCGACCGGCTCCGACCACGACGCGGGCTGACGTGAGCGATCCGGTGTCGGCGCTCTCGCGCTCCTCGGTACGGACGACCCGCGCCCGCAGGTCATCGGCGGACACGGTGGGTTCGGCCTGGACCACCTCCGGTTGCGTCGGCGACGGGGCAGGCGCGGGATCGACAGCGTGCCCGGCGACGGTGAACACCGCGACGGTGTCTCCCAGGCGCATCTCCTCCAGCGCCGATCCGCCGACGACCTGCCTGCTGACCACCAGCGGGTCGACGGCGTCGACGGCTATCACGTTGGCTGCCATCGCGACGTCGAGGCGGGTGGCCACGTGCGCCAGGATCTCGTTGCCACGGGGGGTGCCGGCGGCGACGACCGCCGTTGCCGACGCTGTGCTGACCACCTCCACCAGCGCGGCCGCCCAGGCGGCCGCGGCGTACGCCGTGAACGAGTCGCCCACCAGGCAGTGGATCGCCGTCACGCCCTGCTCGGCCAGTTGGGCCCGCAGCGTGGCGTCGGCGGCGCCGACGACGACCGCGTGCACCTCGGCTCCGGGGATCGTGCGGACGAAGGTGAGCGCCTCCTGCGACACGACGCTCGCACCGGACTCCTCCGTCTCCACCAGCACGACGATCATCGCGACACCACTCCCAGCTGTTGCAACAGGTCGACCACCGCGGGTGCGGCATCGGCTCCCTGGCCCAGGATCTCGACCTGGCTCGGCTGTGCCGGTGGCAGCTTCAG
>JACCXZ010000182.1 GCA_013696745.1 Nocardioidaceae bacterium | reverse complement strand
GTCGGCTCCGGCTCAGTCGGCTCCGGCTCAGTCGGCTCCGGCTCAGTCGGCTCCGGCTCAGTCGGCTCCGGGTCAGTCGGCTCCTCCGTCGGCTCCTCCGTCGGCTCCTCCGTCGGCTCCTCGGTCGGCTCCGTCGCGGTCGGTGTCGGTGTGGGTGACGAGGTGTCGGACTGGCGCTCCTCGACCAGCTCAGCCGGCTCGGGGAAGTCTTCGCAGTCCTTGCCGTCGATGGCGTCGTTCATGTACGCAGCCCACGTACGTGCCGGGTACTCGCCGCCGAAGAAGGTGTCCAGGTAGCCGTCGAGCGGGTCGTTGCCGTCTCCGCGCGCGTACATCACTGCCGTGGACAGGCCCGGCGTGTAGCCCACGAACCAGGACGACGACACGTGGGTCTCCTCGGCGTCGGTCCGCGGGTTCACCGTCGTCGCGGTGGCCGTGCCGGTCTTGCCGGCCGCCGGACAGCTGAGCTGCCCGTTGCTCGCGCCGGTCCCTTGCGCGATCACGTTCTCCAGCGCATAGCTGACGTTGGACGCGATGTCGGCGGAGAAGGCCCGCTCGACATCGGCCTCCTTGTTGAAGAGCACGTCGCCCTGGGGGCCGGTGACCTTCTGCACGGTGTACCAGTCGGCGCGCTGACCCTCCGCGGCGAAGGTCGCGTACGCGTTCGCCATGTCGATGCCGGGCACCCTCTCGAAGCCGAGGGGCACCACCGGGACGGGAGGCATCTCCGCCAGGTAGGTCTGCGGGACGCCGGCCTCCTGGGCCGCCTCCAGCACCTTCTCGGCCCCGTCCACCATGGACAGCGTCAGGTCGACGTACGCGGTGTTGATCGACTGCTGGGTCGCGTACAACAACGACACCGGCCCGTAGGACACGCCGCCTCCGTCCCCCTGGTTGGCGATCTCATCGCCGGTCTCTGCCACGACGTACGGGGAGCTGCCGTCGAAATAGGAGTCGAGCGTGAAGCCGTCGTCGAGGCCGGCGGCGAGCGCGAACGGCTTGAACGCCGACCCGGGCTGGCTTCCCTCCAGCGCCCAGTTGATCGCGCTGCCAGGTCTGGTGCCGAGGTAGTCGGGCCCGCCGTACAAGGCCCTGACAGCACCGGTGCCCGGCTCGACCGAGCTCAGGGCGACATGCAGCTGGCGCAACCCGTCTGGCCGCTGGTCACGTACCGCTCGTACCGCAGCCTTCTGCAACTCGTGATCGAAGGTGGTGACGACCCGCAAGCCACCGCCGTAGATGTCACCGTCGCTCAGGCCGTCGGCCCGCAGCTGGGTCTCGACCATGTTCATCAGAAAGCCCTTGGGGCCAGCGAGGCGGTCGCGTTCCTCGATCTCGGGGAACGCCGGCAGCGTCGCAGCCATCGTCTCGGCCTCGTCGGCATCGAGGGCGCCGGCCTCGGCCATCCCGTCGATGACGTACTGGTATCGGCCGAGCAGTCGGTCCCGCGACTCCACGCCCTCGGCCGGGTCGTAGTTGCCGGGCGAGTTCAGGGCGGCCGCCAGGGCAGCGCCCTCCTGGACGTCCAGCTCCTCGACATCCTTCTTGAAGTACGCCTGCGCAGCCGCCTGGATGCCGTAGGCACCGCGGCCGAAGTAGATGGTGTTCAGGTATCCCTGCAGGATCTCGTCCTTGGCCACCTGGCGCTGCAGCTTCAGCGACAGGAACGCCTCGCGCGCCTTGCGGGTCCAGGTCCGGTCCTGGGTCAGGTACAACACCTTGACGTACTGCTGGGTGATCGTGGACGCGCCCTGCGTCTCGTCCGAGCTCGCGTTGCTCCACGCTGCGCGGATGATGCCGCTGATGTCGAGGCCGCTGTTCTCGTAGAAGCTGCGGTCCTCGGCAGCGATCACCGCCTGCTGCACGTGCTCGGGGACCTCGGCAAGCTCGACCGACACCCGGTTCTGGACGGCGAACGTGCCGAGCAACGTCTTGCCGTCGGAGTAGTAGACCTGCGTCGTCTGGGTCTCGAACTCAGAGTTGGGGTCCGGGATGTCGATCGACGCGTACGCGATGAAGAAGGCGGCGACGCCGGCGATCATCGTCAGCACGGTGGCGATGCCGACCCACTTCAGGAAGCGACGAAAGCGCGAGCGCGGCTTGTGGCGACGGGGCGCCGGGACGTCGTCCGCGGAGTCGACATACCCGGTGCCCGCCTCCTGGCGGCTCGGCACTGACGGCTCGTGGGGATCACTCACCGCACCAGTGTGACAACAACATCCGCAGGAGACCGAATCCAGAGGGTTCGCACTCGCTTCGATGTATCGCTACGATACAAACAAGCGCGACACATGTCAGGATCCGCCGTGGCGGTCCGAGATCGTTCGGAGGAGGTGCTCGACATGGTGGCCACGCGTGGCGATGCGCTCGAGCTCGCCGTCCTCGGTCTGCTCCACGACGCGCCCCTGCACGGCTACGAGGTCCGCAAGCGGGTCAACGGCTTGTGCGGCTGGAGTCGGGTCCTGTCGTACGGGACGCTCTACCCCTGCCTCAAGTCGCTGCTGCGCCGCGGGCTGATCGAGCCGGAGGGGACGGCCGGCACCGGACGTCGCACCCGGATCGTGTACCGCCTGAGCGCCGAGGGCAAGGCTCGCTTCGCCGAGCTGATGACGCGCGGTGGGCCGGCCGCGTGGGACGACGACAGCTTCGGCGTGCACTTCGCGTTCTTCGCCCGCACCGACCGGGCCACCAGGGTCCGCATCCTCGAGGGGCGGCGGTCCCGGCTCGAGGAGCGCATGGCGGGCGTACGTGCGGTGCTGGCTCGCACGGCTGAACGGGTGGACACCTACACCCTCGAGCTGCAGCGACACGGCCTGGAGTCCGTCGAGCGCGACGTGCGCTGGCTGTCCGAGCTCATCAACACCGAGCGGTCGGGTGCGCCGGTCGCACGGACAGATCCCCAGCCATCAGACACACCACCAGACACGCAGCGCACGTAGAGACAGGAGAGCCACATGGGTTCGGTTCGGGTAGCCATCGTCGGTGTCGGAAACTGCGCGACGTCGCTCATCCAAGGGGTGGAGTACTACAAGGACGCCTCGGGCGAGGGCACGGCGCCAGGGCTGATGCATGTGCAGTTCGGCGAGTACCACGTCCGCGACGTGGAGTTCGTCGCGGCGTTCGACGTGGACGCCAAGAAGGTTGGGTTCGATCTGGCCGAGGCGACGCAGAACAGCGAGAACAACACGATCAAGATCGCCGACGTGCCCCCGACCGGTGTCACGGTGCTGCGCGGCCCGACGATGGACGGCCTCGGCAAGTACTACCGCGAGACGATCGAGGAGTCCGAGGCCGAGCCCGTGGACGTCGTACGGGTGCTGAGGGAGTCGAAAGCAGACGTGCTGGTGGCGTACCTCCCGGTCGGCAGTGAGGCGGCGGACAAGTTCTATGCCCAGTGCGCTCTGGACGCCGGCGTCGCCTTCGTCAATGCGCTACCGGTCTTCATCGCCAGCGACCCGGTCTGGGCCGGCAAGTTCGAGAAGGCCGGGGTACCGATCATCGGCGACGACATCAAGTCGCAGGTCGGTGCCACAATCACCCACCGCGTGATGGCCAAGCTCTTCGAGGATCGCGGCGTCGTACTGGATCGTACGTACCAGCTCAATGTCGGCGGCAACATGGACTTCAAGAACATGCTCGAGCGGGACCGTCTGGAGAGCAAGAAGGTCTCCAAGACCCAGGCTGTCACGTCCAACCTCGGCCACGACCTGGGCGCCCGCAACGTGCACATCGGTCCGAGTGACTATGTGCAGTGGCTCGACGACCGCAAGTGGGCCTACGTCCGGCTCGAGGGGCGCGCGTTCGGCGACGTGCCTCTGAGCCTGGAGTACAAGCTCGAGGTGTGGGACTCCCCCAACTCCGCCGGCATCATCATCGATGCCGTCCGCGCAGCGAAGATCGCCCTCGATCGCGGGCTCGGTGGTCCGATCCACGCGGCGTCGACGTACTTCATGAAGTCGCCTCCGATCCAGCGGGCGGACGACGAGGGTCGCGACGGCGTCGAGGCCTTCATCCGCGGCGAGTGAGCTGAACGCGGGTGGCTCCCCATGGCATGTTGTCACTGCCCGTGGGACGCAACCCATGGTTGGTGCGGTTTCCCAGGGGACCCTGGTAAACCGCAGCCGCAGCTGCAGCCCAGCCAGCTGGGTCAGCCGGCGGCTGTCCGGGCAAACAGCGGGTGCGTCACGGCTGGGGCATCCACGTCGTCGAGGGAGCGACCGATCTCACTCAGCAACCAGTGGGGGGCGCTCTGGTACTCGCCGTCGTAGAGCGGTGCACGCCGCCACAGGCGCAGGAAGATCTCGACCACGGCGTCGCAACGCAACGCCGGGTCACCGATCCGCTCGGCGGCCAAGGTCGTCGCCAGGATGCCGCAACAGTCGAACAACGACCCGAGGGCACTCTCCTCGCCGCGCGCGCAGCCTTCGATAGCAGCCGACAGCGAACGACCACAGGCCACGTCGTGCACCCCTTTCGTCGAGGTCAAGCCGCCAGGCACGACGGCCAAACCATGGAGAGTGACGTCACGTAAGGTCAACCTATCTGACCCAGTGTGACTCTATCCTGTGCTGGGGCCGGCGTCGAGGACACTGGGACGGTGCCGAACGACTCCGACCTGCGACAGATCCTCGCCCTGGCCGGGTGGCGCAGGCTGCTGGTGGTCCGGCTCGCCTCGCAGGGTGCGGACGGCGTCTTCCAGGCCGGTCTGGCCTGGCTGGTGCTGCTGTCCCCCGAGCGCCAACAGTCCCCGGCCGCGGTCGCCGGTGCCGCGGCCCTGATCCTGCTCCCTTTCAGCCTGATCGGTCCGGTCACCGGAGTGTTCCTTGACCGCTGGTCGCGGCGACAGGTGCTGGTAGGCGGGCAGCTGCTGAGGATCGTGTTGGTGCTCCTCCTCATACTGCTCGGCGAGAGCGCCGGCCTCGTCGCGGTGTACGCGTTGGCCATCAGCATGCTGGCGGTCAACCGGTTCCTGTTGGCCGCCTTCTCTGCCGCACTGCCGCACGTCGTGCCCCGGCGCCTGTTGTTGAGCGCCAACGCCGTGACACCGACAGCGGGGACAGCCGCCGTCGTCGCCGGTCTGATGGCGGGCAGTCTCGTACTCGGCCCGTTCGCCGGCGGGTCGTCCCTCGTCCTGCTCACCGCGTGCGTGCTGCTCGCCGTGGCAGCCATGCTCGCCCTGAGGTTCGGCGCGTGCGACCTCGGCCCGGACCTCGGCTCAGGCGCCGCCTCGGGCGCGGGCAGCGCCGAGGCCTCCTGGGGTCAGGATCTCCGCGAGGTGGCTCGCGACCTGCTCCGGGTTCTGAGGCACCTACGCACGCACGCAGCCGCAGGCAGGGCACTGGTGCTGATCACAGCCCATCGGTTCTGCTTCGGCTTGTGGAGCGTGCAGGCGCTCATGCTGGCCCTGCACGCCGGTGGCGCTGGTCGCGACCTCCCGGCCGTCGCGGTCGTACTCGGCTGCTCGGCAGCCGGCTACGTGTCTGCCGCCGTCGTCACGCCCCTGGCTCGGGCGCGATTCACTGACCGGGCTTGGATCACGTCGGTCCTGCTCGTCTCGGGCGTCACGTCGGCGGGTCTGACCCCGCTGGCATGGCTGCTGGCCGACGGTGGCGTCGCAGCCCTCGCGCTCGCCGGTGCGGTGATCGGCCTCGCAGCCCAGAGCATCAAGATCTGTGTCGACACAGCCGTCCAACGGCACGTCGACGATGCCTTCCTGGGACGGGCGTTCTCCCTGTACGACGTCGGCTTCAACGTCTCGTTCGTGCTCGCCGCAGTGGCGGCGATCGGCCTGGTGCCTCTCGACGGGCGGACCTGGGTGGCGCCGGTCATCGCCGCGCTCGGGTTCACCGGTGCCGCGATCACGTACGACCGCGCGTCCCGGCGACACCCGGTGCCGGGAGTTCGCGGCTGACGAACTCACGGACAGGGCGCACCGAACTCACGGACGGGACACACCGAACTCACGGACGGGGCGCACCGAACTCACGGACGGGCGGTTGGGCTACCCGCCCAGGCCGAGCACGGCCACCATCAGCGGCAGCGCGAGCAGGATCAGGATCGCGCCGAGCACGTCGAAGGAGGCTCCCGACCGGATCATCTTGGTGATCGGCACCACGCCGGAGCCGTAGACGACCGCGTTCTGCGGCGTGGAGACCGGCAGCATGAACCCGAAGGACGCGGCGAAGGTGGCCGCCAGGGCGGGTACGAACGGGTTGATGTCGGCCGCGATGGCGAGCGACAGGACGATCGGCACCACCACGGCCGCCGAGGCGGTGTTGCTGGTGGTCTCCGAGACCAGGATCGCCAGGGCGATGGCGAATGCGGTGATGGCGATCGTGCTGTTGATCCCCATCGCCTCGAACGCACCGTTGCCGATCGTCTCGGCCAGGCCGGTGCTCTCCAGGAGGGCACCGAAGATGATGCCGGTGCCGAACAGCATGATCGTGCCCCAGTCGATCCTGGCTGCGTCGCTCCAGTTCAGCGTGAACTCGCGGTCCTTCCAGCTGGTCGGCAGCACGAAGAGCAGCGAGGCCCCGAGCACCGCCATGACGCCCTCGTCGAGCCGGCCACTGACCGTCTCGTACGTCGAGGAGTCCGTGCCCACGACCAGCGCGACGATGCCGGGGGTGATCCACAGCGTCACCGTGACCCCGAAGGCGATCAGCGCGTTGCGCTCGGCGACCTTCAACGGGCCCAGCTCGTGTCGTTCGCGTCGGACGTACTCCTCGACGCCCTCGATCCGCTTGATCTCCGGCTTGTTGAGCAGCAGCAGGATGACCGCCAGCGCCACGAACATCAACGCGCAGATCGGCAGCGCCATGATCATCCAGTCCAGGAACGAGATCCGCTCACCGGTCTGCTGCTCGATCAGGTCGCGGCCGATCAGGTTGGGGGGCGAGCCTACCGGCGTGAGCAGGCCGCCGACGCTGGCGCCGTAGGCGAGCATCAGCATGAGGGCGACCCCGACGCGCAGCCGCAGCGGGTCGAAGTCCTCGGCGACCATCCCCTTGTCCTGCAGCA
>JACCXZ010000177.1 GCA_013696745.1 Nocardioidaceae bacterium | reverse complement strand
CATCCGCACGTCTTCGCCGACGTGACGGCGTCCGACGCGTACGCGGTCGAGGCCAACTGGGAATCCATCAAGGCCACCGAGAAGCAGCGCGACTCGGTCCTCGACGGCGTCCCGGCCGCCTTGCCGGCGCTGGCCCGGGCGGACAAGATCCTCAGCCGTCTGTCCCGCTCCAGCCTCGAGCCTGCTGCGGTTTACCAGGGGACCCTGGTAAACCGCGCCAGCGTCGGGGCTCAGGCGTGCCAGGCGGCACAGGATCTTGTCCGCCCGGGCAAGGGCCGGCAGGGTGGCCGGGACGCCGTCCAGGACCGAGTCACGGTGCTTCTCGGTCGCCTTGATCGAGTCCCAGTTCGCCTCGACCGCCTGCGCGTCGGACGCGATGACGTCGGCGAAGACATGCGGATGGCGGCGGATCAGCTTGTCCACGATGCCGGCCGCGACGTCGTCGATGTCCCAGGGATCGGTCGGGTCGTCCGTGGCGACTCGGGCGTGGAACACCACCTGCAGCAGCAGGTCCCCGAGCTCCTCGCGCAGATGGTCACCGTCCCCACCCTCCAGGGCTTCGAGCGTCTCGTACGTCTCCTCGAGCAGGTACGGCGCGAGGCTGATGTGGGTCTGCTCGCGGTCCCAGGGGCAGCTGGTGCGCAGCCGGTCCATGACCGCTACCAGATCCAGCAGCCGGGCACCCGGCACGTCGTAGGAACCGTGCACCACCTCGACGCTCGACCCGCCCGGGTCTCCGGTCACCAGGTGCTCGGCCCAGGTGCGGGTCCAGCCGGTGTCCCCGTACGGCGCCACCCAGACCACCTGCTCCGGCGTACCGATGACCAGTTCGGCGACCTCGGCGGGACTCTCGCGCACCGCCAGGCCAGCCGCGGCCACTGCCCGAGCGACGGGGTCGTCCAAGGAGGGCGACAGCCGCACGTCCGCCGCGGTCAGCAGCGCCCAGGCCTGCGCGCTCAGTAGTCCCGGTGCCACCCGCGGACTGGTGACGAGCACCTGCAGCCGCGTGGCCACTGTCAGCCGCACATCTGCGTCGACGGCAGCTCCGGCTCGTCGCCACCGGCCACTGACAGGTTCTGATCCGTGCTCGCCTCGAGGTCGGAGTCCAGGCCGATCCGTGGGTCGACGCTGATGTCAGCCTCGGCGATGCGCTCGGCGACGTACTCCTGGCCCACCGCCACCGGGTCGGGCGTCCTTCCCTCCGGATCCACGTCCTGGCCGATCGCTGCGTTGATGGCGCTCAGCTCCTGCGACTTTCCGAACAGCTCGACCAGCGTCTCCTGCTGGTCGTCATCCAGCTCGCCGACCACCGGCGGCAGTGCTTCCTCGTCGATCGCGAGGTCGGCGGGGCTCACCTCGACGCCGAGGTCGTCGGCCGCATCACGAGCCAGCTCGAGGCGGACCAGGACACCCACGATCTGTTGACGCAGCTCCTGACTCCCGACCGGCTCTGCGCCCGGGGCGTTCGGCTGGGTCTCGGCGAAAGCAGTCGTGGCGTCGCACAGGGCGGCGGTGTAGGCGTCGACCTCGTCCAGCGCGATCCGGGTGCCGTTGACGTCCGCGGCGGCACCGGGGTGCACGCCACAGCCGCCGGCCAGCACGACCGCGGCCACCACCACCGCGACGCGTCCCCTGCTCCAGCTCACGTGCTGCCCTCTCGGATCCTCGACGCCACACTCACCGCGCAGCCTAGCCAAGGGGCTCAGGAGCCCTGGGTAGCCACCGGCCGTCGGTCCAGCACGGACTCGATCAGCTCACGGCACCAGGCCAGCAGCGCTTCGTCCTTCAGCAGCGCTCCGCCGACAGGGGCGGTGCGCGGTCGCGGCACCAGGATCGTACGGGCGGCGACCTTGACCACGGTGCCCGAGTACAGCCGCTGCAGGCGCAGCCGGCCGGACTCCGGCAGCTCGACCGGCCCGAAGCGCACGGTGCTGCCACCCGCCGTGATCTCGGACAGACCGGCGGCCCTGGCGTGCACCCGCAGCCGCGCCACCTCGAGGAGGCTGAGCACCGGCCCCGATGGCTCGCCGTAGCGATCGGCCATCTCCGCACTCACCTCGGCGATCTCCGCGTCGTCGCGCACCGCGGCGAGCCGCTTGTACATCTCCAGCCGCAACCGCTCGCTGGGCACGTACGTGTGCGGCAGGTGTGCGTCGACCGGCAGCTCCAGCTTGACCTCGGCCTCCGGCTGCGCGCCGTCGCCCCGGAACTCCGCGACCGCCTCGCCGACCAGGCGTACGTACAGGTCGAAGCCCACATCGGCGATGTGTCCGCTCTGCTCACCGCCGAGCAGGTTGCCCGCACCACGGATCTCCAGGTCCTTCATCGCCACCGCCATGCCGCCACCGAGCTCGGAGTGCTGCGCGATCGTGGCCAACCGGTCGTGGGCGGTCTCGGTCATCGGCTTGTCGGGCGGGAAGAAGAAGTACGCGTACGCCCGCTCGCGTCCGCGCCCGACTCGCCCACGCAGCTGGTGCAGCTGGGAGAGCCCGAGCAGGTCCGAGCGCTCGATGATCAGCGTGTTGGCGTTGGACACGTCGAGGCCGGCCTCCACGATCGTGGTGCAGACGAGCACGTCGAAGCGCTTCTCCCAGAAGTCGACCATCACCTGCTCGAGCTGGTGCTCCCCCATCTGCCCGTGCGCCGAGGTGACCCGCGCCTCGGGCACCAGCTTGGAGATCCGTTCGACCGCCTTGCCGATGCTCTGCACCCGGTTGTGGATGTAGAACACCTGTCCCTCGCGCAGCAGTTCGCGCCGGATCGCCGCCGTCACCTGGGAGTCGTCGTAGGCCCCCACGAAGCTGAGCACCGGGTGGCGCTCCTCCGGCGGTGTGGTGATCGTCGACATCTCCCGGATCCCGGTGACCGCCATCTCCAGCGTGCGTGGGATCGGCGTGGCCGACATGCTGAGCACGTCCACGCCGACCCGCAGGTGCTTGAGCATCTCCTTGTGCTCCACACCGAAGCGCTGCTCCTCGTCCACGATGACCAGGCCCAGCTTGGGGATCCTGACCTCCGGGGACAGCAGCCGGTGGGTCCCGATGACGAGGTCCACCGACCCGTCTGCGAGGGCGGCGATCGTCGCCGCGGCGTCCCTGTCGCTCTGGAAGCGGCTGAGCGCCCGGAGTACGACCGGGAACTGGCCGAACCGCTCCGCGAAGGTCGCCATGTGCTGCTGCACCAGCAGGGTCGTCGGGACCAGCAGGATGACCTGCAGGCCGTCCTGGATCGCCTTGAAGGCCGCGCGCACCGCGATCTCGGTCTTGCCGTAGCCGACGTCGCCGCACACCAGGCGGTCCATCGGCACGGTGCGCCGCATGTCGGCCTTGACCTCCTCGATCGTCGAGAGCTGGTCGGGCGTCTCGACGAACGGGAACGCGTCCTCGAGCTCGCGCTGCCAGGGAGAGTCCGGGCCGAACGCGTGGCCCTTGGTGGCCTGCCGGGCGGCGTACAGCTTGATCAGCTCCCCCGCTATCTCCCGGACCGCCGTGCGGGCCCGGCTCTTGCGCTTGGTCCAGTCGGCCCCGCCGAGCCGGTCCAACGAGGGCTGCTCCCCGCCGACGTACCGGGTCACCTGATCCAGCTGGTCGGTGGGGACGAACAACCGGTCGGCGGGTTGCCCGCGCTTGGACGCGGCGTACTCGACCAGGAGGTACTCCCGCGTCGAGCCCTGCACGGTGCGCTGGGTCATCTCGACGTAGCGGCCCACCCCGTGCTGCTCGTGCACCACATGGTCGCCGGGCTTGAGCTCCAGCGGGTCGATCTGCTTCTTGCGGCGGCTCGGCATCCGCTGCTCGTCGCGGCTGCGGGTGGCTCGCTGGCCCACCAGGTCGTCGTTGGTGAGCACGACCAGCCGCAGTGGCTCGCTCACCAGACCGTGCGGCAGGTCTCCGCACACCACGTGCACCACGTCGGTGTCCAGGCCGTCGGCCGCGGTGGTGTCGAGGGTCTCCTCACGGCGGGCCGCGACGTCGTGCTCGGCGAGCACCTCGACCGAGCGTTGCGCCTGGCCCGGGCCGGGTGTCACCAGCACCACGCGGTAGCCGCCGGCGAGCCAGCTGCGCATGTCTACGATTGCCTGCTCGGTGTCGCCGCGGTAGGCCATCGTCGCCGTGCACGCCACGGTGCGGGTCTCGACGGCTCCGACCCGTTCGTCCACATCGACGGACACCAGCTCCCCGAGAGCGTCGCGCAGCGGAGCCCGGGCCGGCCCGGCGTCCGGGTCCAGCCCGAACGGCGACGTGCTCCACCACAGGTGCCCGGCGGCCAGCGTCGTGAGCCGCACCTCGCCGAGCTCGCGGTATGCGGCGGCGCCGAGGTCGATCGGGGCCTGGCCGCCGGAGGCCGCAGCCGCCCAGGACGCGTGCAGGAACTCCTGGCTGGTGGCGACCAGGTCGTGGGCGCGCGCACGTACCCGTTCGGGGTCGCAGACCAGGACCGCAGAGGCCTCGGGCAACAGGTCGACCAGCATCTCCAGCTCGTCGACGAGCACCGGCGCCAGCGACTCCATGCCCTCGACGGGGTGGCCCTCGGCAATCTTGCTGAACAGCTCGCCGAGCTCGGGGTGCCGGTCGCGCAGCTCGGCAGCGCGGGCGCGCACCTGCGGCGTCAGCAGCAGCTCGCGACACGGCGGTGCCCACAGCCGGGGCAGCGCATCCAGCGAGCGTTGGTCACCGACCGAGAAGGACCGGACCTCCTCGATCGTGTCGCCCCAGAACTCCACCCGGACCGG
>JACCXZ010000172.1 GCA_013696745.1 Nocardioidaceae bacterium | reverse complement strand
GGCCTGACAAGCCCGGAGACCGGAGCCGACTACCGGCGCGCCAGCCTGGCCTCCGGTGGGAGCAGGGAGAAGTGCAGCGCGTCATCCGGGCTGAGGTCGTCGCGCCGGAGCTGACGGACCGCGGTCGAGCGGACGCAGTCACCCTGGTGGTCGCACAACGCGACGGTCGCCGAGCGGCGGGACTGGGCGCTCAGCACCAGGGCACCCTGCCGGTCGAACCCGACCGACCCGAACAGGCCGGTGCGGTAGCGGTGGACCTGGGTGCCGTCGACGCGGCGCAGGTCGACGGTGCGCGGACCCAGCCCGTCGGCCTGGATGTCGATGGTCAGCAGCCGCGAACCGTTGGCTGACACGGCCGCCGGTCGGTGCCTGCACGAGTACCACGTGGTCGTCGACGGGTCGCTGAGCGTCGTGTAGCGCATGCAGAACCCGTACGGGCCGTCGTCGTCGCGCACCTTTAGCACCAGGGTGTCAGCGGCAGAGTTGGCGAAGTAACCTCGCTGGTCGGCAAGGCGGATGCGCTTCTCGGTGACCGTGTTCAGCCAGAACGTGCGGCCGGGCGCCGCCACCAGCACCCGGTTGCGTACGTAGCCGAGGATCTCCAGGCCGCGCCCGACCGGGGCGCGGGTGAGCAGCCGTCCCGTACGAGTGCTGTAGACGTCGAGCCGCACACGGGAGCCGGGCCGGTCGATGCGAGCCATCCGACCGCAACACGACGACACCACCATGCCGCTGGCCCTGCCCTGCAGCAGCTGCCTGCTGGAACCGTCGAGACGCACCCGGTGGATGCTGGAGCCGCGTCCGTCGTACGAGGCAACGATCACAGACCTGCGGTCACGGCCGAGCACCTGCAGGTCCCGCGGCAGGTCGGTACGGATCGCGCGCTTGCCGACGTGGACGGTCGAGCCGGTCGTGTAGACGGTGCGAGGGACCCGGCCCCTGCGCAGGTCGCCAGGCACGATGTAGGTGTGCTCGGCGCGCTGGTCACTGCGTTGTTCCGGGGCAACAGTCGGCGCCTGCTGGGTCCGCGTGGCGCTCGCGGTGCCGACGAGGCCGAGCAGCAACCCGGTCGTCGCTGCGGCTGCGCACACGGCGCGGCCGATTGAGTGTGGGTGTGACATGAATCCCCCTGCTGGCTGGATGCGTGGTCGACAACAAGACGTAATCCAGCCCTCGGGGGTTGCATCAACTGCTGCGGTAGTCCTCGAGCAGCCGGCGGCCGATGATCATCCGCTGGATGTCGGCGGTGCCCTCGCCGACCAGGAGCATGGGGGCCTCCCGGTAGAGCCGCTCGATCTCGTACTCCTGGGAGTAGCCGTAGCCGCCGTGGATGCGGAAGGAGTCCTCGACGACCTGCGAGCAGTACTCACTGGCGAGGTACTTCGCCATCCCGGCCTCCAGGTCGTTGCGCTCGCCCGCGTCCTTGACCCGCGCGGCCTTGACCATCATCTGATGAGCGGCCTCGACCTTGGTCGCCATCTCGGCCAGCCGGAACAGCACAGCCTGGTGCTCCGCGATCTTCTTGCCGAACGTCTCGCGCTGCTGGGCGTACTCGATGCCGAGCTCGAAGGCCCGCAGCGCGACACCGCAGCCGCGGGCGGCGACGTTGACGCGGCCGACCTCGACGCCGTCCATCATCTGGTAGAAGCCACGTCCGGGAGCGCCGCCAAGGATCTGGTCGGCGGAGATCCGGTGCCCGTCGAGGATCAGCTCGGTGGTGTCGACCCCCTTGTAGCCCATCTTCGCGAGCTTGCCCGGGACGGTGAGGCCCTGCGCCGTCTGGCCGAAGCCGGGCTCCTTGTCCAGCAGGAAGGTCGTCATGTTCTGGTAGACCGAGCTCTCAGGACCGGCACCTTCGTCGGTCTTGACCAGCAGCGCCACCAGGTTGGCCGAGGCGCCGTTGGTCAGCCACATCTTCTGACCGGTGATCGAGTACCCGTCGTCGGTCCTCACCGCCTTGGTCCGGATGGCGCTCACGTCGGAGCCGCAGCCGGGCTCGGACATGCTGAACGCCGCGCGTACCTCACCGGTCGCCATCCGCGGGAGGTAGCGATGCTGCTGCTCGTCGGTGCCGTGCTGCATCAGCATCCAGGCCACGATGAAGTGGGTGTTGATGACCCCCGACACGCTCATCCAGCCGCGGGCGATCTCCTCGACGACCAGTGCGTACGTCAGCAGCGACTCACCGAGCCCGCCGTACTCCTCGGGGATCATCAGCCCGAAGATGCCTAGCTCCTTGAGGCCTTCGACGATCTCGGTGGGGTACTCGTCGCGATGCTCGAGATCGGTGGCGACGGGGAGGATCTCCTTCTCGACGAAGGTCCGGACCGTCGTGAGGATGTCGTCCTGGATGTCGGTCAGTCCGTCAGTGGTGGCGAGGCGACCCATACCGGGGCTCCGTTCGGTGGGGCGGTGGTGGACCGAGGGTAAGCCCGGCTCAGCCACCACCGGGTGCCTCGCCCGTCGTCGCCGCCCCGGCGTAAGCAGCCGCCTTGGCCGCACGTCGACGCTTCGCCGAGCGGGTGCCCTTGCGGGGACCTGCCCGTCCGGCAGCCGCCTGGGCCGCATCGCGTGCCATCGCCTCGGCATCGGCGTACATCGCTGCGTAGTCGTCGCGCAGCTCGTCGAGCGCCATTTCCGCAGCAGCATCGCTGCCTCCCGAGGTGACCAGGACGCCCAGCTGTCGCCACACCTGTTCGGCGAGGTCGCGCAGACCGTCGGGGAGGTCCACGTCGTCCCAGCCGATGTGGTGGCGCCGCAGACCCGCATCCAGAAACTCGTCGACCTCGTGCGGCGCCGACCAGTCCAACTCGGGCGGGCTGGCCAGGTCGAGGCGCTCGTGCACCTGGCACATCGTCGCGCGCCAGTCTGCCAGCAGGTCGGTATAGCGCACGAACACGCGTCGTTCGCCGCGGTTGGCGAGCTCGGTGGCCAGGTTCAGGTTCACCCAGCCGGCCACCCGCAACGTGGTGCCGGCACGACGTTCCTGCGGTGCCTCCTTGCTCTTGTAGTGGGTCTGCCGACTGCTGGACACCTCGGCCGGGTGACGCAACATCGTGACGAACGACGGCACCACGTCATGATGGTGCGCGGCGTCGATCCAGATGTCCTGGAACCAGCTGGTGCGCGGATCCTTGACGACCAGACGATCGGCCTGCTGGAGAGCCTCGCCGAGCCAGGTACGCAGCTGCTCACGGTGCTGCTCGAGACGCGCCACGCCTGCGGCCAGGGCTACGGCGGTTGGGCGGGCGTCGCTGCTGTTGATGCCGCACGCAGTCAGCAGGTCGTTGGTGAAGTCGATCACCCACTCCGGCTCGAAGAACCCGCGGGGGTTGGTCTTGTTGGCCTGCACCTCCGGCTGCGGGACGTGCAGGCCGAGGTACTTCAACGTCCCGGACATGCTGCTGGTGCCGCTGCGGCCCGAGCCGACGACCAGCACGAGTCGTGACCGGTCCCTCGGTGCGGACGGGGACAGTGCTGTGGTCATCACAGGTCTCCAGACGGTGCCGTGGGCGGTGAGTGGGCCGACGCCTGTGAGGGGTCGGGCTCCTGTGGCCGGCGGTCGGCGGCCTCGGCTCGTAGGGTCTGCCGACGTACCTCAGCGAGCAGTTCGACCACGAGCGGCAGGGCCACGCCGAGCAGCTCGCCGTCGCTGACCTCGTCCGGTGAGCGTCCTCGGGCGGGCTGGTCGGTCAGCAGGAGGTCGTCGAGCGAGCCGACGACGTCGTACCCCTGCTCGGCGAGGACTACAACCGATCTCCGGGCGCGTCCGGCGAGCTGCGCCACGAGCGGCTCCGGGAGCGCGATGCGGGCGCCGCCGCGCGGCACCAGCAGCTGGTGGCCGAGGTAGTTGCGCAGCCAGCGGTACGGATCGGTCCAGCCGGCGTCTTCGTCGAGGATCGCTGCTCGTAGTTGCGGACCTGCCCGTTGCAGCAGGCTTGCCGACTCGACCCCCAGCGACTCGTTCGCGCGCGGGGTGTCGGCGTCGTACACGTCGGCGTCGACGCCCAGCACGTGACACACCCGCTGCCACAGCAGTGCGGGGTCCGAGCCACGCGGGGGCACGGTGACCAGGTGGACGCGTTCCACCGGTACCGAGCGTGCCCAGCGCACGAGCGACTCGGCGGGGTCGATCGTCGACCAGCTCCACCGGGCCTCGGCCTCGTCGAGCCGTTCGACGAACCGATCGAGCGACTCTCCCGACCCCACCTTGAGAGTCTCCTGCCACGCCGCCGGCACCTGGTGTGCGAGCGCGCGGGCGGTGAAGATCAGGTGCACGGGCGCCGGGGCCAGCTCGGCGAGCGCGCGGTCGACCCCGGCTGCGTCAGCCCAGCAGAACCACTCGTTGCTCAGGACGACCGAGCCCGGCCACTGCCGGAGCCGGCCCAGCAGTCGCCCCCAGGTCGCCGCGGCCCGGCGCTGGATCGGGCTGCCGGGAATCTCGGTGCGCACCGCCATGGACGCCAGGTTGTGGTCGAACGGCGTGCGGCCGGGCACGAGCAGCCCGTCCTGGCGTAGCCCGGCGCGGTGTCTCCACAGCAGCGACTGCACGAAGGTGCTCCCCGACTTCGGGGCGCCGATGTGCAGGAAGACGCGGTCGGCCATGGCCCTCTCATTCACTCCGTTCCGTCAGTGCTCGGTCGTCGCTTCCTCACCGCCGGCCGGCGAGCACCTGCTCGAAGACGTCGTTCCACCGCTGGGTGATCACCGGCAGCTCGTAGGCGTGTGCGTCGAGCCAGGCCCGCTTCCCCATGGACCGGCGCAGCGGCTCGTCGTCGATGACCTGGAGCAGCGCATCGGTCAGGGCCTGCTGCTCACCGTCGGGCACCAGCCGGCCGTTGACGCCGTCGCGCACGAGATCCGCCGGCCCACGGGGGCAGTCATAGCTCACCAACGGCAGACCCGTGGACATCGCCTCGAGCAGCACCATAGGAAAGCCCTCGGAGTGAGAGGTCAGCGCATACACCGACGACTGCGCGAGGACACTCGGCAGCTCACGGGTGAATCCTTGCAGCGCCACCCGCCCGCCTATGCCCAGGCGGTCGATCTGCGCCTGCAGCTGCGACCGCAGCGAGCCGCTGCCGTAGATGTCCAGGCGCCAGTCGGGACGCTTCTCGGCGATCGGGGCGTAGGCGTCGATGAGCCGGTCGAAGCCCTTGTGCGCGTCCAGCCGTCCAGCCGCGACCACGACCGGCCGCTCCAGCGGGGCCGGGACAGGCGCGACCGGCCAGGACACCGCGTTCGGTATCGCCGTGATGAGCGTGTCGCTGCCCGGCATCATCGCCCGGTAGTCGCGGGCGTCCGCCCCGGTCAGCGACACGAACGCGTCCAGTCCGTCGATCGCTCGCCGCAGCCATGCGCGCTGTTCGGGCGTGCGGGTGCGTACCTGGAAGATCGAGTGGTCCTGACCGACCGTGGCCACCGCGGCGGGCACGTGCTCGACGATCAGACCGTTGAGCGCGGGTGTGGTGCCCACGATGAGGTCGGCGCCGACGGTGCGCAGTGCCTCGATGAGCGGCTGGTCGTTGGACTCCCAGTGGATGTGGTCGAACGGCACGTACGCCGACGGCTTCTGCTGGGCGAGCACGCTGTCGCGGGTCACCGGGCGGCCGTGCTCGTCGACCCCGCCCCGGGTGATGTCGCGCCGCCCTCCCTTGGGCCCGTACGGACGGAGGTCCTGCACGTAGCGGACCTGCACCCGCGGATCGATCGGGAAGACCGGCTGGTTGCGCCAGCGCAACAACCCGATGATCTCGACGTCGTGCTCCTCGACCAGCCCGTTGGCGAGGTTGATGACCGTGCGCGGGACGCCGCCATGGCCCTCCGGGCGTGGCATCACGATGCACAGGCGAAGCCGCCTCATGACAGGAACGAGTTGGCTCGGTCCAGGTCGCTCTGGACGTCGACCTCAACGCAGCTGTACTTCGAGATGTCCACCGGCCACAGCGTCAGGCCGTCGTGCTCGATGGCCAGCTCGAGACCACGCTCGAAGTAGTCCTGGTCGGCACACTCCTGCAGTCGCGCCTCCACCGCGGCCTTGTCGCAGCTGCTGACGAAGTTGATGCCGACGGCCTCGCCCAACCCTCCTACGACCGACTTGGACAGCTCGGCGACGTGCCCGTGCTCGTCCAGCGTGTACTTGACCTCCTCTTCGGCGACGGCCTCGGTGTTGACGCAGGCGAAGCTGGTTCCGCTGTGCAGGTGCGGCAACAGCTCCTCGAGCAGCAAGCGGTCGAAGACCACGTCGCCGTTGAGCCACAGGACGCCGGCGTCACCGGTGACCTGGAAGGCCTTGAGCAGGCTCTTGGACGTGTTGGTGACGTCGTACATCTCGTTGTAGGCGAACGAGAGGTCCGGGTTGGCCTCGATCACCAGGTCCAGCTTGAAGCCGACGACCGCCGTGATCCGGGTGCGCTGACCGAAGGCATGGCGCAGGTTGTGGACCTGCTGGTCCAGGATCGTCTCGCCCGAGCTCAGACGGGTCAGCGGCTTGGGATGGGGGCGGCCCAGTCGGGTGCCCAGCCCGGCCGCCAGGATCACAGCCTCGAAGCTCATCGACGGAGCCTAGCGTGCGCCGACGGGGTCACTCGGTGGGCGGTGTCCAGCGGTCGGTGCGCTGCATGCCGGCCGCACGACCCTTGCCGGAGATGACCAGCGCCATCTTGCGAGACGCCTCGTCGATCATCCCGTCGCCGACCATGGCCGAGCCCTTCATACCCCCCTGCTCGGAGGTGAACCACTCGTACGCATCGAGGATGTTCTCGGCGTGGTCGTAGTCCTCCTGGCGCGGGCTGAAGACCTCGTTGGCGGCGTCGACCTGCCCCGGATGCAGCACCCACTTGCCGTCCAGGCCGAGGGCCGCGGAGCGCCCGGCGACGCGTCGGAACCCGTCGACGTCCCGGATCTGGAGGTACGGCCCGTCGATGGCCTGCAGGTCGTACGCCCGTGCCGCCATCAGGATCCTCATCAGGATGTAGTGGTAGGCGTCACCGACGTCGTAACCCGGGGGTTGCTCCCCCACCACCAGTGACTTCATGTTGATGCTGGCCATGAAGTCAGCCGGTCCGAAGATCAACGCCTCGACCCGCGGACTGGCCTGTGCGACCTGCTCGATGTTGATCAGGCCGAGCGCGTTCTCGATCTGGGCCTCGATGCCGATCCGACCGACCTCAAGCCCCACCGTCCGCTCGATCTGGGTGAGCAGGGTGTCCAAGGCCATGACCTGCGCGGCGGACTGCACCTTGGGCAGCATCAGGCAGTCGAGCTCGGCTCCGGCGCACTCCACCACCTCGATCACGTCGCGATAGGTCCACTGCGTCGTCCAGTCGTTGACGCGCACCACTCGCAGCTTGTCGCCCCAGCCGCCGTCGTTGAGCGCCGCAACGACGTTCTTGCGAGCGTCGGGCTTGGCCGACGGCGCCACCGCGTCCTCGAGGTCGAGGAACACCTGGTCGGCCGGGAGACCCTTGGCCTTCTCCAGGAAGCGCGGGTTCGAGCCGGGAACGGCGAGGCAGGAACGTCGAGAACGAAGCGGCTTCTCGCTGGGCATGGGGGCGACCCTACCCACGCGCCCATCCGTGACTTTGGTCGCGCCGATCCGTGACTTCGGACGCGCCGCTATGCCAACACGTCAGACGATGCCGTAGAGCCGTTCGGGGACTCGGCGCAGGGGCAGCTCCTGCATCGCGCGCGCCTGCTTGATGCCGGTCGCGCGATAGATCCCGGTGTCCATCTGGCGCACGATCGAGGTCAGGTCTTCGCTCGTGGGATCGAACTCCGCAATCGCCGACGGGTCCTCGCCGGAGCTGAACCTCTGAAGGCTGGCGGCCGTCTCGTCGCCGCCGATGGCCCACGTCGTCCCTGCAGCCCGACCGTCGAGGTCAACCAGCCTACGGCGATGTCCGGCGACCCGTCGCACGGTCTCGAGGTCGTGATACTTCATGTGCAGCATGAACAGCTGGGGATCGATGTCGAATGTCGCCATGATGCCGTGGGCGGCGACCCTCCACCGTGCCGGCACCCGCTTCACCGACGGCTTGCACATAACCGGCACGAACTTGGCGAAGGCGCGTTGGCCCAGCAGCGGTCGGGAGGCATCGATGTCGGACTCGGTCGCGACGTGGTGCAGAACGTTCAAGGTGACCGGGGCAATGACGTCGCGGTCCGCACGGGCGGCCAGGTAGTCGCGAAGACCCTTGAAGTGAGTGGGGTCGGGGATGAGGAACTCGTCCGCGTCCACGAACACCACGACGTCGTAGGAGGCCAACAACCCGCTGGCCAACCCGCTGACGAGCCTGATCCTCGCCACCTCGAAATCGGTGCCCCCCGGAAGCCCGGGCAACCGGTGCACCGTGCAGCCCAGCCCGTGGGTTGACCCGTCGACGCTGTTGTCGTCGAGGACGATCAGATTCTCCAGACCCACCTGAGCGCCGTAGTAGTCCACCCACCGTGGCAACATGTGCGCCTCGTCGCGGACGACAGTCATCACCACGACGTCGGGCTCGTCAACCCGCTGCGCGTCCTGTCCCGCCTCGCGGGGCGCACTGAGAAACCGCACGCCGTGATGGTATCCGTCGCTCAGCTCAGACCTGAGGGCTCAGTCCAGCGGAACCTCACCCGGGGCAGGCTGCCCGCGCAGCACCACCAGTGCGAGTCCGGTCATGATCAGCGCCAACCCGACGTACACCCCGCCCGGTGGTGTCTGGCCGAGGAACAGACCGGCGAGCAGGGCGGCTCCCGGAACCTCGAGCAGCAGCACCAGCGACACAACTGTTGGACTCACCACCGCGAGCAGGTGGTTGAACACCGAGTGCCCGAGCAGCTGGGCGCACACGGTGACACCGACGATCGCCGCCCACGTCGAACCGTCGAAGCCGGTGACCTGCAGCCCAGCCCACAGGCACGCGACCAGCGAGATGACGGCGCACGTGCCGTAGCACAACGAGGTGTACGTCGTCGTGGACACCGAGCGGCGGACGGTGCCGCCGACTATCGTGTACGCGGCAGCGAAAGCTCCCCCGGCCAGTGCGAGCAGGTCTCCGAGCAGCGCACGCGATGACAACGAGAAGTCGACACCCGAGACGACCAGCACGCCGCTGAGCGAGACCACCAGACCGACGACGACCGCGCGCGAGGCGGGGTTGCCACGCATTTGGTCGAACAGCACGACGAACCCTGCCTGCAGGCACACCAGTGCCGTGGCTGAGGCGACCGAGGTGAGCTTGAGCGAGGATACCCAGGTGGCGAAGTGCGCCGCGAGCAGCGCTCCGGCAGTCAGGGTCAACGCCAACGTCCGGCGGTCGAGCGACCGCAGCTCGGTGCGCCGCGTCAACAGTGCCGTAGGCGCGATCAGCGCGGTGGCCAGCGCGTTGCGCCAGAAGGTGATCGCCATCGCCGATGCGGCCGTTGCCGCCATCAGCGGCCCGGATGCGGACACTCCCAGTACGCCGACGGCGGTGAGGAAGGCGTTCACGGCGGTCATTGTGCGACATCGGTGTGCCAGGCTGACGTACATGGGTGGCACCGAGGACGTCGACGGCCTGGCGCTCGTGGCCGAGCTCGCCCGCAAGTCCGGTCTGTGCTGGATCGGGTACGGCGACCCGTGGGGCCAGCACCCGGTCTGGCACGTCTGGCACGACGACGCCATCGGGGTCGTCGCGGGTGGCGACGAGCAGCCGCTTCCCGGCATCGAGGCGTACGACGAGGTGGCGGTGACCCTGCGGGCGAAGACCACCCGGCACCACCTGGCCACCTGCCGGGCCCGAGTCGACCGGGTGCGACCAGCCGATGACAGGTGGGACAACCTCACGAAAGCGTTGAAGGCGTCGCGACTCAACCTGATCGCCCCGACGTCGGCGGCACAGCGGTGGGGCCGTGACGCAGTGGTGCTGCGCCTCGTACCCCTGGCCCTCGTGGCGGCACCGGGGTCGCTGCCCGAGTCCTCCGGAGCCGCCGCGCCCATCGCCTCGCCGGCCACGACCCTGGGACCGCTCCCGTGGGTGCTGCACCGGCGGCAGACGCGGCGGCGACCGCTGTCCTGACGCACCGAACTCACGGACGGGCCGCACCGAACTCACGGACGGGCGAGAAGCGGGCACGGGCACTACCGTGGGATTCATGTTCCCGTTCGGCACCAAGGCCCCCCGAGACGACATCGACGAGCGCGAGCTGGAGGTCAAGCCGCCGAAGTCACATGCCGCCGGCGTCACCGCCGTGGCCGTGTCCATGAATCGGTCGATGCAGCAGATGGGCTTCGTACGCACCGCGAAGACCTTGCTCAAGCTCAACCAGACCGACGGCTTCGACTGCCAGAGCTGCGCCTGGGCAGACCCGGCGGCCGGTCACCGCCACACTGCGGAGTTCTGCGAGAACGGCGCGAAGGCGGTGGCCGAGGAGGCCACCCTGCGGCGCGTGACACCGGCGTTCTTCGCCGAGCACAGCGTCGCCGGCCTCGACGAGCGTTCCGAGTACTGGCTCGGCCAGCAGGGGCGGATCACCGAGCCGGTCGTCAAACTTCCCGGGGCGACGCACTACGTGCCGATCGCCTGGGACGACGCGTTCAGGATGGTCGCTGAGCACCTGCGGGGTCTCGACAACCCCAACGAGGCGTCCTTCTACACCTCCGGCCGGGCGTCCAACGAAGTGGCCTTCGCCTACCAGCTGTTCGCCCGCGCGTACGGGACGAACAACATGCCGGACTGCTCGAACATGTGCCACGAGTCGACGAGCATGGCGCTGGCGGAGACCATCGGCATCGGCAAGGCCAGCGTGAGCCTGCAGGACGTGCACGACGCGAAGCTGATCGTCATCACCGGCAACAATCCGGGCACCAACCACCCGCGGATGCTCAGTGCTTTGGAAGAGGCCAAGCACAACGGCGCCACGATCGTGTCGATCAACCCGATGAAGGAAGCCGGACTGGTCAATTTCCGCAACCCGCAGAAAGTCAAGGCGTGGGTCGGGAGCGGGCAGGACCTGGCCGACCTGCACCTGCCCATCCGGATCAACGGCGACCTGGCCCTGTGGCAGGCAATCGGGCACCTGCTGGTGACGTGGGACGACGCGAGTGCCGGGCAGGACGGACACGGCACCGTCCTCGACCACGACTTCATCGAGCGGCACACGGTCGGGTTCGAGCAGTGGCGTGACAACGTGCGCGCCCTCGACTGGGCTGCCGTCGAGCGCGCCAGTGGCCTGACCCGTGACCAGGTCACCGAGCTCACCCAGTTGTTCCGTGACTCCGACGCCACCGTGGTGGCGTGGGCGATGGGCATCACCCAGCACCGCAACGCCGTCGCGACGATCAAGGAGTTCGTCAACGTCGCCTTGGCCCAGGGCAACATCGGCAAGCCGGGTGCCGGGCTGCTGCCGGTACGCGGGCACTCCAATGTCCAGGGTGACCGCACCATGGGCATCTGGGAGCGGCCGCCGCCGCACTTCCTGGACTCGTTGCAGGCCGAGTTCGGCTTCGACCCGCCACGCGAGCACGGGCACGACACGGTCGATTCCATCCGAGCCATGGACACGGGGGAGGTCAAGGTGTTCATGGCCCTGGGCGGCAACTTCGTGCATGCGGCACCCGACACCGAGGTCACCGAGCGCGCTCTTCGCAAGACCCGCCTGAGCGTCCAGGTGTCGACCAAGCTGAACCGCTCGCACGCCGTCTGCGGCGAGACCGCTCTGATCCTGCCGACCCTGGGACGCACCGAGAAGGACGTGCAGGTCAGCGGCGAGCAGTTCGTCACCACCGAGGACACGATGTGCAACGTGCACTCCTCACGCGGTCCGTTGCCGCCGGCCAGCGAGCAGCTGCGTTCGGAGGTGGCGATCGTGACCGGGATCGCGCAGGCAACGCTCGGTGACCGGTACGGCATCGACTGGCAGGCGATGCGCGACGACTACCGCGTCATCCGGCAGCACATCGCCCACGTCGTACCGGGCTGCGCGGGTTACGAGGCGAACGTCAAGATGCCGGGCGGGTTCATCCTGCCGCACCCGCCGCGTGACTCGCGGTCGTTCCCCACCGCGGCAGACGCCGGCGTGTTCACGACCAGCCCGATCGACATCCTGCACGTGCCCGAGGGGCGGTTGCTGCTGCAGACGCTGCGAAGCCACGACCAGTTCAACACCACCATCTACGGCCTGTCCGACCGCTACCGCGGTATCGAGAACGGCCGACGGGTGGTCTTTGTGAATTCTGCCGACATCGCCGAGCTGGGTCTGTCCGACGGGCAGCTGGTCGATCTCGTGTCGGAGTGGACCGACGGCAGCGAGCGTCGCACTCCGGCGTTCCGGGTGGTTTCGTACGACACGCCACGCGGCTGTGCTGCGGCGTACTACCCGGAGACCAACCCGCTGGTCCCCTTGGACTCCACCGCGGTCGGCAGCAACTGCCCCACCAGCAAGTCCCTGATCATCCGGCTGGAGCCCGCCAGTGACAACAACGAGGGGCACTCCAACGGCCACGAGCAGACCGGGGCCGACGAGGGGCACAAGTCGCGGCCGGAACCGACGCACCTGTCCTGAGCACGGGCGCGCCCGCCGCACTGACCACTGGGCCACTCGTGTCAGGCACGCCAACGGCCCTACGCCATCTGCAAGTCACGCGGCACCTCGGGCGATCTGCGAGGCCGGAACGAGGTAGTGGTCGTCGCGAGCGGGATCACCGAGCTGGTCGAGCAGTTGAACGGCTTGCCACGCGCGAAGGGAGGAGGGTTCTGTGACGATGCTGAGGGGCTGATGGTTCGGATCGTGTTCTGGTATCCCGACGCATCAACCTTGCCGATCCTTCTCGATGGCGAGACCTGCGGTTGGGCTGACAACGGAGCTCCGGAACGGATCGACGCCACCGAGCTCGCCAACATCACGATCCCTTCCCGCTACGACTCCGCGACCACTCAGTAGAGCCCCTCGTGGAGTTCGGCCGTGTCGCACTGGGTGGCGGGCACTGAGGGGCGGCACTGGGTGGCGTTGCTGCCTCACGTTTCGGCACGGGATGGCATCGTGACCATAGGTTGGTCACTGGGCCACCCCGTGACGGAATGGGGTCGTAGTGGAGCCACCCAGTCCCACGCCGACACCGCCCTGCGCGGCTTGTGACCACTAGGCTGTCGCCCTGTGAGCAGCACTTCCGGCAGGGTCTTCGTCGCTCGGCTGGCCGGTCTCGTGGCGTACGACCCGGCCGGGGACCGGGTCGGCAAGGTCCGCGACGTCGTGGTCGTGCTGCGGGCGGACGCCAAGCCGCCCCGCGTCCTCGGGCTCGTCCTGGAGCTGGTCGGTCGTCGTACGGTCTTCTGCCCGATGACCCGGGTCACCTCGATCGACGCCGGGCACGTCATCACCACCGGTGAGCTGAACTTGCGGCGCTTCGAGCAGCGCAGCAGCGAGACCCTCGTGCTGGCTCAGCTGCTCGACCGGTCGGTCACGGTGCGCCACGACGAGGTCAAGGCGGTCGTGTACGACGTCGGCATGGAACAGGGCCGCCACCGTGAGTGGTTCTGCACCAAGGTCGCGGTGCACGAGGCCGCCAAACGGTTCGGACGCCGCGGTCAGAGTCAGGTTCTCGACTGGTCGGACGTGGAGGGCCTGACGGCGCAGGAGGGGTCGCAGGGGGCGAGCAACCTGCTCGCGACGCTGGACGCGATGCGCCCGGCCGACCTGGCCAACGTGATCCGGGAGCTGCCTGCCAAGCGGCGTCACGAGATCGCAGCCGCCCTCGGCGACGAACGGCTCGCCGACGTCCTCGAGGAGCTTCCCGAGGAGGTGCAGGTCGAGATCCTCGGACACCTCGACGACGAGCGTGCCGCCGACGTCCTGGAGGAGATGTCACCCGACGACGCCGCGGACCTGATCGCCGAGCTGCCGCCGGAGACCGCCGAGCAGTTGCTCACCCTCATGGAGCCCGGCGAAGCCAGGGACGTCCGGCGGCTGCTGAGCTACGAGGAGAGCACGGCCGGCGGCTTGATGACCACCGAGCCGATCATCCTGGCTCCGGACGCGACCCTGGCCGACGCGCTCGCACGGGTCCGCCAGCACGAGCTGGTCCCGTCGCTCGCCGCCATGGTGTACGTCTGCCGGGGCCCGCTGGAGACGCCCAGCGGCCGCTTCCTCGGCGCCGCGCACTTCCAGCGGCTGCTGCGGGAACCTCCTTCCACGCTGGTCAGCGCCGTCATCGACCACGACGTGCCCCGGCTGCGTCCGGAGACAGGTCTGCAGGACGTCGCGGGCCTGCTGGCCACCTACAACCAAGTGGCCAGCCCGGTCGTCGACGAGTTCGGTCGCCTGGTCGGGGTGGTGACGGTGGACGATGTGCTGGACCACTTGTTGCCCGAGAACTGGCGCGACCGCACCACTCGCGAGGAGACCCCGCATGGCACGTGACCGCACCCAGCGGCTCGACGTCCCCAAGGACGTCCGCCGGACCTTGCGACGTCCCGACGTCGACCCCGACACCGTTGGCAGGTTCGCGGAGACGTTCGCGCGCTTCATGGGGACCGCCCGGTTCTTGGCGTACATGACGGCTGTCGTCGTCCTCTGGGTGGTGTGGAACACCGTCGTGCCCGGTGGCTCACGCTTCGACGCCTACCCGTTCATCTTCTTGACGCTGGTGCTGAGCCTGCAAGCCTCGTACGCGGCCCCGCTCATCCTGCTGGCCCAGAACCGTCAGGAGGCTCGTGACCGGGTCACCCAGGGCCAGGACCGTGAGGCGTCGGCCCGCTCGCACGCCGACATGGAGTTCCTGGCTCGCGAGGTGGCCAGCCTGCGCCAGGGTCTCGGCGAGGTGGCGAC
>JACCXZ010000158.1 GCA_013696745.1 Nocardioidaceae bacterium | reverse complement strand
CGAGTGCAACGCCGCCTGCGACTACGCGCCGGTGGTGATGGTCAACTGGGAGTTCTTCGACAACCAGACGCCCGCCTCTGCCGTCCAGCTCGTCGACGCGCTGCGGTCGGGGACGGAGGTGTCCGCCACCCGCGGTCCTCGCCTGTGCACGTGGCGGCAGGCCGAGCGGGTGCTGGCCGGGTTCCCCGACGACCGGGCCGACGAGGGCCCGGCCGCCGGTGCGCCCTCCCTGGTCGGGCTCGCGATCGCCCGCGAACGCGGCTGGAGCGCACCCGAACGACGCTCGAGCCGCGGAGGCGAATCCTCGGCTCGCTCGGAGTCGGCGTCGTCCTCGGCTGTGGACGCCGACGAGCGCACCCCCACCCGACGTGCGGAGTCCGAGGCGAAGGTCGAGGAGGCCTCGGAGCCGGGCACCTCGGGGACCCCGAAGGAGGCCGACAAATGACCCCGCGATCAGGCTCCCTGCTGACCCCGGTCCTGTCCGACAACTGGGACGCCCACCGGGCCTGGACCTTGCAGTCCTACGAGGACCAGGGCGGCTACCGCGCACTCAGGACGTCGTTGGGGATGTCCCAGGACGACGTCATCGCCGTCGTGAAGGACTCCGGTCTGCGCGGGCGTGGCGGCGCGGGCTTCCCGACCGGGATGAAGTGGGGCTTCATCCCCTTGGGCGACGGCAAGCCTCATTATCTCGTCGTCAACGCCGACGAGTCCGAGCCGGGCACCTGCAAGGACATCCCGCTGATGATGGCCAGCCCGCACACGCTGATCGAGGGCGTGATCATCTCCTCGTACGCGATCCGCGCCAACGTCGCGTTCATCTACGTTCGCGGCGAGGTGCTGCACGTCGTGCGCCGGTTGCAGCGCGCGGTGCAGGAGGCCTATCTCGCCGGTCACCTCGGGTCGGACATCCACGGCTCCGGCTACGACCTCGACGTGATCGTGCACGCGGGGGCCGGCGCCTACATCTGTGGCGAGGAGACGGCGCTGCTCGACTCGCTGGAGGGCCGCCGCGGCCAGCCCCGGCTGCGGCCGCCCTTCCCCGCGGTCGCCGGTCTGTACGCCCTGCCCACCGTCATCAACAACGTCGAATCGATCGCCTCGGTGCCGTTCGTTATCGACGGCGGTGCGCAGTGGTTCGCCTCGATGGGCACCGAGAAGTCCAAGGGCATGACGTTGTACTCGTTGTCCGGGCACGTGCAGAGCCCCGGCCAGTACGAGGCGCCGCTGGGGGTCACGCTGCGCGAGCTGTTGGATGTGGGTGGCGGCATCCGCGACGGGCACGAGCTGAAGTTCTGGACCCCCGGTGGCTCCTCCACGCCGATCCTCACCGCCGAGCACCTCGACGTCCCGCTGGATTACGAGGCGGTCGGTGCGGCCGGCTCGATGCTGGGCACCAAGGCACTGCAGGTCTTCGACGAGACCACCTCGGTGGTCCGTGCCGTGCTGCGCTGGACGGAGTTCTACAAGCACGAGTCCTGTGGCAAGTGCACACCGTGCCGTGAGGGCACCTGGTGGCTGGTCCAGACCCTGCAGCGGATCGAGGCCGGCCAGGGGCGCGAGGGTGACATCGAGCTGCTGCTCGACCAGTGTGACAACATCCTCGGGCGCGCGTTCTGCGCGCTCGGGGACGGCGCCACCAGCCCCATCACGTCGGCCATCCAGTACTTCCGGGACGAGTTCGAGGCCGGCATGCACACTCCCGCGTGGGAGCTGTTCCCGTACCAGGCATCGACGGTCTTCACGGCGTCGACGGTCTCCGGAGCTCCAGCATGACAGCCACCACGGGTCAGCCCACGGACGCAGTCGAGAGGTCTGACCTCGTCACCGTCACCATCGACGGCGTCGCGATCTCGGTGCCGAAGAACACCCTGGTGATCCGCGCCGCCGAGCAGATCGGCGTGGAGATCCCGCGCTTCTGCGACCACCCGCTGCTCGAGCCGGTGGGAGCCTGCCGGCAGTGCCTTGTCGAGGTGCCCGACGCCGGCAACGGCCGCCCGGTCCCCAAGCCGCAGGCGTCCTGCACGTTGCCCGTCGCCGACGGCATGGTGGTCCAGACGCAGGTCTCCTCGCCGGTCGCCGACAAGGCCCAGCAGGGGATCATGGAGTTCCTGCTCATCAACCACCCGCTGGACTGCCCGGTCTGCGACAAGGGCGGTGAGTGCCCGCTGCAGAACCAGGCACTCTCCCACGGCCGGGGTGAGTCCCGCTTCACCGAGACCAAGCGCACCTTCCCCAAGCCGATCAGCATCTCCGCCCAGGTCCTCCTGGACCGTGAGCGGTGCGTGCTCTGCGCCCGTTGCACCCGCTTCTCCGAGCAGATCGCCGGCGATCCGTTCATCGCGCTGGTCGAGCGCGGTGCCCTGCAACAGGTCGGCATCTACGAGAAGGAGCCATTCGAGTCCTACTTCTCCGGCAACACGATCCAGATCTGTCCGGTGGGTGCCCTCACCAGCGCCGCCTACCGCTTCCGCTCCCGGCCCTTCGACCTGATCTCGACGCCGTCGGTCGCCGAGCACGACGCCTGCGGGTCGGCCATCCGCGTCGACCACCGCCGCGGCAAGGTCACCCGTCGGCTGGCGGGGCACGACCCGGCCGTCAACGAGGAGTGGATCAGCGACAAGGACCGCTTCGCCTTCACGTACGCGCGTCTGCCCGACCGGCTCACCCATCCCATGGTCCGTGACGCCGGCACCGGCGAGCTGCGTGCGGCCTCCTGGCCGGAGGCGTTCGTGGTGGCAGCCCGTGGACTGGCAGCGGCCCGGGGCAGGACCGCCGTGCTCGCCGGGGGACGGCTCACCGCCGAGGACTCCTATGCGTACGCGAAGTTCGCGCGGGTCGCGCTGGACACCAACGACGTCGACTTCCGGGCCCGCCGGCACTGCGCCGAGGAGGCCGACTTCCTGGCCGCCCATGTCGCCCTCAGCAGCCTGGACGTCACCTTCCACGACCTCGAGAAGGCGACCACGGTCGTCCTGGCCGGCTTCGAGCCCGAGGACGAGGCGGGCATGGTCTTCCTGCGGCTGCGCAAGGCGTTCCGTCGCAACGGCACCCGGGTCTTCTCGGTGGCGAGCCACACCACCAAGGGGCTGCACAAGATGGGTGGCACGCTGCTGGCGACCCGGCCCGGCGCCGAGGCCGCGACCTTGGACCGCCTGGTCGAGGACGCGCAGGTGGCCCTCGACGAGGGCGGCGTCATCCTGGTCGGTGAGCGCCTGGCAGCCGTACCCGGAGGGCTCAGCGCCGCGCTGGCACTGAGCCGGCGCACCGGTGCCCGGCTGGCGTGGATCCCGCGCCGGGCGGGGGAGCGAGGTGCCGTCGAGGCCGGCTGCCTGCCCAACCTGCTGCCCGGTGGCCGACCGGTGGCCGACGCCACGGCTCGCGCGGACCTCGCCGCCGCGTGGGGCGTCGCCTCGGTGCCCGGTACGCCCGGACGCGACACCGACGCGATCCTGGCTGCCGTCGGTACGGGCGAGGTCAGCGCGCTCGTGGTCGGCGGTGTGGAGGTCGCCGACCTGCCCGACCCCGATGCGGCCCTCGCCGCCCTCGAGAAGGCCGACTTCGTGGTCAGCCTCGAGATGCGGACCAGTGAGGTCAGCGAACGGGCGGACGTCGTGCTGCCGGTCGCGGCTGCGGCCGAGAAGTCCGGCACCTTCGTCAACTGGGAGGGACGGCTGCGTCCTTTCGAGGTCGTGCTGGAGGGCACCAACGCGCTGCCGGACCTGCGGGTGCTCGCCGGGATCGCCGAGGAGATGGGCACCACCCTGGGCTTTCGCACGGTGAGCCAGGTGACGCAGGAGATGCGCGAGGTCGGACCCTGGGACGGCGAGCGCGTCGCGGCGCCCACGGTGGCCGGCATCGAGCCGGCCCCGCTGGCTCTCGGTGCTGCCGTGCTGTCGTCGTGGCGGCCGATGCTCGACGACGGCCGTCTGCAGGAGGGCGAGCCGTACCTCGCCGCCACCGCCCGCGCGGTCGTGGCGCTGGTGCCTGCCTCGCTGCTGGACTCACTCGGTCTGCCCGAGGGAGCCGACATCGCGCTGCGCACCGCGGTCGGCGCGGTCGCGTTCCCGGCCCGGGTGGCCGACCTGCCCGACGGAGTCGTCTGGGCGCCTGCCAACTCCGGCGGGCTGCCGCTCTCACGGCTGATCGGCGCCGGAGCCGGCGACGTGGTCACCGTCGAGGCCGCACCCGCGCAGCCCGCCGTCGCACAGGGAGAGTCGGCATGAACTACCCGAGCGTGCACCTGGCCGCCGAGCCGAGCCTCGACGCCTTCGGCACCGACAACGGCTGGGTGATCGCGCTCAAGGCGCTGCTGGTCTTCGTCTTCCTCGTGGTCTTCACGCTGTTCAACATCTGGTTCGAGCGCCGCGTCGTGGCCCGCATGCAGCACCGCATCGGTCCCAACGTCAACGGGCCCTTCGGCCTGCTGCAGAGCCTCGCCGACGGCGTGAAGCTCGCGCTCAAGGAAGACATCATCCCCAAGTCGGCCGACAAGGTCGTCTACGTGGTCGCGCCGGCCCTCTCGGTGATCCCGGCCTTCATCGCCTGGGCGGTCATCCCGCTCGGACCGGTGGTGACGATCCCGTTCACCGACATCCGGACGCCGCTGCAGCTCACCGACCTACCGGTGGGTGTGCTGTACATCCTCGCGGTGACCTCGATCGGCGTGTACGGCATCGTGCTCGCCGGCTGGTCCTCCGGCTCGACGTACGCCCTGCTGGGCAGCCTGCGCTCCAGCGCCCAGGTGATCTCCTACGAGGTCGCGATGGGGTTGTCGTTCGTCACGGTCTTCATGTACGCGGGGACCATGAGCATGTCCGGCATCGTCGAGGCGCAGGCCCAGAACGTCTGGTTCATCCTGCCGCTGCTGCCGTCGTTCGTCATCTACGCGATCTCGATGGTGGGCGAGACCAACCGGGCCCCGTTCGACCTCGCCGAGGCCGAGGGCGAGCTGGTCGGCGGGTTCCACACCGAGTACTCCTCGCTGAAGTTCGCGCTGTTCTTCCTCGCCGAGTACATCAACCTGGTCACGGTCTCCGCGCTGGCCGCCACGCTGTTCCTCGGCGGCTGGCGCGCCCCGTACCCGCTGTCGCTGTGGGATGGGGCCAACGAGGGCTACTGGCCGGTGCTGTGGTTCGTGGGCAAGTGCCTCGCGTTCATCTTCTTCTTCATCTGGCTGCGCGGCACCCTGCCCCGGATGCGGTACGACCAGTTCATGAAGCTGGGCTGGAAGGTCCTGATCCCGGTTTCGCTGGTCTGGATATTCGGCGTCAGCATCGTGCGCGTGATCCAGAACGAGGGTGGCGTCGACCAGCAGACGCTGCTGATCATCGCCGGTGTGATCGTCGCCCTGCTGCTGGCCTCTGCCTTCATTCCGGAGAAGAAGCCGGCCGACGAGCCCGCCGAGCCGGCGGGTGACTTCGATGCCTTCGCCGGTGGCTACCCGGTGCCGCCGATGCCCGGACAACGGCTCCCGGACCCGGTCGTCACCGTGCCGGCGGACGCGTCGCAGGATCAGCCGAGATCCGACGCGCGCGACCTCGATGCCCCGACGAACGAGGAGCAGTCCCGTGGCTAGCCTCAAGGAACAGATGTGGGACCCCGTCGCGGGTTTCGGCGTCACCTTCCGGACCATGTTCAAGAAGGTGGTCACCGAGCAGTATCCGTTCGACAAGAAGCCGACAGCGCCGCGCTTCCATGGTCGCCACCAGCTCAACCGCTGGCCCGACGGCCTGGAGAAGTGCATCGGCTGCGAGCTGTGCGCGTGGGCCTGCCCGGCCGACGCGATCTACGTGCAGGGCGCCAGCAACACCGAGGACGAACGGTTCAGCCCCGGGGAGCGGTACGGCAGCGTCTACCAGATCAACTACCTGCGCTGCATCCTGTGCGGCCTGTGCATCGAGGCGTGCCCCACCCGCGCGCTCACGATGACCAACGAGTACGAGCTGGCCGACGACAACCGCGAGGACCTCATCTACGAGAAGAACGACCTGCTCGCGCCGCTGCTGCCCGGCATGTCGCAGCCGCCGCACCCGATGCTGCTCGGCGAGGAGGAACGCGACTACTACGACGGGACCGCCGCACGCCGCGCGACCGCGCAGGCCGTCGACAACCTGAAGGAGGAGCGGACGTGATCGTCTTCTGGGTGCTCGCGCCGATCATGGTCGTGGCCGCGCTCGGGATGGTGATGGTCAGGAAGGCCGTGCACTCGGCGTTGCTGCTCGCGGTGGTGATGATCTGCCTGGCAGTGCTGTACGCGGTGCAGAACGCGCCGTTCCTGTTCGCCGTGCAGATCATCGTCTACACGGGCGCGATCCTGATGCTGTTCCTGTTCGTCCTCATGCTGGTCGGTGTCGACTCCTCGGACTCTCTCGTCGAGACGATCAAGGGCCAGCGGTTGGCGGCGTCCGTCGTCGCCGTGCTGTTCGGCGTCATGATCGCGATCTTCGTCGCGCAGACCTCGGTCGGAGTGATCGTCGGGCTGCAGGGCGCCAACGAGCAGGGCAACGTCACCGGCATCGCGTACCTGCTGTTCGGCCGCTATGTCTTCGCCTTCGAGGTCAGCGCGGCCCTGCTCATCACCGCCGCCCTGGGCGCCATGGTGCTCGCGCACCAGGAGCGACTCACGCCCAGGGTCAGCCAGCGACAGCTCGCCGAGCAGCGTATGCGGGACTACAGCGACTCCGGCAAGCACCTCGGGCCGCTGCCCACGCCGGGCGTGTACGCACGGCACAACGCAGTGGACACGCCGGCCCTGCTGCCCGACGGCACACCCTCGACGCTGTCGCTGTCACGCTCCCTGCAGGCTCGCGGTAACGTCCGGGCCGCGCGGGTCGGTGACGTGGAGTCGACGGTGGAGCAGATGAAGGGTGTGGACGACTGATGGACGCCACACCTTTCCTCACGCTGTCCGCGCTGCTGTTCACGATCGGCGCCGTCGGGGTTCTCGTGCGCCGCAACGCGATAGTCGTGTTCATGTGCGTGGAGCTGATGCTCAATGCCACGAACCTGGCGCTGGTGACGTTCGCACGCGTCCACGGTCAGCTCGACGGCCAGGTCGCCGCCTTCTTCGTGATGGTCGTGGCCGCGGCCGAGGTCGTGGTCGGGCTGGCCATCATCGTGTCCATCTTCCGCGCCCGTCGATCGATCTCGGTCGACGACGCGAGCCTGTTGAAGTACTGAGAGGGCACGCATGACCGAGGTCCTGCCCGCCGACGGAGTCTTCGGGCTCAGCTGGCTGCTGGTCGCCGTACCGGCGATCAGTGCCGTGGTGCTGCTGGTCGGCGGCCGCCGCACTGACCGCTGGGGTCATCTGCTCGGGACAGCGGCGCCGGCCTTCGCCTTCGTGCTCGGCGTGGTGCTGTTCGTGGCCCTGCTCGGTCGCGGCGAACAGGAGCGCCGGGTCGGGCAGCAGCTGTGGACGTGGTTCGAGGTCGGCGGGCTGCGCGCCGACTTCGGGTTGCTCCTGGACCCGTTGTCCGCGCTGTTCGTGCTGCTGATCACCGGCGTCGGTTCGCTCATCCACGTCTACTCCATCGGCTACATGGCGCACGACGCGCGGCGCCGCCGGTTCTTCGGCTACCTCAACCTGTTCATCGCCGCCATGCTGATGTTGGTCCTGGCTGACAACTACCTCGCGCTGTTCCTCGGCTGGGAGGGTGTCGGCCTCGCCTCGTACCTGCTGATCGGGTTCTGGCAGCACAAGAACTCCGCGGCGGTGGCGGCCAAGAAGGCGTTCGTGGTCAACCGGGTGGGCGACATGGGCATGGTGCTCGCGATCATGCTGATGTTCGCGACCTTCGGCTCGGTCACCTTCGAGGGGGTCGCGGCCGGCATCGAGGACGCGTCCGGCGCCACCCAGACCGCGCTCGGCCTGCTGCTGCTGCTCGGCGCGTGCGGCAAGTCCGCGCAGGTACCCCTGCAGAGCTGGTTGCTCGACGCGATGGAGGGCCCCACCCCCGTCTCAGCACTGATCCACGCCGCCACCATGGTCACCGCCGGCGTCTACCTGGTGGTGCGCTCGGGCTTCGTGTACGAGACGACCGAGGTCGCGTCCACCGCCGTGGTGCTGGTCGGCCTGGTGACCCTCGTGGTCGGCGCCATCATCGGGTGCGCCAAGGACGACATCAAGAAGGTGCTCGCCGGGTCGACCATGAGCCAGATCGGCTACATGATGCTCGCCGCGGGACTCGGGCCGGCCGGGTACGCGTTCGCGATCTTCCACCTGATCACGCACGGCTTCTTCAAGGCAAACCTGTTCCTCGGGGCCGGTTCGGTGATGCACAGCATGCACGACGACGTCGACATGCGGGTGTACGGCGGGTTGAGCAGGCTGATGCCGGTCACCTTTGTCACCTTCGCGATGGGCTACCTGGCCATCATTGGCTTCCCGGGCTTCGCCGGCTTCTGGTCCAAGGACAAGGTCATCGAGGCGGCGTTCGCCGACAACATCTGGATCGGCATCGCGACCATCCTGGCCGCGGGCGTCACGGCGTTCTACATGACCCGACTCATGCTCATGACCTTTCTCGGCGACAAGCGCTGGAAGTCCGATGTGCACCCGCACGAGTCGCCGGCGACGATGACGATCCCGCTGGTGGTGCTCGCGGTGGCCAGCGTGCTCGGCGGGGTCCTCATCCTCGGCGGCTGGATCGGCCACTTCCTCGAGCCGTCCGTCGGGCCGGAGGAGCACCACGACCTGCCGATCCCGGTGCTCGCGCTCACCGCCATCGTGACCCTGACCGTCGCCGTCGGCGTGTTCATCGCCTGGCGCACGTACGGCACCAAGGAGGTCCCGGTGACCGCCCCGCGCGGATCGGTCCTCACCCGAGCGGCGCGCGCCGACCTGTACGGTGATGCGCTCAACGAGGCGGTGCTGATGCGGCCCGGGCAGTGGACGACCCGCTGGCTGGTGTGGTTCGACAACCGCGGTCTCGACGGCGGCGTGAACGGCCTGGCCGCGCTGATCGGCGGCACCTCGGGCCAGGTCCGACGCGCCCAGACCGGGTACGTCCGCTCGTACGCGCTGGCGATGCTGGGCGGCGCCCTGCTGGTCGTGGTATCCCTGCTGGCGGTGACGCTCGCATGAGCTTCCCCTGGCTGACTGTCATCGGCACGTTGCCGCTGCTCGGTGCCGTCGCCCTGACCCTGATGCCCCGCGGCGGCGTGCTGCCCAAGCAGCTGGCGCTGGGCGTCAGTGTCGGCACGCTCGTCCTGACTGCCGTGATGGGGCTGCAGTACTCGCCCCGGGGCGGGATGCAGTTCGAGGAGGAGCACGAGTGGATCGGCGCGTTCGGTGCCCACTACGCGCTCGGCGTCGACGGCATCGGGCTGACCCTCGTGGTCATGACAGCGATCCTGACGCCGCTCGTCATCGCGGCATCGTGGAACGACGGCGACGAGGGTCGCTGGAGCGTCAACGCGTTCTTTGCCTGGATGCTGGCTCTGGAGGGTCTGGCACTCGGTGTGTTCGCCGCGACCGACGTCTTCCTCTTCTACGTGTTGTTCGAGGCCACGCTGGTCCCGATCTACTTCCTGCTCGGCGGCTTCGGCGGTCTGCAGCGCTCGTACGCCGCGGTGAAGTTCCTGGTGTTCTCGCTGGTCGGCGGGTTGCTGATGCTGGCCGCCGTGGTCGGGTTGTACGTCGTGTCCGCTCAGGCCGGTACGCCGACGTACCTGCTGTCGGAGCTGTCCGAGATCACCGCCGGCATCGACGAGTCGACCGGCCGCTGGCTGTTCCTCGGCTTCTTCGTCGCGTTCGCGGTCAAGGCGCCGATGTGGCCGGTGCACACCTGGCTGCCCGACGCCGCCGCAGCGGGCACTCCCGGCACCTCGGTGCTGCTGGTCAGTGTGCTGGACAAGATCGGCACGTTCGGCATGATCCGCTTCTGCCTCGAGCTGTTCCCGGAGGCGTCGCAGTGGGCGTCCCCGGTGGTGATGGTGCTCGCCGTCGTGTCGATCATCTACGGCGCGCTGCTCGCGATCGGGCAGGACGACATCCGGCGGCTGATCGCGTACACGTCGGTCTCGCACTTCGGCTTCATCGTGCTCGGCATCTTCGCGCTGACCTCGCAGTCGGCGTCGGGGGCGACGCTCTACATGTTCAACCACGGCATGTCGACGGCGGCTCTGTTCCTGGTCACCGGCTTCCTGATCACCCGCCACGGATCGGCCCGGATCTCCGACTTCGGCGGCGTCGAGAAGGTCGCCCCGGTGCTCGCCGGGATCCTGCTGGTGGCCGGCCTGTCCAGCCTGTCGTTGCCCGGGCTCGCACCGTTCGTCAGCGAGTTCCTCGTGCTGGCCGGGACGTTCAGCGTCTCGGTCACCGCTGCCGTCGTCGCCACGTTGGGGATCGTGCTGGCCGCGCTGTACATCCTGCTGATGTACCAGCGCACGATGACGGGTCCGCTGCGCGCGGACAACGCAACCATCACCGACCTCAGGGCACGTGAGGTCGCTGCCCTGGCGCCGATCCTGGGGTTGATCATCGCGTTCGGCTTCTACCCTCAGGCGCTGCTCGACGTCATCAACCCGGCGGTGGAGCGCACGCTCGAGCAGGTGGGGGTCACCGACCCCTCGCCCGACGTGCCGCTCGAGGCGCTCAGCCAGGACGAGGAGGCCTCGCAGTGAACGAGTTCATCGCCCCTACGGTCGAGTACGCCGAGCTCAGCCCGTTGCTCATCGTGCTCGGCGCCGCCGTGGTGGGGGTGACGCTGGAGGCGTTCCTCCCCCGGCGCGGGCGCCACCGCATCCAGGTCGTCTTCACGCTGGTCGCACTGGTCGCCGCGTTGCTCGCCACCGGGTGGGTCGCCGCCGGCCTGGACGAGGTCGAGGGGGCCTCCGGTCGCGGGCTGATCGCGGCAGAGGGGGCGATCGCGGTCGACGGGCCGAGCGTCTTCATGTGGGGCGTCCTGCTGGTGTTCTCGATCATCTCGGTGATGCTGTTCGCCGAGCGGAGGATCGAGGGCGGGGTCAGCGCCTTCGCCGGCCAGGCAGCAGCTCTTCCCGGCACCGAGGCCGAGCGGGAGGCCTCACGGCAGGGCATCGAGCACACCGAGGTCTTTCCGCTGGTGCTGTTCGCGATCGGCGGGATGCTGCTCTTCCCGGCGTCCAATGACCTGTTGACGATGTTCATCGCGCTGGAGGTGCTGAGCCTGCCGCTCTACCTGCTGTGCGGGCTGGCCCGCCGGCGTCGCCTGATCAGTCAGGAGGCGGCGATGAAGTACTTCCTGCTCGGCGCCTTCTCCTCGGCGTTCTTCGTCTACGGCATCGCCCTCGTCTACGGCTACGCCGGGTCCTTCACCCTGGCCGACATCCACGCCGCCGTGGACAACAACACCGGCAGCACCAACCTGCTGCTCGCCGGGATGGGCCTGATCGCCGTCGGCCTGCTGTTCAAGGTCAGTGCTGCGCCTTTCCACGCCTGGACCCCCGACGTCTACCAGGGGGCGCCCACCCCGGTCACCGGCTTCATGGCCGCGTGCACCAAGCTGGCGGCCTTCGGCGCGCTGCTGCGCGTCTTCTACGTCGCGTTCGGTGGCGCCCAGTGGGACTGGCGCCCGATGATCTGGGTGGTGGCTGCGCTCACCATGGCCATCGGCGCCGTGGTCGCACTCACCCAGAGCGACATCAAGCGGATGCTGGCGTACTCCTCGATCGCGCACGCCGGCTTCCTGCTCGTCGGGTTCGCCGGAGCGTACGGCGGTGACGGCATCACCAGCCTGCAGAGCGTGCTGTTCTACCTGGCCGCGTACGGCTTCTCGACCATCGGCGCCTTCGCGGTGGTCATGCTGGTACGTGACCCGGGCGGGGAGGCGACGCACCTGTCCCGGTGGGCAGGTCTGGGCAAGACCTCGCCGCTCGTGGCAGGGGTGTTCGCGTTCTTCATGCTCGCCTTCGCCGGCATCCCGCTCACCAGCGGGTTCACCAGCAAGTGGACCGTCTTCAGCGCGGCCTGGGCCGGGGGCGCGTGGCCGCTGGTCCTGCTCGCGGTCGGGATGAGCGCCGTCGCCGCGTACTTCTACGTCCGCGTCATCGTGCTGATGTTCTTCTCCGACCCGGTGGTCGACGGTCCGACGGTCAGCGTGCCCAGCCTGTTCACGAGCTCGGCGCTGGTCGTGGCCGTGGTGGCCACCGTGGTGCTCGGCATCCTGCCCGGGCCGGTCCTGGACCTGGCCCAGCAAGCGGGAGCCTTCGTCCGCTGATGTCCTCGCAGGCCCTCGGCATCCCCGGCGTCGACCTCGACCTCGAGCGACGCCTACAAGCGCGGCTGGACGAGGTCGAGCGTGCCCTGCTGGAGTCGACCACGGGAGAGTTCCCGCTGGTCACCGAGGCGGCACGGCACCTGTTGCGGGCCGGAGGCAAGCGGTTCCGGCCGATGCTGGTGCTGCTCGCCGCAGAGTTCGGTGACGTTGACGCCCCTGGCATCCTGCCCTCGGCGCTGGTCGTCGAGCTGACCCATGTCGCGACGCTCTACCACGACGACGTGATGGACGAGGCGACGATGCGCCGCGGTGCGCCGTCGGCCAACACCCACTACGGCAACAGTGTCGCGATCCTGGTGGGCGACTTCCTGTTCGCCCGGGCCTCCGACCTCGTCGCCGACCTGGGGCCCGACGCGGTGCGCCTGCAGGCCCGGACGTTCTCCCGGCTGGTGCAGGGCCAGATCCGGGAGACCCAGGGTCCCGGTGAGGGAGACCCGCTCGAGCACTACCTGCAGGTCGTCGCGGACAAGACCGGCTCGCTGATCGCCACGTCTGCACTGTTCGGGGCCTCGATGGCCGGCGCCTCGGTCCAGGTGCAGACCGCGCTGTGCGACTACGGCGAGCGGATCGGCACCTGTTTCCAGCTGGCCGACGACATCATCGACGTGGCCAGCTCCGACGCCGCCCTCGGCAAGGCACAGGGCACCGACCTGCGCGAGGGCGTGGCCACCCTGCCGATGCTGCTCGCGATGATGTCCAGCGACCCGGCCGACGCCCGGCTGCAGTCGCTGCTCGGTCGCCCCCTGACCGACGACGCGGAGCACGCCGAGGCACTGGCCCGGCTGCGGGTCCATCCCGCGGTGGACCAGGCGCGGGCGTACGTGCAGGAGCGTGCCGACGACGCCCGTGCCCTGCTGCACGCGGTGCCCGACGGTCCGGCGCGCCGCGCCCTGGAGTCGCTGTGCGACGCGGTGGTCACCCGCTCCGCCTGACCCGCCCATCCGTGAGTTTAGTCATGCCCATCCGTGAGTTTGATCCCCCCAATCCGTGGACGACGCGGTCCATGCCGGACCTAGGGTGGTACGTGTGCGCGTCGCCACCTGGAACATCAACTCCGTCCGTAGCCGCATCGACCGGGTCGTCGCGTGGATCGAGCGCAGCGACGTCGACGTGGTCGCCCTGCAGGAGACCAAGAGCCGCGACGAGCAGTTCCCGTACGACCGGTTCGCCGATCTGGGGTACGAGGTGGCCCACCACGGGCACTCGCAGTGGAACGGCGTCGCGATCGCCTCGCGGGTCGGCCTGGCGGACGTCACGACTGGCTTCCCCGGTCAACCACTGTGGGGCGAGCCGCTTGCGGACGAGGCCCGCGCGCTGGGTGCGACCTGCGGCGGAGTGCGATTCTGGAGCGTCTACGTACCTCACGGGCGCGAGGTCGGCGACCCGCACTACGCCTACAAGCTCGACTGGCTGTCGTGCCTGCGGGACGCCGGGCAGGCGTGGCTCGAGACGGACGCCGACCGCCAGATCGCGCTGATGGGTGACTGGAACATCGCACCGCGCGACGACGACGTGTGGGACATGGCGGCTTTCGACGGCGCGACCCACGTGTCGCAGCCCGAGCGCGACGCCTTCGCGGCCTTCGAGCCGACCGGGTTCACCGACGTGGTCCGCCGGTACGCCCCGGGCCCGGGTGTCTACACGTACTGGGACTACCAGCGACTGTGCTTCGCCAAGAAGCGGGGGATGCGGCTGGACTTCGTGCTTGCCTCGCCGGCACTTGCTGCTCGGGTGACCGGCGCGCTCATCGACCGCGAGGAACGCAAGGGCAATCGTCCCAGCGATCATGTCCCGGTGGTCGTTGAGCTGGCCTGAGCCGGTGCCGGCACGATCGCAGGGGCCAGGGTGCTGTGCAGAGCACTGGCGCGACGCCCAATCTGGCATCCCTGGGAGCAGGCATGGCGCGAACCGGCCTGTGCCCAAACCCAGAAAGTGCTGCGGTCGCCCTGCCTGCAGCTCCGCCGACTGACGAGTGGCGCACGAACGGGCCCTGAGCGACTGGCAGCCCACCTCTTGCGCCAGTCGCGGGGCCGCCGGTCGCGGGGCCGCCGGTCGCGGGGCCGCCAGTCGCGAGGGCCTCCTGCGTTTGCCACCGCCCGAGCCGGGTACGCCGTACGCCCGAACTGCAGGCGTACGAGAGGTGCATCCATGTCCGGCAGCTACCCACGTATCGCGGTCATCACCGGCGCTGACTCCGGCATCGGCCGAGCCACGGCCGAGCTCCTGGCCAGCGAGGGCTTCGACGTCGGCATCACCTTCCACACCGACGAAGAGGGTGCGGAGCGGACGGCGACCGCGGTCGAACGCCGCGGCCAGCGAGCCGCCGTCACCCGTCAGGACCTCGCCTCGCCCGAAGCCGCAGAGGCCGTCGAGTCCTTGGTCGCGGCACTCGGTGGGCTCGGCGTGCTGGTCAACTGCGGCGGCACCGGCCACCTCGACCTCGCCCGGGACGTGACGTACGAGACCTGGCGGCAGGTGCTGGCGACCGACCTCGACGGCTCGTTCCTGTGCTCACAGGCCGCCGCACGTCACCTGATGAGCCACGGGGGACGCATCATCAACGTGACGAGCGTGCACGAGCATGTCCCTCGGCTGGGCGCGGTCGCCTACTGCGCGGCGAAGGCGGGCCTGGGCATGCTCACCAAGGTCCTCGCGCTCGAGCTGGCCGAGCACGGCATCACGGTGACGTCCGTGGCACCGGGTGAGATCGCCACACCCATGACCGGCATCGAGGAGTCGCAGGCGTACCACGAGGACCGCCCCGGCAACCCGATCCCGAGGCCCGGGCACGTCAACGAGGTGGCTTCGGTGATCGCGTTCCTGGCCTCGCCGCGCGCCTCGTACGTGACCGGGGGCAGCATCGTCGTCGACGGTGGACTGATCCTGATGGCTGCGCACGGCCACGACGGGCTCACCGACGCCTGGCGTCACGGCTGAGCAGCAGCCCGACCTCGATCACCTCCCGCCGTCCGCGCGATGCGCGAACAGGTCGCGCAGCAATGCCACCTCGGCACCGTGGTGCAGCACCTCCCGGTTGATGTGCAGCACCAGCTCGGCCATCGGGTGCTCGGCGAAGGGGCCCTCCGCCGGACCGCACTGCCGGGCCAGACCTGTCGCGCCGAGGCTTCGGACGCCATCGGTCCACGCCGCGTACAGCCGGTCAAGCTCGGTCAGGGCACCGTCGGCCGTGCCGGGGTAGTCGTAGCTGTCGTACTCCACCGGCTCGCCGCCGAAGTGGCTCGCGACTCGTGCACCGAAGACCCCCACCAGGAGGTGGCCGATTCGCCAGGCGATGGTGGTCACCGGTGCTGGCTCGGGCTCCGGCACGGCGAAGTCGATGGTGAACTCGCCCGCCCCCACCGCCATGGGTGCCGTGCTGGTGCCGCGTGGGCGCACGTTCCAGGCGCCGGCAACGGGTTCCCAGCGGTACTCGTCGTCGGTCAGGCCGGCCAGTCGCGGGCGCAGCTGGTGCCGCCAGTGCCAGTCGAGCTGTTCGGTGAGCTGAGCGTTCCAGTCGATGTCCATGGCCTCAGCTCCCCTCACTCAGCCCAATGACGGCGAACGTTGCACCGTACGGGTCGGTGATGGTCGCGATCCGCCCGTAGGCCGAGTCGCGCACGCCGCCGGGGACGGACCCCCGTGCTCGGTGGCGACCCGGGCAGTGGCGTCGGCATCGGCGACGGCGAAGTAGCACAGCCAGTGCGCCGGTGTCCCCGGCGGTGACCCGGCCAGGCCACCGATTCCGCCGAGCGTGGTGTCGCCCTCCTGGCCAGCACTGTCGGCTGCGTGGAACGTGGTGTACCCCTCACCGGCACCCTCGACCGGCTCGTGCCGGTAGCCGAAGACGCGGGTGTAGAAGTCGCGGGCCGGATCCGGATCGGGCACCGCTGCCTCCTCCCAGACCAGGCTGCCTGGCTCGTTGACGATCTGGGCGCCGATGTGGCCGCGTGCCTCCCAGACGCCGAAGGCGGCGCCCTGTGGGTCGGCGGCCACGAGCATGCGCCCCTGGTCGGGCACGTCGAACGGCGGCGCCAGGACCGCGCCGCCCGCGTCGGTGACGGCTTGCGCGGTGCGCTCAGCCGAGCTGGTCGCGAAGTACAGGGTCCATGCCGACGGCTGGTCGGGCGGCATGATGGCGCCGATCCCGGCCGCGGCGTGCCCGTCGACGCGACACACCTGATAGTGGCCGTACTCCTCGCCGGAACCCTCGAAGTCCCAGCCCATGACGGCGCCGTAGAAGTCGCGTGCGGCGTCCACGTCGGGGGCGGCCAGGTCCACCCAGCAGGGGGTGCCATCTGGCCATGGGTCGGTGCGTGTGCCCATCTCGGTCTCCTTCGCAAACTGGGTCGCTGGACAGTAGTCGGGCCGGTCCCGGCCTCATGGACAGCCAAGCACTGCGCACCGACACGCAGGAAGGGAGCTAGAACATTTGTTCGACCCGAGTCTAGACTGGTGGTCGTGAGCATCAACTTCCAGGCGTCGTTGCTCGACGACGCTCCGTACGCCAGCCTCGGCGAGCTTGGCCCCACGGTGCGGCGGACCGTCCTGGGCCACGGTGCCTGGGTGGACGTACGACCGCACTGGGTCGAGGGCTCCGACGGCCTCTTCTCCCGGCTGGTCGAGACGGTGCCGTGGCACGCCGAGCGACGTCAGATGTACGACCGCGTGGTGGACGTGCCGCGGCTGCTGAGCTGGTACGGCGAGTACGACGTGCTCCCCGATCCGCTGCTGGAGCAGGCCAGGGATGCGCTGGGCGAGCACTACCGCGGTGAGCTGGGCGAACCCTTCTGCACGGCGGGCCTGTGCTACTACCGCGACGGGCGCGACAGCGTCGCCTGGCACGGCGACACGATCGGCCGCAGCAGGCACGAGAACACGATGATCGCCATCGTCTCCCTCGGTGCGCCGCGGCGGCTGCTGCTACGCCCCCGGGACGGCGGCGACCGGCTGGGCTTCGCGCTGGGGCACGGTGACCTGCTCGTGATGGGTGGCTCGTGCCAGCGCACCTGGGAGCACGCCATCCTCAAGACCGCGCAGCCGGTCGGGCCGCGGATCAGCGTGCAGTTCCGCCCGTACGGTGTTGCCTGAGTACCAGTTGGCGCCGGGCCCGCAGCCGCCACGGCGACCACGGGCCGGGGTGTGCCAGGAACGTGCCGGTCAGACCCCGATCCGCTGGTTGTCCACGCGGTAGGTGACCACGACCGACGGACGCGGGAACCGGTTGGTGTGCGGCCAGGTGCTCACCTGGTTGTTGAACGTCGCGTCGTCGGACTCCCCCGGGTGCTGCACGGCCACCCAGACGCTGTGTCCGTCCTTGCTGATCAGGGGTCCGCAGGTCTCCGCCTCCAGTGGCACGGTGAGGAACTGCAGGACCTGCCCGCGATTCGTACCCTGCGTGGGAACCGCGAACAGCCCGTCGTTGGAGCCGAGTGCATTGCCGTCGGTGGACACCCACAGGTGTCCGGCCGAGTCGAAAGCGACGTTGTCCGGGCAGGAGATGGGACTGACCCGGTCCTTGGGGTAGCCACCGAAGTAGGTCTCGGGGGCATCTGGGTCACCGCACACCAGGAACAGGTTCCACTCGAAGCGGCGGGCGGCCGCATCGTTGCCGTTCTCCTGCCACTCCAGCACGTATCCGTTGCGGTTGCCGCTCGCCGGTGTGAGCGGTGCACCGAGCTCGGAGCGAACCATCGACGAGGTGATCGGGTTGGCCTCGTCGGGTGGGTACGTGGTGCCGCGCTCGGAGTTGTTGGTCAACGCGGCGTACACCTTGCCGGTGACCAGGTTGGGCTCGATGTCCTCCGGGCGGTCCATCGCCGTCGGGGAGACCGTGTCGGCGGCCAGGCGAGTGTCGATGAGCACCTCGGCGACCGACATGCCCTCGACGAACGACTTCGTCGCCGAGCACAGCGGGATCCACACACCCGTTCCGTCGTAGACCCCGTCCTCGGTGCCGTCGCCGTCGAAGCGTGCGACGTACAGGGTGCCGTCGTCGAGCAGCTTCAGGTTGTGCCTCTTGGCGGCGTCGCCGGTGCCGGGGCGGTGGCGCAGTCGCGACACGAACTTGTAGATGTAGTCACCGCGCTCGTCATCACCCATGTACGCCACGGCGCGGCCGTTGTCGGCCAGGCGTACGTTGGCGCCCTCGTGCTTGAAACGGCCCAGCATCGTGCGCTTGCGGATGATCGACCTGGGGTTGCTCGGGTCGAGCTCGACGATCCAGCCGAATCGGAACGGCTCGTGCGGCTCCGTGGTGAGGTCGAAGCGGTCGTCGACCTGCGACCAGCCGCGGGTGTCCTCGCCGGTGATGCCGTAGCGCTCGTAGCTCTCGGTGTAGCGCGGGTCCAGCTCACCGGAGGCGTCGAAGTACTGGTTGAAGTTCTCCTCACCGGACAGGATCGTGCCCCAGGGGGTGATGCCACCGGCGCAGTTGTTGAGCGTGCCGAGCACTCGCCGGCCGGTCGGGTCTGCGCTGGTGCGCAGCCGTGGATGGCCGGCTGCTGGTCCGGTCAACCGGAGCGTCGTGTCGATGGTGATCCGGCGGTTGCGCGGGGCGTTGTCCACCAGGACGCGCCGCCAGGACCCCTTCTTGCGCCCGCGCTTGATCTCCACCACCGACATGCCGTGCGCCATCATCGCGATGCGCTTGACCTGAATCGGCTTGTACGGGCCAGGGGGAAACATGATGCTTTCGTTGGTGTACTCGTGGTTGACCGTCAGCGTGGCGTGGTCGGGGTTGCCGTCGATGGGCAGCACACCCACGTAGTCGCAGTTGTAGCCGAACTGCTGCGCCTGCGCAGCAGCGGTCTGCTGGTAGACGTTGAACGGCGGGGCACCGGGCAGCACCCGGTCGCCCCAGCGGATGACCACGTCGGACTCGTAGCCCGGCGGGACGCTGACGACGTCGCGGTTGTTGGGCGGCACGGGGGTGAACGTGAGGTTCTGCACGCCGCGGCGGCGTTCGCCCGTCGCGGCCTGCGCGGGCGACACGCCCAGCAGCGGGTTGAGCACCATCGCACCCGACGCGACAGCGGCACCACCGAGCACGGCGCGGCGGCTGAGGACCTGGGCGATGATCTCGTGCATCGGCGTGTTGCCGGAACTGTTGGGCATGGGCTTGTCGCATGCGTTGCCGCAGCGGTAGTGGCAGGTCGCGCGGCTACGCGAACCGTGGGGGCCGGTCACGTTGACGAGCGGCAGGAGGCGAGGGGACATCGGGCGAGCTCCCAGCTGGAGTGGTGAGGGACGTGCTGAAGGTAAGAAGCGCAGATGATGCTCCCACGACATCGAGGTGAACACCAGACCACGTGAATGGGGCGAATCGCCTGGCCCGGTCAGACCCTGACAGGGACGTCGACGGCCTTGGGCACCGCGCGCCTGCGGGTCACCAGGGACTCCGCCGTGATGATGGTCAGCGCGCACCAGACGAGGCCGAAGCCGACCCAGCGCGCGGGCGTCATCTGCTCACCGAAGACCACCAGTCCCAGCACGAACTGCATGATCGGCGCGACGTACTGCAACAGGCCCAGCGTGGTCATCGGCACCCGCGTCGCAGCACCGCCGAACAGCAGCAGCGGGATGGCGGTGACGATCCCGGAGCCCGCGATGAGCAGGGCGTGCAGGAGCCCCTCGCGACCGAACGTCCCTGACCCGTCGGCGTGCAGGAACACCAGGTATCCGAGCGCGACCGGCGCCAGGATCATCGTCTCGATCGCCAGCCCCTCGACGGCACCGACGTCGGCCTTCTTCTTCATCAGGCCGTACGTACCGAACGAGAAGGCCAGCGCGAGCGCGACCCACGGCGGACGACCGTAGTCGAACGTCAGCTGCACGACGGCGACGGTCGCGATGACGATCGCGATCCACTGCACGAGCCGCAATCGCTCGCCCATGATCGCGACGCCGAGGAAGATCAGGACGAGCGGATTGATGAAGTAGCCGAGCGACGTCTCGACCACGTGGCCATTGGTGACACCCCAGATGAAGACCGCCCAGTTGACCGCGATCAGGACCGATCCGATGGTGATCAGCAGGAGCCGTCGACGGTCGGCCACGATCAGCCTGATCCTGGGCCACAGGCGCAACACCGCGACCAGGACGGCCATCGTCAGGACCGACCAGACGATGCGGTGTCCGAGGACCTCGGTGGCGCCGGCCGGCTCGAGCGCGATCCAGTAGAGCGGGAACAGCCCCCAGGTGAAGAAGGCCGCGAAGCCGTACCAGAAGCCCCGCCGGTTCTCACTCACCACGGGAGCGTACGCCGTGGTGAGGGCGAGTGAGGGAGGTGCCCACGTCCTACGCGGGGGACGTGCCAGACTCCTGGCATGACCGCCATCCAGCGCGCGCTCGTACGGCGCCCATCGCCGCGTCTAGCCGAGGGGATCACCACGCACGTCGAGCCGCTCCCGGTGGACGTGGAGCTGGCCACCGGCCAGTGGGACGGCTATGTCGCGGCGCTGGCCGACGCGGGCTGGGACATCGTCGAGGTGCCGTCCGCGGAGGACTGCCCGGACAGCGTGTACGTCGAGGACACCGTGGTGATGTACGGCTCGCTCGCCGTCCTCACCCACCCTGGCGCCGACAGCCGTACCGACGAGGTGCCTGCTGTCGGCCGCACGCTGCAGGAGCTCGGGTACGAGACCGAGGCGGTCACCGCACCGGGCACCCTCGACGGTGGCGACGTGCTCAAGGTTGGTTCCACGGTGTACGTCGGGCGGGGCGGTCGCACCAATGCTGCCGGCGTACGTCAGCTGCGGGCCGTGCTCGCACCCCGCGGCGCCCACGTCGTCGCAGTGCCGATGAGCAAGGCGCTGCACCTGAAGTCGGCGGTCACGGCGCTACCCGATGGCACCCTCATCGGGTGGTCACCGGTGATCGACGACCCGGCATTCTTCCGGCACTACCGGGCGATGCCCGAGGAGCCAGGCGCCCATGTCGTCGATCTCGGCGCTGGCCGGCTGCTGATCTCATCCGCGGCGCCGCGCTCGGCTGAGCTGCTCGCAGACCTCGGGTACGACGTGGTGCCGGTCGATATCAGCGAGTACGAGAAGCTCGAGGGGAGCGTCACCTGCCTCTCGGTGCGCCTGCGGGCGGCTCCTGCCGATCCGTGAGTTCGGTCGCGCCCGTCCGTGAGTTGTCCGTCCGGGCTCACCGGTGCACGCCAGAGTGGGCATGAGTGACACCCGAGAGCATGCCGGCTGGCATCGCGCCTTGTCGTACGGGTCCGCCGTACGCGAAGGGGTTTCGGGGCCAACTCCCCATGGCATGCTGGCACTCCCCATGGGATGCAACCCGTGGGCGGTGCGGTTTACCAGGGGACCCTGGGAAACCGCAGCCGGGTCAGGCAGGGACGGTCCAGGCGTCCTTGCC
>JACCXZ010000152.1 GCA_013696745.1 Nocardioidaceae bacterium | reverse complement strand
GCCTCAGCCTTAGAGTCCACCGGCGTTGATCTTGTGGGGCCGGATCTCGTGGTCTGGGTGGCTGCGGTGCGGCGAGACACGCCGTAGGGAGAAGCACCAAGCGTGGAACAGGCGGTGGGTCTTTCTGGGCGGTGTGATGCGCCTTCGAGACGCGGCCTATCTGGGCGGATTGGCGCACCGCCGGGCGCGGTTCCGGTCAAGGAACGGCCTGCGGCACCGGGCGGCGGGGCGCTCCCGATGCACGGCGGTTGCTGCAAAGTGTCAGATGACGATCGGCTGCCGGGACAGGCAGCAGGCCGGCTGGGGCTGCCGGATCGCGACCGAGAGATGTGGTCAGCGAGGCTGGTCGAGCTCGTCGGCGAGGAGGTCCATGAGCAGGCCGTCGTGCCACCCGGCTCCGTTGGCGTCGCGCTCGTAGCGGCGCATGATTCCGACCGGGCGGAAGCCCACCGCCGCGTAGCAGCGGATGGCCGGCTCGTTGTCGGCCGCCGGGTCGATCACCAGCCGGTGGTGGCCCCGGTCGTGCACCAGGTAGCGGGCCAGTGTGGCGACGGTGTCGCGGCCGACACCGCGCCCGTGTACGGCAGGGTCGAGGAAGATGTCGATCGATGCGTGCCGGTAGTCGGGCTCGTCCTCTTCGCCGTACTGCACCATCCCGCGCACCGCCTCCTCCACCAGCACGGCGAAGCGGGTGGCTGAGGGGTCATCGAAGGGCCACTGCGGCGATGCGGCCTCATCTCGCCACCGCGCCCATACCTCGGGCGTGGCCAGGATGCGCCGCAGCTCTGGCACGTGCTCGGCGGCCACGGGCATCAACAACACGCGCGTTCCAGGCAGCGTCGGATCTGCGGTCACACCGGCGCCCGGCGACATGAGGACCGCTGAACCCAGGCCCCGAGAGGCCCAGCGTCCATCGTCGAGGCGTACTCCACACCGTCATCATCGCAGCGGAGATCACCATTGGTCAGGACGTTCCCGGTAGCCGATGGCTGTCGGGCGGTCGGGTGCTGTCGCGATGAGTTCTCCCACGACCGAGAGTCTTCACCATCGACTGGTTGCCCTGATTCCGCAGACCCAACGACGAGGAGGAGTTCGTGACCGAGCCAACCCTGGAGCAAATGACCGCACGACGGGGCGAGGTCGAGCTCGCTGTGGAGCAGTTTCACATCGGCCACGCCACTCCTGTGCTGCTGCACGGGTCCGGAAACTCTCTGGCAGCTTGGCCACTGGCGTTCTGCACGCTGCTGGCCGAGGATCGGCCCGTCATCCGCTTCGACTCCCGCGTCGCCGGCCAGTCCACGACGTGGCTGCATCGTCCGTCTCATCATGAGCGGATTCCCGGACCACACCGACTGGGACGACGAAGTGGGCGGCGTCCGCGACCGCATGACCCAAGCACTCGACGCGCTTCGCGCCCGTCTGGCATCCGGAGCGACGAACAGAGGAGCGTCGACGACGTCATGACCACGAGCCCGCGGGAGGACGAGCGATGTGCTGCTCGGAACACGCGACACTGAACGTTCCGCCACCGGTGATCGAGATGCTGGCGCGGTACCGGCAGATGCAGCGCACACAGGGACACGGCTGGGGCGAGGACTCGTTCCCGGACATGTTTACGTGGGCCCGGTTCAGTCTTCTCGGTGAGGCGTTCGACGAGTTCGCCGCGAGTGGTGACTGGGCGCAGGCGGTGCGGGCTGCGGTGGGCGACGGTGGGCCGGCACCGGGCATCGTGGTGGCCAGCCTCGACGCCGACGGCGGGTTCGATGTGGCGCGCGGGCCGGCGCTCACCGGGCTGCCGGGCAGGCCGGTGAGCATCGACGTCATTGTGCTCGCCGATGCCGACCGAGATGGCGCTCTCGACATCGACGGCGTGCGGCTCGAGGTTGCGGCGGGACAGGCCACGCTGCGCACGCTGGACATCGACCCGGCGTCGGGTGATGTCGTACTCGGTGCCGGCGGCGACGAACGTCAGATCCGCTGCGTCGAGCCGGCCCGAGCCGGACGACTCGCATTGTCTGCCCCGGCCTGCGCCCGGTGGTCGGTGCTCGATGAGCGGGGCCGAGGGTGGTTCCCCGACGGTGTGCCCGGCAAGTGGGACGTGAACCATCAGCCGTACTTCCACGCCGAGGACATCGAGTTCGACCTCCCGGTCGGTATCTGGCGGGTCGTCGCTGCGCGAGGCATCGAGTTCGAGCGCCAGACGTTCACCGTCGGGGTTGCCGAGGGCGAGACCAGTTCGGTGGGGTGGGAGCCGGTCCGGCGCTTCGACCCGCCTGCGTCCGGCTGGTATTCCGCGGACCTGCACGTGCACCTGAACTACTCCGGCGACCACGTCCTCGACCTCGACGACGCGCACCGCATGCAACGCGGCGAAGGGATCAACCTGGTGATGCTGCAGTCGGGCAACATGACCGGGCCGCTGGTCTACGACCGCGAGCTGCTCGAGTCCACAGCCGGCGAACCGCTGTGGCACGCGCACGATCACACCGCGCTGGCCGGGCACGAGTTTCGAAACGGACTGCTCGGCCACCTGCACGGCATGGGCCTGCGCGACGTGCCCGATCCTCCGTTCACCGGCGACGAGGGCACGCCTCATCCGCACGACTGGCCACCGAACGCAGCGGCCTGCGAGCAGATGAAGGACCTCGGCGGCACCGTCACCTACGCCCATCCTGCGGCCTCCGCGCTGGACGAGCTCGAGCAGCTGTACGCACCTATGCGCACGGTCGAGGCCCGCGAGCTCGTCGCGGACGCGGCGCTGGGCCTGGTCGACACCATGGAGATCGTCTCCTGCTTCGACGACGCCGGCGCCGTGCGGCTGTGGCACCACCTGCTCAACTGTGGCCTGCGCCTGACCGCGACGGCCGGCACCGATGTGTTCCTGTCCTTCGCGCACGGACCCGGGGTGGCCTCGAACCCGCCCGGCTGGGGACGCATGTACGCCCACCTCGGCGATGCGGCGCTGACCGTCGACGCCTACCGCGACGCGATCATTCGCGGACGCACCGTCGTCACCAACGGCCCATGGCTCACCCTGGACGTCGCCGGCGCGCAGCCGGGCGACGTGCTCGACCTCGTCGCCGGCCGGCGGCTACGGGTATCAGCCGTAGTCACCGGCAGCGGCGTGCGCCGGCTCGTGCTCCACGGCCCGGACGGCGAGCTGGCCAGCACGGACGGCGCCGCCCTGGACTACGAGCTCGAGGTGGACGCGCCCTCCTGGATCGCGGCCGCCGCCTACGGCGAGAGCGACCCGCACACGCTCGGCGCACCGGTGTTCGCGCACACCACACCGGTCTACCTCGACATCGCCGGCCGGCGAGTGGCCCGACCGCAGTCGGCCCGCTGGTGCGTACGCGCCCTCGACCTGCTCGACAATATCGTCCGCGAACAGGGACGCTTCGACCCCGCACGTCGCGACGAGCAACTCGGCGACATGATCGACGTGATCGACCGAGCTCGCGACTTCTACCGCACCGTCCAGACAGGCAACCCGCCAACCGAACCAGTCCACCGATCAGAAGGAGAACCCCAGCCGTGACCGAACGCCCTGCCGCTCTGCACATCGCCCCCGTCATCGCAGTCACCGACCTCGCCCGCGCCCGCGACTTCTACGAGAACAAGCTCGGCCTCGACGGCGCCGCCACGCCAGGCGGATGGGCCGTCTCCGGCGACCACGGCACCCTGATCAACCTGCTGCCCGACGTCCCCAGCGCGGGCACCGCCGACTGGCCGGTCGCGACCTTCCGCGTCGACGACGTCCAAGTGACGGTGCGCGAACTCCGCGCGCGCGGCGTACCGTTCCTCGGCCCGAACGACCTCCCGTTCGCCCTCGACGACGACGGCGTGTCCACCGGGCAGGCCGATATGCAGGTCGCGTGGATGCGCGACCCCGACGGCTCAGTCCTGACCATCTACGCACTCACCGCCGACGCGCAATCCCCGTAGCACGCCGCAACGAATCGCTCGACTTCGAGCGACCCTCTTCCACTGGGAAAGGACGATGAACCGTGACCGAGATTCTCGCGTTGCCCTCGTGCCAACCGATCCGAGCAGCCGGGATGCCGTCCGCGCCGTGTACGCCGACCTCGTACCTGTCACTCGCCAGCAGGACGGGTGCCTGTCCTACGACGTGTATGAGTCAAGCAGCGTACCCGGAGTCATCGTGGTACAAGGGCGCTGGCGAAGTGCCGAGGACGTGAAAGCCCACTCCCAGAGCAAGCACCTCGCCGACGCGATCGCCGCGCTTCAGATCATCTGACAGGCGACATCGTGG
>JACCXZ010000103.1 GCA_013696745.1 Nocardioidaceae bacterium | reverse complement strand
CGCCGACGACGACGAACCGGGACTGGAGGGGCGCGACTACTACTCGCCGCTGCGCTCGACGTTCGCCAACGGCATGCACGCGGCGATCGTGGAGACCGACGTGCAGACCGCGGAGATCACCATCCTGCGCTACTGCGTCGTGCACGACTGCGGCAACCTGATCAACCCGCTGATAGTCCAAGGCCAGATCCACGGCGGTGTGGCGCAGGGGATCGGGGGGGCGCTCTACGAGCGGATGGCCTACGACGAGCACGGTCAGCTGCAGAACGCCTCCTTCATGGACTTCCTCATGCCCTACGTCACCGAAATGCCCTCGGAGATAGAAGTGGACCACCTCGAGACGCCGTCGCCGCTCAACCCGCTCGGCCTCAAGGGGGCAGGCGAGGCCGGCGTGATCCCGTCGGCGGCACTGTTCGCCTCGGCGATCGAGGACGCCGAGGGATTCCCGATCACGTCGATGCCCATCTCGCCCTCGGAGCTGTTCGACCTGCGCCGCCAGCACACGTCAGGCCACCACCCATCGAAGGGAGCGACATCATGAAGGTCGCCGGAGACACGGTCCTGCACGCCCCTGTGGAGAAGGTCTGGTCGGCGCTGCTGGACCCCGCGGTGCTGGTCGTGACGATCCCGGGCTGTGAACGCCTCGAGGCGACCGGTGAGAACACGTACTCGATGACCGTCACCGCCGGTGTCGCCTCCATCAAGGGCACCTACGCCGGCACCTGCAAGCTGAGCGAACTCAAGCCGCACGAGTCACTGGTGCTCACCGCGGCCGGTTCCGGTGCGCCGGGCACCGTGGGCACCGACGTGCTCGTCTCGTTCACCGACCTCGGTGACGGTACGACCGGCCTTGCGTACGCAGCGGACGCGGTGGTCGGCGGCATGATCGGCGGCGTCGGCCAGCGCATGCTCACCAGCGTCAGCAAGCGGCTGGCGGGCGAGTTCTTCCGCGCTGTGGACGGCGTGCTGACCGGCGCGACGGCCGCCCCAGCGGCTGCCTTGGTTGGCGACGGGGTCCCCGGTGGCAATAGGTCCGCCACAGGGGACCCCTTCGCTCATTCCGCGCCGGTGTACACCGCCCCACAGACCGCCGGCTCGCGTGACGGATTCCTCACCGGCGTCGCCGTCGGGGCCGGACTGGTCGCGCTGGGCGTGCTGATCGGCTCCGTCGGCCGCCGGTCCGACTGACCCGGACCACCGCTCGCTGCCCCTCGCGGGCGCAGCTCGGAGTCTCGTGATTTGCTGTGGAGCACGTCTCACGATGGAGGTAGTAGTGGCAACCCTGGCCCACATCCTGACCAAGACGGCGGACGAGCACGGAGAGCGTCCCGCCGTCCGCCTGGACGACAGCGTGCTGAGCTACACCGAGCTGCGGGTGGCCGCCCAGCGCGTGACGGCGCTGCTGCGCGCGCGCGGCATCGGCCCGGGCGACCGGGTCGGGCTCGTACTGCCCAACGTCCCCGCCTTCCCGGTGCTGTTCTACGGCGCCGTCGCCGCCGGCGCGGTGGTCGTACCCATGAATCCACTGCTCAAGGCGCGCGAGGTGCAGTACTACCTCGAGGACGCCGGCGCGTCGATCGTGTTCGCGTGGCACGCGATGACCGACGAGTCCCGCGCCGCGGCGCAGAGCGTCGGCATCGAGTGCGTGACGGTCGACCCCGCCGACTTCACGGACCTGCTCGGCGAACACGAACCCGCCGATGACGTCGTCGACCGCGACGACGAGGACACCGTCGTGCTGCTCTACACCTCCGGTACGACCGGCCAGCCCAAGGGCGCCGAGCTCACGCACGCCAACCTGGTGAGCAACGCCGCGCTGACAGCCGAGACCCTGGTGCGACTGGAGCCCGACGACGTGGTGATGGGCTGCCTCCCGCTGTTCCACTGCTTCGGACTCACCTGTGGCCTCAACGCAGCGGTCAGCGCCGGTGCGTGTCTCACGTTGATCCCCCGATTCGACCCCGCGAAGGCGCTCGAGGTGGTCGGTCGCGACAAGGTCACTGTCTTCGAGGGTGTGCCGACCATGTACTCGGCGATGCTCAACGTCCCCGATTCCGATTCCTACGACGTGTCCAGCCTGCGTACGTGCATCTCGGGCGGAGCCGCGATGCCCGTCGAGGTCATGAGGAACTTCGAAGACGCCTTCGGCTGCATCGTGCTCGAGGGCTACGGCCTGTCCGAGACCTCGCCGGTGGCGTCCTTCAACAAGCCCGACCAGGAGCGCAAGCCGGGCTCCATCGGCGTCCCGGTCCGAGGGGTCGAGATGCGGGTGCTCGACGACGACGGCAACGACGTCGGCGACGGTGAGGTCGGCGAGATCGCCATCCGCGGCGAGAACGTCATGAAGGGCTACTGGGGCAGCGAGGACGCCACCCGCGAGGCGATCCCCGACGGGTGGTTCCGCACCGGCGACATGGCGCGACAGGACGAGGACGGCTACTACTTCATCGTCGACCGCAAGAAGGACCTGATCATCAGGGGCGGCTACAACGTGTATCCGCGCGAGGTCGAGGAGGCGCTGTACGAGCACGGCTCGGTGGCCGAGGTCGCGGTGATCGGTGTCGCGGACGCCGAGCTCGGTGAGGAGGTCGGGGCTGCGGTCGCCCTCAAGCCCGACGCCCAGGCGTCGGAGGACGAGCTGCGAGAGTTCGCCAAGGAGCAGCTGGCGGCATACAAGTATCCCCGCCACGTGTGGATCGTCGACGAGTTGCCGAAGGGGCCGACCGGCAAGATCCTGCGTCGCGAGGTCAACGCCCCGGAATCGGTCGAGGCGGTGGGCTCGGAGCCCGTGTCGGGATGAGTACCGCCAGCAGCGCGCGGGAACGGGTGCACGAGCTCGACGAGGACGGCACCGACGCCGCGGCGCCGCTCGACCTGTTGCTCACAGACGCCGCGCTCGGTCCGCTACGGCGCTTCGTCCCCGGCATGTCCGGCGTCCGCTTCACGGCCAACCTGGCTCGGCGCCCGACGCGCGTCGCCGACCGGGGCTGGGCCCTGCTGGGTGAGCTGGCGCGTATCGGGGTCGGCCGCTCCGAGCTTGCTGCGCACCCGAAGGATCGTCGCTTCGCCGACGAGGGTTGGCTGCACAACCCGATGCTGGCACGTGCCGTGCAAACGTACGTGGCCGTGGGCATCGCCGCGCGCGGCCTGGTCGCCGACGCCGACCTCGACTGGGGCGACGAGCAGCGGGTGAGGTTCTTGGTCGACAACCTCGTCGACGCGTCGTCGCCGAGCAACAACCCGTTGCTCAACCCGCAGGTGCTCAAGGCGGTCATCGACACCGGCGGCGGCAACCTGCTCGCGGGCAGCCGTCGACTCATACGCGACTTCGCGACGCCACCTCGAGTTCCGTCGATGGTCGAGCCGGACGCCTTCGAGATCGGCGCTGACCTGGCGGTGACGCCAGGGGCGGTCGTGCTCCGCACGGACGTCTTCGAGCTCATCCAGTACACGCCGCAGACGCCGAAGGTGCGGCGGGTGCCGCTGCTGATCGTGCCTCCGACCATCAACAAGTACTACGTCATCGACCTCGCCGAGCAGCGCAGTCTCGTCGAGCACCTGGTGCGCAGCGGCCAGCAGGTATTCGTGATCTCCTGGCGCAACCCCGACGCCCGGCATGCGCAGTGGGGCCTGGACACGTACGGCCGAGCCGTCATCGAGGCCATGAACGCGATGAGGACGATCTGCCGTGAGGACAGGACTGCGCTGTTCGCGTTGTGCTCCGGCGGGATGCTCGCGTCGATGGTGCTGGCGCACCTGGCCCATGTCGGCGAGCTCGACCGGGTGGCGGCGTTCAGCCTCGCGGTCACCGTGCTCGACCAGGCCAGGGCCGGGATGCCCAGCGCGCTGCTGTCGCGCAAGGTGGCCGCCGCCGCGACGGCGGTGTCGCAGCGCAAGGGCTACCTGGATGGGCGGATGCTGGCCGAGGTGTTCGCCTGGCTGCGCCCCAACGACCTGATCTGGAACTACTGGGTCAACAACTACCTGCTCGGCAAGTCGCCGAAGGCGTTCGACATCCTGTTCTGGAACGCCGACCCGGTGCGCATGACGGCCGCGATGCACCGCGCTTTCATCGAGCTGGCGGTGACCAATGGGCTCACCGTGCCCGGCGGCTCGATGATGCTCGGCGCTCCGGTGGACCTCACGAAGGTCGACACCGACAGCTACGTCGTCGCCGGCATCGCCGACCACCTGTGCACGTGGCAGTCCTGCTACCGCACCACCCAGCTGCTCGGCGGCGACAGTCGGTTCGTGTTGTCGACCAGCGGCCACATCGCCTCGATGGTCAACCCGCCCGGCAACGACAGGGCCAGCTTCCGGACCGCGAAGCGCAACCCGGAGGACCCCGAACAGTGGCTGGAGTCGGCCGAGACGGTCACCGGCAGCTGGTGGGAGGACTACGTCGAGTGGCTCGGTGCACGCACCGGCCCCGAACGCAACAAGCCGCGGGGCCCGGGGTCAGCCGCCTTCGAACCGCTCTGTCCGGCGCCAGGGACCTATGTCCACGACCGCTAGCCCGAGTCCGAGCGCCACACCGAACGCCATGCCCCGCGACCGCCTCCGCACGCTGACTGTACGCGGCCTGCAGGTCAGGGTCTCCGTACGCCCGGGTGCGGGTCGGCTGGCCGCCGAGCCGCCGCTGCTGCTGTGCAACGGCATCGGAGCCAGCCTCGAGGTGCTGCAGCTCCTCGTCGACGCGCTGGACCCCGACCGGGGCGTGATCCGCTTCGACGTACCCGGCGTCGGAGGCTCACCACCGCCACCGTTCCCGTACGTCCTCGCCACGCTGGCCCCCTGGGTTTCGGCGCTGGCCGGGAAGCTCGGTCACCAGGAGTTCGATGTGCTCGGGCTGTCGTGGGGTGGTGGCCTGGCGCAGCAGCTCTCGGTCCAGTGCCGGCGACGGGTGCGACGCCTGGTGCTGGTGGCGACGGGCACCGGGACGTTGATGGTGCCGGCGCACCCACGCGTGCTCGTGAAGATGATGACCCCGCGACGACACCGCGACCCCGCGTACGCGCGAAGCATTGCCGCCGACATCTATGGCGGGAGCATGCGGAGGTCCCCTGAACGCGGAGCCCGGCTGCTGCACGCCGAGAGCCGTGCCGGGCCACGCCGTGGCTACTACTACCAGATCGCTGCGGCTGCGGGCTGGTCGAGCCTGCCGTTCCTGCGCATGGTCCGGCAGCCGACGCTCGTGCTCGCCGGCGACGACGACCCGATCATCCCGCTGATCAACGCCAAGATGATGGCGCGACTCATCCCCGATGCCAGGCTGCACGTCTACCACGGCGGCCATCTGGGCGTTCTCACCGAGAGCGAGGAGCTCGCTCCGGTCATCGAGGAGTTCTTGGCCGATCCGTTCGGTCACGGGGTGGCCCCGTGACCTTAGGTTCGTAGCGGGGCCACCCCGTGACGACTGGCGAGCCCACCAACCGACCACGCGGAGTGACATGGACCTGACCGACCTGCCCGTTTCCGACTTCCTCGGGTTCGAGCTGCTGCTGGACGACGACGACCGGGAGCTGCTCGCACGGGTACGCACGCACATGGCCTCGGTCGTCGAGCCGGTGATCAACGAGTACTGGACCCGCGCGCAGTTCCCGCACGACCTGCTGCCCGGTTTCGCCGGGCTGGGGATCGCCGGACTGCAGTACGACGGCGCCGGCTGCCCAGGAAGGAGCAGCCTGCTCGACGGGATGGTCGCGATGGAGCTGGCCCGCACCGACCCCTCGATCGCGACGTTCTTCGGCGTGCACGGGGGCTTGGCCATGGGCTCGGTGCACCTGTGTGGCTCGCAGGAGCAGAAGCAGCGCTGGCTGCCGCCGATGGCCCGGATGGAGCTGATCGGCGCCTTCGGTCTCACCGAGCCCGACCACGGGTCCGGCATCGCGGGCGGTCTGGCCACCAGTGCGCGACGTGAGGGTGACTCCTGGGTGCTCGACGGTGAGAAGAAGTGGATCGGCAACGCGTCGTTCGCCGACCTGGTGATCGTCTGGGCACGCGACAGCGCCGATGGCCAGGTCAAGGGCTTCGTGGTGGAGAAGGGCACCGAGGGCATGTCCTTCGAGTTGCAACGCGACAAGATCGCACTGCGGGTCGTGCAGAACGCCACGATCCGGCTCGACGGAGTCCGGGTCCCGGACAGCTGTCGTCTCGCGGAGGCGAACTCGTTCAAGGACACCGCCCGTGTGCTGCGGCTGACCCGCGCCAGCGTCGCGTGGATGGCGACCGGTTGTGCTCGTGGCGCGTACGAGCACGCCCTGCGCTACACCGGTGAGCGGGAGCAGTTCGGCCGGCCCATCGCCGGCTTCCAGCTCGTCCAGGATCTGCTCGTCCGCATGCTCGGCAACATCACCGCGTCGACCGCGCTGTGTGCGCGGGTGTCGCAGCTGCAGGATGCCCGCCGGTTGCGCGACGAGCACGCGTCGCTGGCCAAGGCCTTCTGCACGGTGCGGATGCGGGAGACCGTCGGCTGGGCGCGCGAGGTCCTCGGAGGCAACGGCATCCTGCTCGAGCACCACGTGGGCCGGTTCGTGGCCGACGCGGAGGCGATCTACTCCTACGAGGGCACCCGCGAGGTCAACACCCTGATCGTGGGTCGGGCCATCACGGGCGTCGGCGCGTTCGTCTGACGGGCTCGCTCGCGATGCGCGAGGGGG
>JACCXZ010000073.1 GCA_013696745.1 Nocardioidaceae bacterium | reverse complement strand
GATGCCGCGCCGCACGTACCTCTGCTACAGCGCGGTCGGTGGCGTCGCCTGGGCAGCCGGTCTGACCGCGCTGGGGTACGGCCTGGGGAAGGTCCCGTTCGTACGGGACCACGTCCAGCCGCACTTGGACCTGGTGATCCTGGCGCTGGTGGTGGCCACGCTGGTCCCGATCGGGATCCACGTGCTCCGGGGACGTCTGGCTGCCTTCGTTTCGACCAGCGCCGCAGCCGGCGCACAGCAGCACGCACCGGTGGGTCAGCGCTGATGCGCCGTCGTCACAGGCCGAGGTCGGCGCTGCTGTAGGCATACAGGTACCGGTACCCCTGTTCCTGCACCTTCTGCCGGGCTCCGGTGTCACGGTCAACGATCACCGCGACGGCCACCACCTCAGCGCCGGCTGCCCGCAACACCTCGACCGCGGTCAGCACCGACCCGCCGGTGGTGGACGTGTCGTCGACCGCCAGCACCCGACGGCCTGCGACGTCAGGACCCTCGATGCGCCGCTGCAGCCCGTGTTCCTTGCCTGACTTGCGCACCACGAAGGTGTCCAGCAACCGCCCGCGCCCTGCGGCGGTGTGCATCATCGCGGTGGCGACCGGGTCAGCACCCAGCGTCAACCCGCCGACAGCGTCGAACTCCAGGCCGTCGGTGAGCTCGAGCATCACCTGACCGACCAGCGGGGCGGCGGCGGCGTCCAGGGTGATCCGGCGCAGGTCGACGTAGTAGTCGGCCTCCCGTCCCGACGACAAGGTGACGCGACCGTGCACGACCGCCTTGTCCTTGATCTGCTCGACGAGCTCCGTGCGTGGCACCATGGCCGACACCGTACGCACCCCAGGTGGAGCACGGGGGTTCCCGTCGCTCACCGCTACAGTCGCACCGATGAAGCAGCACAGCGCGCGGGTCAGCGGCCTCGGCACCACGATCTTCGCCGAGATGTCAGCGCTCGCCCAGCGCACCGGCGCGGTCAACCTCGGACAGGGCTTCCCCGACACCGATGGGCCCGCGTCGGTCATCGAGGCTGCGGTCGAGGCGCTGCGCAGCGGTCGCAACCAGTACGCGCCGGGACCGGGCGTGCCGGAGCTGCGGGAGGCGATCGCTGCGCACCAACAGCGGTTCTACGCCCTCGACGTGGATCCGGATACGGAGGTCGTGGTCACCACCGGGGCTACCGAGGCGGTGGCCGCGGCCCTGCTCGGGCTGGTTGATCCGGGCGAGGAGGTGGTGGTGCTCGAGCCCTACTACGACTCCTATGTCGCTGTCATATCGATGGTCGGGGCGATCCGCCGGCCGGTCACCTTGCGGGCTCCGACGTTTCGACTCGACCTGTCCGAGCTGCGCGCGGCGGTGACCCCGCGTACCCGGGCAGTGCTGCTCAACAGCCCGCACAACCCGACCGGCACCGTCCTGGACGCGGAGGAGCTCCAGGCGATTGCGGACGTGGCGATCGAGCACGACCTGGTCGTCATCACCGACGAGGTGTACGAGCACCTGACGTTCGACGGGGCGGCGCACATCCCGATCGGCACGCTGCCCGGCATGGCCGAGCGCACGCTGAGCATCTCCTCGGCCGGCAAGACCTTCGCCTTCACCGGCTGGAAGATCGGCTGGGCCACCGGCCCCGCCCCGCTCGTACAGGCCGTCCTCGCAGCCAAGCAGTTCATGACGTTCACGTCGGGCGCACCGTTGCAGCCGGCGATCGCAGGTGCGCTGAGCCTGCCCGCTGAGTTCTTCGCCGAGCATGCAGCTGGCCTGCAGGCCCGTCGCGACCAACTGTGCGGCGGCCTGGCCGACGTCGGTCTGGACGTGCATGTCCCCGCCGGAACCTACTTCGCGACCACGGACATCCGCCCACTCGGGTACGACGACGGCATGCAGTTCTGCTTGTCGCTACCGGAGCGTGCGGGCGTGGTCGCGGTGCCGCACCAGGTCTTCTACGACGACGTCGAAGCAGGCCGACCATTGGTGCGCTGGGCGTTCTGCAAGCAGGAGTCAGTCATCGACGAGGCCCTGAACCGGCTTCGCGGCGCGTTCGGCTGAGCGTTGCGGCCACTGTTCACCGGGTCGAGCGCTCGTGCGCCTTGTAGTCGAACCACGTGCTCGCGCCACCCACGAACAGCAGCACCGCGACGGCGACGCCGGCAGCGACCCAGATCAAGCCGAACACTGCGCCGCTGACGGTGAAGAACAGACCGACGAGCGCGGTGACCACCGAGGCGATGACGAGGAAGATCCGGGCGGTCCCACCGCCGCGCAATACGCCGATGGCTGGCCAGATCGCCAGCAGCATCAACGCACCGGCCACGAGCGCAAGCACTCCGAAAATGCTGACACCGTCGGCCAGCTCGGTCAGCGTGATGTCGGCCTCGCGCAGGAACCGCTGACCCTCGTTGCTGTCCTCCACCGCCTCGACGATGCTGTCACTGGCCACCAGCATCGCGAAGCCCATGACCAACCAGAATCCCCCGGTGAGAACGGAGAACACGATCGCGATCACGCTGGCAGCGGTCACGCCACCGGGACGCTCGTGCCGGACACCGGGGTCGCCGCCGTACTGGCCGCCGTACTGGGGCGGCTGGGACGCGCCGGGGTACTGCGGCTGCTGGCCGTACGGCGATGACTGCCCACCGGGGGGGTCAGAGGGCGGCGTCGTCATGGGGGTCTCCTGATTCGTCGTCCGACGGTCTTCGGGTGTCGGCGCGTGCCGGCCCAGCGAAGACGGATCCCCAGCCGGGACACGGTCATTCGCCTGGACGGCGAACCACGCGCGCGACTCGGGCTTCCACAGTAGTGCCACCGAGAGCCCACCGAGGATCGCGAGCAGCAGACCGGCCACTCCGAGGAGCAGGCTCACCAGCACCCAGCCGACCGCGAGCACGGTCAGGACGATGCGGGCGACCCGGTCGCGACGCGCGGTGAAGACACTGAGCACGACCGCCGCGACGCAGCACGCGGCCGCTCCCATCGCGGCCAGCCGCAGGTACTCGACCACCTCGTCGACGCTGTAGCCGCCGGAGCCGAACGGAGCGTCGGCGAACGCCTGCTCGATCTGCTGACGCACCTCCAACGAGCCCCAGTCGCCCAGCAGGACGAAGATGTTGACCAGCATCAGCACCGAGCTCGTCCCCGCGATCAGGCAGGCATACGTCACCGCGGTCGGACGTACGTCGGACGTGGCCACCACTCCATCCCATCACGGGCAGGTCAGCTCCCGGCGCCGCCCACTGCCAGCCCGTCGCTGCCGTCGGCACGGTCGACCACCACCGTGTCCCCGTCGCGGATCTCGCCGGCGAGCAGTGACCGGGCCAGCTGGTCGCCGATCTCGCGCTGGACCAGCCGGCGCAGCGGTCGCGCGCCGTAGTGCGGGTCGTAGCCGGTGACGGCGAGCCACTCGCGGGTGGCTGGGGTGACGTCGAGTGTGATCCGACGGGCGGACAGGCGCCGCTGCAGATCCGCGACCGCGAGGTCCACGATATGGGTGAGGTCCTCGGTGCTCAGCGCGTCGAACAGCACGATCTCGTCGAGCCGGTTGAGGAACTCCGGCTTGAAGTGGCCCCGCACCACGGACATGACGGTGTCGTGGCGGGTCTGCTCGTCCAGCGACAAGTCGGTGAGGAAGGCCGACCCGAGGTTGGAGGTCAGGATGAGGATGGTGTTGCGGAAGTCGACCGCGCGCCCCTGCCCGTCGGTGAGCCGTCCGTCGTCGAGCACCTGCAGCAGGACGTCGAAGACGTCACCGTGCGCCTTCTCGACCTCGTCGAGCAGGACCACCGCGTACGGGCGGCGGCGTACCGCCTCGGTCAGCTGGCCGCCCTCGTCGTACCCGACGTACCCGGGGGGCGCTCCGATCAGGCGGGCCACCGCATGCTTCTCGGCGTACTCGCTCATGTCGATGCGGATCATCGCCCGCTCGTCGTCGAACAGGAAGTCCGCCAACGTCTTGGCCAGCTCGGTCTTGCCGACACCTGTCGGGCCGAGGAACAGGAACGAGCCGGTGGGCCGGTCCGGGTCGGAGATCCCGGCCCGCGCACGACGCACCGCGTCGGACACCTCCTGGACCGCACGTCTCTGTCCGATCAGGCGCTTGCCCAGCTCCTCCTCCATCCGCAGCAGCTTGCCGGTCTC
>JACCXZ010000196.1 GCA_013696745.1 Nocardioidaceae bacterium | reverse complement strand
GGCTTCCGGGAGATGAGCGTGGAGGCCATCGCCGCCCGTGCCGGGGTGGGCAAGGCAACGATCTACCGGTGGTGACCGACCAAGGCTGCCGTCGTCATGGACGCCTTCCTTGCCGCAACCGCCCCCCTTGCCCTTCCCGGAGACCGGCTCGGCCCGTGCGGACCTCACGAGCCAGATCAGCAGCGTCATCGACCTCTTCAACGACCCGGCCATCAGCCGACCCTTCGTGGCGTTGATCAGCGAGGCCCCGCACGACACCGAGCTGGCCGAGGCGCTGCGCGGGCGCTTCATCGCCGCCCGACGGGCGGACGCTCGGGAGGTGTTCACCCAGGCTGTCCAGAGAGGCGAGGTGCGCCCGGACCTCTTCAACGACCCGGCCATCGACGCTCTCTACGGCGCGCTCTACTACCGGCTCCTGGTCAGCGGAGAACCACTGACGCGCCGCTATGCCCAGACCCTGGTCGAGCAGCTCTACCCCGCACTCGCCATGCGGCCATCGCCCTGACGGGCTAGGCAGAGGCATGATCAGGAGCGTGACAAGCACCGGATCCGAGGGCGAGGCCGCCATGCCAGCCGGCGTCCACGACAAGGACGAGCACGGGCTGACGGCGCTGCACCGCGCCGCGGGATCGGGCAGCTCGGCGTCCTTCGCCGCGCCGCCCAGGAGCTCCGGTCACCGTGGCTGCGGCGGGTTGCGAGCCTCCCGGCTGCCCCGGGCGCTGAGATTCACGCCGGCGGCGATGGTGGCTCGGTAGACGGGTCGCACCGACCATGGGGGGAGGTAGCGATGACGCTCCTCTTCCCAGACCCTCGCCCTCGGATGGACGCCGAGCAGCCGCAGCGGCAGCTGCCTGAGCAGGGACCCGTGAGTGTTCTTCGGCTCGGCGGTGTGGACCTCGATGCGGCAGAGGTGCTTGGTACTGACGTAGCCGTACTGGTGGGGGCTGACCAACCTGGCCGGCGCTCCATGATCACTGTCGAGCGGACGGCCGTCGAGGCGCTGCGCGATGAGCACATCGTCAGCCAGAGCGTCGTCGATCGACACGACCGACCGCCAGCCGTCGAGGCCGCGAAACAGGACATGGCTGACTGACGTCTCGGGCGCGAGCGCCGGTTCGATGAAGGTGCGATACACCGTCTCGAACGAGACCCCCTCCCAGCGGAGGTTCGTGGCGGACCAGCCGGCCACGCAGTGAAAGTCGACGGTGAGCTCTCGCCGCGGAAGTGTCGCCAGCTCGGTCAGTGGCACGTCGAACCCTTCGGTCACCACCCCTCGGATCTTGATGACGGGGTCGATGGGAACGGCCGGTGCGGGTCGGGAAAGGTGCGCACCGAAGCGCGGAAATCCCTCGAGCAGGTGCTGGCCGGGTGGAAGCGTCACGTGGGCAGCCTCATGCTGGTCCTCGATCCATACGATGTCGTATGGATGCTAGCCACGGCCGTTTGCATCTGTCAATACGGTGCCGTATAGATGAGTGAGTGGCCAACGTCCGGACTCCACGCGGCGCATGGGTCGACGCGGCGCTGCAGGCTCTGGCGGCAGGAGGCCCGGATGCCGTGCGGGTCGAGGCGCTGGCCGTACGCCTGGGGGTGTCCAAGGGTGGCTTCTACTGGCACTTCACGGATCGCCAGGCGCTGCTCGAGGAGATGCTCGACAGCTGGGAGAGGGCCATGGTCGACGACGTCATCGCGCGCGTCGAGAGCCGGCCGACCGACCCGCGAGCCAAGGTGCAGCATCTCTTCGACCTGGCCCCGTCGGCCGACTTTGCCGTGGAGCTGGCACTTCGGGACTGGTCGCGCCGCGACAGTGACGTCGCCGAACGACTGCGCCGGGTCGACAACCGACGCATGGCGTGGCTGCGCTCACTGTTCGGGCAGTTCTGCGGGGATGAGAATGATGTCGAGGCCCGCAGCCTGCTGGCCTACTCGCTGCTGATCGGCAGCTACTTCATCGCAGCGCAGCACGGTGCCAAGACCCGGTCCCAGATGCTGCAACTCGCGGTGGATCGACTGCTCAGCGAATCGTGGGACTGACAAGGCAGCGGCCTCGTCTACCGGTCGCCCGTGGGACCTCGTGTCGTTCGTGGCCTGAACCCCCGGCGAAGCTACGGGACCGACGACCGGTTCGCCGCGGGTCGGCGTCACGTGTCGGCCTCAACGGTGCGGACGGGGACCCATCCCAGCCGGCCGTCGTCGGACCCGCACCAGAGCCAGCCACTCTGCAGATCCTCTGTGACGACGTCGAGCACGTCACCAACCTGAGTGGGTAGTTCGGTCGTGTCGTACGCCCTCTGCACGATGGCTGTGCCCGACGGCTGGGACAGATGCCTCGCTGGCACCCAGCCGGTGCCATGCGACGCGGTGACGAACACGAACTCGGGCCATTCGGTGTCGCGGTCGCCGACCTGCACCGCCTACCCGACGGTCAGCCGGAGGGGAGGTCGCCTCGGAATGTCGTGCGCCGTTCGCGCCGTCACGTGCCTCATGTGCGAGCTCCTTCCAGGGCCGTCAGCCAGGGCAGTCGACAGCGACTTCAAGGGCTCTGCAGATCTCGCGCATGCGGGCGTCTGCCAACCTGCCCAGGCGTTCGACGAGTACCGCGACCGAGACACTCTCGACTGAGTCCAGGTTGACTGCCGACCGCCGAGGGACCGGATCGTCGCCGGGTTCGAGGACGACCTCGCTGGCAAGGCCTCGAATCGTCGTGGTGCACGGTGCGATGAGTGCCCGCCGGAGCCGTGGGATCGCCGCGTCGCGCGAGAGCACGACGACTGGGCGCCGACCGATCTCAACTAGTTCGCACCACCACACCTCCCCACGGACCGGAAGCGCGCTCACGAGGCAGCCGCAGCCTGTCGAAACGACGCTAGGTCTCCCCACTCGTCCGGCTCGTCGGCCGGGTGCTCGTCGTACGCGGCGTAGCTTGCGTCCACCTCGGCGGAGCGGTGACGAACGAGCAACGCTTCGAGGGCCTCGTCGATAAGGGCAGCGTCGGTGGCCCCCGACCGCAGGCTTCGGGCGCCCTCAAGGAGCTCCGCGTCGACGGTCGTGCTCAGTCGTGTTCTGTTCATGCCACGAGTATGCCACGCGATGACAGGCTAGGAACTGGCTGTACTGGAGCCCGGTCCGGTCGCACTCCTCTCGTGCCCTGGAGATCAGTTCGGATCGAAAGCGGGAGACCTTGTGGATGCTCAGGTGCCAGGCGATGGCGCGGAGGGCGCCGACGAGTGCCGCCCGAGGTGTCAGCCACCTGTTCGAGTTGTCATGGTCTAGAGAGGCCCTGTGCCGACTGTGTTCTGCGCCGACGGCAGAACCACCTCCCTCTTGGCTGGTCGCCGACGTGGTTCACAGCGATCCGGCCGAGGGCAAGGCCTTCGGGTTCTCCGTCGACGTACCTGCCGACGCTGCTGCCACCGCAGGAGTATCGAAATGATATCCTTGTGCGTATGGACGTCTTGATCAGGAATCTCCCGGACGAGGTGCACGCGGAGCTGGCTCGCCGCGCGGCCGCGAACGACATGAGTCTGCGTGCCTACCTGCGCGAGGTACTGTCCGACCACGTGGCCGTTCCCTCGATGGGCGAGTGGCTGCAACACGTGCGAGACCTCGGTCCAGCGCATGCCAGCGGCCCGACCGGGCCCGAGCTCATTGCTGCCGCGCGCACCGAGGATGACGAGCGCGCCGGCCGGTGAGCATCGCCGTCGTCGACGCCGCCACGGTCGTCGACCTGATCTGCGACTTTCCAGCGGCCGAGCCCTACCGCGACGCCATCGCCTCCGCCGACGCGGTGGCGGCGCCCGCCCACCTCGACGCCGAAGTCCTCTCCGCATTGGGCCGCCTCAAACGAGCCGGGCAACTGCCTCGAGGGGCCGAACGCGTGGAGGCACTGGCTCGGTTTGGGGCAACGCGCTGGCCGCTACAGCCGCTACTACCGCCGGCGTGGGCGTTGGTAGACCGGATCGCAACCCGTGACGCTCTCTATGTCGCCCTGGCCGTGTCGCTCGACGCCATCTTGATCACGACCGATGGACGTCTGCGTCGAGGGGTCGCAGGGATCGTCACCGTCGCCGAACCGGACGAGTGAGTCTGCTCGTTGGGCACTCGAGACCGTCGCAAGCGGATCGGGCAGCGACCCAGACCCAAGGTCGAGCGGCCGCGAACCCGAAACTCAAGACGGGCAGATGCTGCCATCACTCCACCTCCTGCGTTCACGGACAAATGTGCGGACACGACGGCGGGATGTCTCACGGACAGATCAAGGAGCGCCCGGCTATGTGATCTCATGCAGATCGGTTGATCGCCGGCTACCGTCCCACAGCACGATCCCCGGGCTCACGGGTCGCGTCCGGGCCGTCTGGGGATGCTGGCGTGGGTCAGCGCTCGGGCGAGGTCGCGGCAGCAGTGCGCGAGCTCGGGTGGGCTCTCGATGATGAAGGGGATGCCGAGGGCTGCGGTGGTGGCGGCGAACCAGGCCAGGTCGCCGGCGTGGGTGACGTAGCGGCAGCGGCCTCCAGTCAGGGGCTGGAGCTGGCCGTCGAGGCGGGGTAGCCGGTCGGTCAAGACCTGTGCGGTCGTCGGGCCGGGGGCGCCGGCAACCGTGTACCCGAGCCCGCGCAGGCGCTCGACGTCGCGCCGCAGCGTCCGGGCGCTGATGCCCAGGCGTCGGGCCAGGTCCGGACCCGGCCAGGCCCGGCCGGTCTGGAGTAGGGCCAGCAGCCGCAGCAGCCGGCTCGCCGGATCGGTGCCGTCGGTGGGGAGCATGCACGGGCGGGTCCTACCGGCTGGCGGCCGGGGCGGCCCGCGTCGTCTTCCAGAGCAGCGTCGGCGCAGAGAAGCGGTACGGCGCCGGGGAGATCGACGGGCTCGCCTCACCGAGCAGACCCTCGACGCCACCAGCGCCGACGTGGTGCACCTGCGGTGCGGGTTCTTCTTCACCAACCTGCTGCTGCAGCTCGACACCGTCCGCGCCGGCACCATCCCCGTCGTACTGCCCATCGACCAGCCGATGCCCTGGGTCGCTCCCCGCGACATCGCCGAGGTCGCAGTCGGCCGACTCCTCAACCCTGACTGGTCAGGCCGCATCGTCCAAGGCGTGCACGGCCCGGTAGACCTCACCTGGGAGCAGGCGACCGCCGTCGTCGCCGACGCCTGCGGCCGGCCCGTGCGCGCCGAGCGCGTCCCCGACGACCGGATGCGCGAGGACCTCGCGAGCAGCGGTATGGAGCCCGCCCTCGTCGACGCCGTCATGGGCATGTCCACCGGCCTGCGCGACGGCTTCGTGCCCGAGCAGCCCCGCACACCGGAAACCACCACACCGACCACCCTGACGGCCTGGTGCCACGACGAGCTGCGCCCCGCGCTCTGATCCGATCCGCCTGCGACGGACTCCGACTGGACCCGCGACGCACCCATCCGGTGCTACAGCAAAGGTCGAGGACATCGCGCGACGCGTCGCCAGAGAAGAGCGCGAGTTGGGTCTGCCGACCGGGACAGACCAGTCAGGCTCGCTGCGCCATTCGATCGGTTCGTGGCCGGCGTTCCCCGACGCGGTCGAGGCGCTCGCGCGGCTCGCTGAGCGGTTCCGCCTCGTCGCCTTGACCAACGCAGGCCGCTGGGCGCTCGAGCAGATGAACGCGACGCTCGGCCACCCCTTCGACGACGCGGTGACGCGGAGGACGTCGGGGCGAACAAGCCGAGCCCACGGATGTTCGACTACTGCCGGGGCCGGCAGAGCGCGCGTGGCTATGCCCTGGCCGACATTCTGCACGTGGCCCAGAGTCAGTACCACGACATCGCCGTCGCCAAGAGTCTCGGCTACGAGGTCTGCTGGGTCGAGCGCCGCAGCGGTGACGAGGGCTGGGGCGCGACCCCCGTGCCACAAGACGTCACGACCATCACGTCAGATCGCTCGGCGAGCTCGCCGACGCAATGGACGTGTGAGCTCGCCACAGCCGCGCTGGACAGGCCCGGCCGCCTTCCGTCACAGCCCCGCCTTCCTGCCGGGTGCGAACGGCGGTGCCCCCAGCATGCCGACCCCTGCCGGGACCAGCCTCGTCTACCAAGTCCCTCATCAAAGCCGCGGAGCTCGAGTTCACGCCTGGTGGTCGCTCCATGTAGGAACGGTCATTCCATGCAGGTTCTGGTACTGCGCTCGTGTCGACGGCTTCCAATTGGTGAGCAGAGAGCCTGCTGGCCGGTACACCTCGATTCCCAGCGGACTGCATACTTCGATCGGGTCGTGGGCGCCGGGCCCCCACATCGGGACGGATAGATCTCCGCCGGGGCAGGTCGACAGCGCGCAGAGTAGATCGGTCTCGGCGAAGAACTCGAAGAAGTCGCCTTGCCGGGCCGGACAGTCCTTCATGAAGTAGCGGTCCTCGTCGTTGAGCCCGGTGCACTGGAAGACGTTGAGTACGTCGTGCACGTCGAACTCGGTGAGGCCGTACGGGAGCACCGCACGTGTCAAGTTGGAGTGACAGTGGAAGTCGAAGTCCTGGTCGGTGAGCATCCGATTGACGTAAGGGTCGCACCGGGTGCCGAGCAGGTCGTGAATCCGTCCCCCCTCGTGGTCGACACCGTAGTCGGCCAGGGTGTCGCCGGTGATCGTGACCAACGGGCGCAGGAAGGGCAGGTTCGACCACAATCGGTCGAATGTCGTCACGTGTGCCGCTTGGAGCTGGCGGGTGCGTGCGGCCCACATGCGCTCGCGAGGGTCGTGTCGGTTCCAGATGTT
>JACCXZ010000150.1 GCA_013696745.1 Nocardioidaceae bacterium | reverse complement strand
ACAAACCCGCCGGCGCTCAGCCCGCCTCAGTCAGCGACCACAGTCCCCCGCAACTCCTCCAGCGCCTCGGCGAGTCGGTCCAGACCCCAGGCGAGGTCCTCCTCGCTGATCATCAGGGGCGGGGAGAGCCGGATCGTGGACCCGTGGGTGTCCTTGGCGAGGACTCCGCGGCGCATCAGTGCCTCGCAGAACTCACGCCCGCTGCCCAGCGCGGGATCCAGGTCGATGCCGGCCCACAGGCCGACCACGCGGCTGCCGGTGAGGCCTCGACCGGTCAGCGCGTCGAGGCGCTCCCGCAGGATCGGCTCCATCGCACGCGCCCGGGCCTGGTACTCCCCGGTCGCCAGCATCTCCACCACGGCCCGGCCGATCGCGGTCGCCAGCGGGTTGCCGCCGAAGGTGCTGCCGTGGGTACCCGGTGTGAACACACCGAGCACGTCGGCGTCGGCGACCACCGCCGAAAGCGGGAGGATGCCTCCACCGAGTGCCTTGCCGAGCACGTAGACGTCAGGTGCGACCTGCTCGCGGTCGCAGGCGAAGGTGGTGCCCACACGGCCGAGACCGGACTGGATCTCATCGGCGATCATCAGCACGTTGGAGGTCGTGCAGGTCTCACGTACCGCGTGCAGGTACCCCGCGGGCGGGACGACGACGCCGGCCTCGCCCTGGATCGGCTCGATCAGGACGGCAACGGTGTCGGAGTCGATGGCCGAACTCAGGGCATCCACGTCGCCGTACGGGACGGAACGGAAACCGGGGGTGTAGGGGCCGTACTGGTCGTGGGCCTCGGCGTCGCCGGAGAAGCTGATGATGCTGATCGTGCGGCCGTGGAAGTTGCCGTCCATCACGACGATGGTGGCCCGCCCCTCGGTGACCCCCTTGACCTGGTGGCCCCACTTGCGGGCCAGCTTGAGTGCGGTCTCGACGGCCTCGGCCCCGGAGTTCATCGGCAGCACCATGTCCTTGCCGGCCAGCGCCGCCAGCTCAGCGCAGAACGGTCCAAGCTGGTCGTGGTGGAAGGCACGGCTGGTCAGGGTGATGCGCTGGAGCTGGTCGGTGGCGGCGGCGACCAGTGCCGGATGGCGGTGGCCGAAGTTCAGGGCGGAGTAGCCGGCCAGGCAGTCGAGGTAGCGCTCGCCGGTGTCAGTGGTGATCCACGCGCCCTCAGCGCTCGCGGCGACGACCGGCAGCGGGTGGTAGTTGTGGGCCCCGTGCTCGTTCTCGAGTCCCAACGCAGAGGTGTCCGGTGGGGTAGTGCTGATGGTCGTCATCGACGCATGCCTCCTTCGGCGGGTCGTCAGGCGAGTGCGGCCCGGGTGAGGGGGGCCGACGGATCGGCACCCACCTCCAGCGGCGACGCCGGCCGTCCGGCACGGACCAGCAGGTCGCCCACTGCGGCGATCATCGCACCGTTGTCGGTGCACAACGCCGGCCGGGGGACGCGAAGTTCGACGCCGGCCCGCGCGCAACGGTCGGCGGCCACCTCCGACAGCCTGCGGTTGGCCGCGACACCGCCCACGATGAGTAGGGTCCGTGCCCCGACGTGGCCGCAGGCGTCGAGCGACTTGGAGACCAGCGAGTCGACCACCGCCTCCTGGAAGGACGCCGCGACGTCCGCGACGATCCGGGCCGTCAACGGGCGGGTGAGCGAGTCGACATGGCGTGCGACAGCCGTCTTGAGGCCCGAGAACGAGAACGCGAACCGCTGGCCGCCCTGCCGGTTGCTGAGCGCCCGCGGGAACCGGATCGCGTCCGGATCACCCTCTCGGGCGGCTGCGTCCACGCTGGGTCCGCCGGGATAGGGCAGCTCGAGCAGTCGGGCCACCTTGTCGAAGGCCTCCCCCGCTGCGTCGTCGAGGGTGTCGCCGAGGTGCACGATCGGGTCACGTGCCAGGTCGTCGACCTGGACCAGCGAAGTGTGTCCGCCGGAGACGATGAGCACGACGCACCGCGCCGGCAGCGGGCCGTGCTCGAGCAGGTCGGCGGCGACGTGTCCTGCCGCGTGGTGCACGGCGTACAACGGCGCACCGGTAGCCAGGCAGAGCGCCTTCGCCGCGGCCACACCGACGTGCAGGGCACTGGCGAGGCCCGGCCCTGCAGTCACCGCCACTGCGTCGATGTCGGACACCGTGAGCCCGGCGTCGTCGAGCGCGGCCCGGAGCACCGACGGCAACGCCTCCAGGTGGGCGCGGGCCGCGATCTCGGGTACGACGCCTCCGAAGCGGGCGTGCTCGGCCATGCTCGAGGCCAGCGCCTGGCCGAGCAGCTCGCCGTCGCTCACGATGCCGATCCCGGTCTCGTCGCACGACGTCTCGATGCCCAGGACGGTGCTCATCCTCGGGGTTCACGCCAAGGGACGATCGTGCCCGGGTTGAGGTGCTGTCCAGGGTCCACCGCTGCGAAGACGCCCTCCAGCATGACGACGCCCGGTCCGGAGATGTCCTGGGCCAGCCAGCGGGCGTGCTCGATCCCGACCGCGTGGTGATGGGACAGGGTCGCCATCCGGTCCATGAACGACTGCTGCACCGCAACCTTGACCTCGTCGTACTGCGCGATCGCGTCGGCGCCGTGCTTGAAGGCGAAGGTGAAGTACAGGCAGGCGCCGGAGTGGTAGGAGTGCGACAGGTGGCACATGATCCAGCCCTGCACGCCGATCCGGTCGAATGCCTGCCCGGCCGCGCGCACCGTGTGGCGGTACAGCGGCAGCAGCTCGGACCATGCGGCCGAGGTCTCCGACACGTCAGCGACGGCGCCGCGGTCCAGCAGGAAGTCGCGGATGTAGGGCGTGTCGAACTTCTTCTGGTCGTAGAGCTCGCCCGGCCCCCTGCCGATTCCGAGCCCGCCGTGCTTCTTCACGATCGATCTCACCGCCTTGCGCTGGGCGGCGACGTGGGTGCTGCTGCCTTCGTACCCGATGAACGACAGGCACATGCTCGACAGGTCCCACCCCTTGCGGGTCAGCATCTTGCGCAGGGCTGAGCTCTTCAGGCTCTGCACCCCCCTGCTCTGCTTGCGGGTGGCGAAGGAGAAGGCGGTCTCGCGGGCGTCGGAGACACGGGTGACCGAGGGTGCGGCGTCGCTCTCGGAGATCGCACGCATCGCCTCGAGGCCGTCCTCCCAGGTCGGGAAGAGATAGCCGAGGATGAGCCGCTCCTGGGGGATCCGGTGCACCTGCACCGTCACCTCGGTGATCACGCCGAGCCGGCCCTCGCTGCCGAGGACCATCTCGCGGACGCTGGGACCGGTGGACGTGCTCGGCACCGGACGCGTCACCAGCGTCCCCCCGGGCTGCACGACCCGGACGGCACGGGTGATGTCGGCGATGTCGCCGTACTTGTCCGACTGCATGCCCGAGGACCGGGTCGCGACCCAGCCCCCGAGGGTCGAGTGCGTGAAGCTGTCCGGGAAGTGCCCGAGCGTCCAGCCCCGCAGGCCGAGCTGCTCCTCGATGGCCGGACCCTGCGCACCGGCCTGGATCCGGGCCACGCCGGACTGCTCGTCGATGTCCAGGACGGAGTTCATCCGCCCGGTGTCCAGCGACACGATCGGGCGGGCCTCCTGCGCGGATGGTTCCAGGCTGCCGGCGATGTTGCTGCCGCCGCCGAACGGGATCAGCACCGCATCCGCGGCCAGGATCGCGTCGAGGACCGCAACCACCTCCTGCTCGTCGACCGGGTACACCACGACGTCGGGCACGCGGGGCAGGTCGCCGACTCGCAACCGCAGCAGGTCGCGCAGGCTCTTGCCGTACGTGTGCACGACGCGCTGCATCGCGTCGACGTGCACGTGGTCGGGGCCGACCGCCTTCTGCAGCGACGTCAGCAGGTCCGGGGGCGCCAGCGGGTCCTGGACGGCGAGGTCGGCGAAGTCTTTGCGCGGTCGACCCGGCCGGTCGATGTCGAGGCCGACGTTCGCCAGCACGAACGGGGCCAGGGCAGGCTTGTCCCGGTGGTCGAAGGCCACCCCCTCGACGCCCCAGCCCCACCACTTCATGTGCGAGACGTTCTCCGAGCCCGTCATCACGAAGCCCGGGAGCCGCGGGGATCGCGCTGCGTCTTCGGCTCCGGGGGCTCCAGAAGCGAGCGGACCACCTCGGACAACCGGGCCGTCAACGCGAGTGCCGACTCCCCCGGCTCCGGCTGCAGCGGGGCACCGAACGCGACGTGGATCCGCGGGCGCCCCCGTACCGGCCAGTTCCGGCCGCGGGGCATCGCGTCGTAGGCCCCGCGCAGACCCACCGGAAGGATCGGGACGTCGCGGCTCACCGCGAGCGCCGCTGCGCCCGGCTTGAACCGGTGCATCTGCCCGTCCTTGGAGCGGGTGCCCTCGGGGAAGACCAGCAGCGGGATTCCCTCGTCGAGCAGCTCGGCGGCCACACCCGGTCGAGCCCGCCCGCCCTGCCGGTCGACCGGGAACGCGTTGAAGACGACGCCGGTGACAGCGGCCCGCCACCGGGCGTCGAAGAAGTAGTCGGCCGCCGCACCCACGGCGGTCCGGATCCCCAGGCGCCACGGCAGGGCGCACAGCACCAACGGGGCGTCGAGGTGGCTGGAGTGGTTGGCGGCGACGACGAACGGCCCGTCCAGCTCACGCAGGTGCTCGTGCCCGGTGACCTCGACCGAGGTGACCGACCAGACCAGCGGCCTGAGCAGCAGCCGCTGCGCGACGAACCGGGCCGGCTTCCACGACCACGGGGCCGCTCCGCTCATGCCCAGACCGGTCGGTGCGCTGCTGTCGCCGTGCTCCGTCTGCCCGCTCACCCGGGCAGTCTAGGGTCAGCTCATGCCGACAGCCCTCATCACCGGCGGCAGTGTCGGGATCGGTGCCGCGTTCGCCTCATCGCTGGCCGCCCGCGGGGACGACCTCGTCCTCGTCGCACGCGACACACGACGTCTCGAGGAGGCCGCGGAGTCGTTGCGCCGCAGGCACGGGATCCTCGTGGACGCGCTGGTCGCCGATCTGTCCGACCGTGACGAGGTCCAACGCGTCGCCGACCGCGTAGCCGACCCGACTCGACCGATCGACCTGCTCGTCAACAACGCAGGCTTCGGTGTGTCCACCCGGCTCACCGACCCGGACCTGTCGCAGATCGAGCGCGGCCTGGATGTCATGTGCCGTGCCGTCCTGGTGCTCGGCGGTGCCGCCGGCGCCGCCATGCGCGAACGTGGCCACGGCGCGATCGTCAACGTCTCCAGCGTCGCCGGCTTCGCGACGATGGGCGGCTACTCCGCGATCAAGGCCTGGGTCACCAGCTACACGGAGGGACTGGCCACCGAGCTGTCCGGCACCGGTGTGACCGCTACCGCCCTGTGCCCGGGATTCGTGCACACCGAGTTCCACCAGCGCGCCCGGATCAACATGTCGAAGTTCCCTGACATCGGCTGGGTGGACGCCGACGAGGTGGTGGCCACGTGCCTGCGCGACGTCGCGCGCGGTCGAGTCGTGTCCATCCCGACCCGCCGCTACCGAGCGCTGACCGTGCTGGCCCGGCACGCACCGCGCTTCCTGGTGCGCCGGGCGTCGGGTGCCGTCTCGCGTGCCCGGCACCACTGAGCCGGCCCCCGCCCTCGCCGCTTTCCTCACGGGGTGGCCCCGTGACGATAGGTTCGTAGCGGGGCCACCCCGTGACGAAAGCGGTACGTAACGCAGCCGCCCAGTGGGCGGGGTCCGCACGTGACTCGTCACGCGGCTCACACGAACATCAGCCGGCCGCCCCGCCGGTGCTAGGCTCCGCTGGCCGGTCCGCTCCGGCACACAACTGCACACGAGCACCCGTGCGGGGGAAGCCGGTCGAATCCCGGCACTGACCCGCAACCGTGGACGGCCAGATCTGCGATCAGCCGTGAGTCGGACTGCCTGTGCGGGCGCGAGCGGCTCCACACTGTCGAGGTTCGCAGGTCCGGAGTCGGGTCGATCCGCCCTGGGACCGCTCACGAAAGGTTCCACCGATGACCGTCCTCACCACCGGCCGTACCCCCGTACGCCTGGTCGCCTCGCTTGCGGCTCTCACCCTGGGTCTCAGCCTGGCTCCTGCCGCCAGCGCGGCCCCTACCGATCAGCGTTCCACCCCCCGCTCGGCCCTGGCCACCGACTGGCAGGCCGACGAGCTCAGCAACGGCGCCATGGTCAACGACCAGTTCGACTTCGTCGACTACGGCCTCACCATCGACACCCTGTTCTCGCTCGCTGCTGACGGGCGCAAGCTGCGCTACATCAACCGCATCGGCACCCGGCTGGAGCGCAAGGCCGAGGAGTACACCACCTTCGGCGGCACCCGGTTCGCCGGCGCCACCGCCAAGCTGCTGGTCGCCGCCAAGGTGCTGCGCGAGCCGGTCCGCGACTTCGGCGACCGCAACCGCCGGCTCGACGTGCTGCGCCTGGTGGCCGGGAGGGCCGCCGGATCAGAGCACGGCCGCATCCGCGACAGCTCAGCCCGCGGCGGCGGCACCGACTTCAGCAACAACATCGGCCAGTCGTACGGTGTCATCGGCCTGTCCCGGACCGGCGGCGTGCCGCGGCCCGTGGTGACGTACCTGCTCAAGCAGCAGTGTGCCAACGGTGGTTTCCGACAGGACCCGGTCGTCGGGAAGAGCTGCGTGCGCTCGGGCGGCAGGAGCAGCGTCGACACCACCTCCCTGGCCCTGCAGGCGCTGCTCACCGCCAAGCAGCAGGGCGGTGCCCGGGTGCCGGGCACGCGCATCGTGCGCGCCACCCGGTACCTGGTGCGCCAGCAGAAGGACAACGGCTCGTTCACCCTCGGCAGGGCACAGGGCCCGTCCAACGCCAACAGCACCGGGCTCGCCGCCCAGGCACTGCGAACCGCCAGTCGGCCGGGGCCGGCAGCGGCGACGCGGCCCTGGATGCGGACCGTGCAGATCGTGCGGGCCGAAGCCGGTGACGGTCCGGCCCGCCGCGACATCGGGGCCATCGCGTTCACCCGCGGCGCACTGCAGGTTGCGCTGGAGACGGGTATCACCCCGGCGACCCGCGACCAGTTCCGTCGGGCCACGGCCCAGGCGGTGTTCGCGTTCACACCCGTCGGACTCGACCAGCTCGCCGTACCGCGGTAGTCAGCCGTAGGAGGCTCGCCGCGCTGCCCGACGCAGCGTGGCGAGCACCGCGGGTCCGAGCACCAGGATGGCGATCGTGTTGGTGAGTGCCCTTCCGGTGTCCCACCCGGCCGTGGAGGTCAGCAGGGTGTAGACGCCGAACCGGTGCAGGTTCTCCAGCAGGCTACCGTCGGGCAGGTAGGACAGGCCGCCGGCGTAGTAGTCGACGTCCACGCCGGCCAGGAACGGCCAGTAGTAGAGGTTGAGCAGTATGCCGAACAGGTACGCCACGACGATGCCGTAGCCGACCAGCATGGCGATCTCGGCCCTGCCCGTCACCCGGCGCGGCAGCAGGCCGGCTCCCATGCCGATCCAGGCCGAGGCCAGCATCTGGAACGGCAGCCACGGCCCGACACCGGCGGTCACCAGGGCCGAGGTGAACAGCGACGTGCAACCCAGCACGAAACCGAAGCCGGGTCCGTAGACGCGCCCGGCCAACACCAGCAGGAAGAACACCGTCTCTAGCCCGGCCGTGCCCGCACCCAGCGGGCGCAGGGCCGCGTTGATCGCGGACAGCACGCCGAGCATGGCCAGCGCCTTGGAGTCGATACCGCCCTCGGACAGCTCGGCAAGCACGACGAGCACGAGGACCGGCATCACCGCCATGAACACGAACGGCGCTTCCCCTGCGCGTTGTGCCGACCCCGGTGCCACGCTCGCGAACAGCGGCCACACGAACATCGCCAACCCGGCGACCGAGGCCAGCGTCAGGACCAGTGCGGAGCGAGGACCCAGGCGTACGGCGGAGCGCTCGCGGGTCACGGGTGCGGACAGGACAGTCATGGCGTCACCTCGGCACCGATGGACAGCGCTCGCTCGACGTCGTTGACCGTGAGCCAGGGGCCGGCTCCGAGGATGCGCGCCACCTGCGGGGCGAACGCCGGGGACCCGGACAGCACGTGGACCGTCGTCCCGTCCGCGACGACGTCGCCCTCGGACATCACGACCACGCGGTCGGCGACCTCGGCGACCAGCTCGACGTCGTGGCTGGCCAGCACGACGCTGTGCCCCTGCGCCGCGAGCTCGTCGATGATGCGGGCGAAGGCAGCCTTGGCGGCGTAGTCCAGCCCGCGGGTCGGCTCGTCGAGCAGCATCACGCTGGGGGCGGCGATCAGCTGCACCGCGAGCACGAGTGCGAGCCGCTGGCCCTCGGACAGGTCCCGTGGGTGCTGTGCAGGGTTGATCCCCGGTGCCATGCGCTCCAGCAACGAAGCGGTGGTGCCGAGCGTCCGGTCGCATTCGCGGTCGGCGCTCGCACATTCGCGTTCAACTGTCTCGAGGTAGAGCAGGTCCGAGGCGGACTGTGGCACCAACCCCACCCGCCGGCGGGCCCGAGCCGCGTCGAGGTCGGCCGGGTCCGCACCGTCGACATCGACCCGGCCGGCGAAGCGGCGCCCCGACCCCTGCACCGCCCACAGCAGTGACGACTTGCCCGAGCCGTTGCGGCCCATCAGGGCCAGCACCTGGCCGCGGTGCAGCGTCAATGAGACGTCGCGGACCGCGGCGACGTGCCCGTGCCGCACGGTCATCCCGGTCGCCTCGAGCGCCACTTGGCCGGCGGGGCGGGTCGCCCGTACCGACGCGGGCACCGAGCGCAGCCGTTCCCGCAGCGGTGCGACCGTGCGGCGGGCGTCGCGCACCGACAGCGGCAACGGCGACCACCCGACCAGCCGCCCCAGGCGTACGACCGGCGGTGCGGTCGCCACGGTGGCCAGGATGTCGGCCGGTGCGCCGTCGAGGATCCCCCCGTCACCGGGGACGTACACCAGGCGGTCGGCGTACTGCACCACGCGCTCCATGCGGTGCTCGGCCATCACGACCGTCACACCGAGGTCGTGCACGAGCCGGGTGACCGTCGCGAGCACGTCCTCGGCCGCGGTCGGGTCCAGCGCGGACGTCGGCTCGTCGAGCACCAGCAGCGCCGGGTGCGCGGTGAGCACCGAGCCGATCGCGACCCGCTGCTGCTGTCCACCGGACAGGGACCGCAGGGGTCGCCGCCGCAGCTCGGCGATGCCGAGCAGGTCGAGCGTCTCCTCCACCCGTTTGCGCATGATGTCCGGGGCCACCCCCAGCTGCTCCATCGCGTACGCCAGCTCGTCCTCGACGACGTCGGTGACGAAGCCGGCCAGCGGGTTCTGGCCCACCATGCCGACCAGGTGCGCGAGATCCCGGGGTGGGCGGTGCCGGGTGTCCACGCCGGCGATGCCCACGGACCCGTCGAGGTGGCCGCCGGTGAAGTGCGGTACCAGCCCGTTGAGCAGACCCAGGAGGGTGGACTTGCCCGAGCCGGTCGGTCCGCAGACGAGCACCAGCTCCCCCTCGGGGATGCTCAGGTCGACGTGCTCCAGGATGGGTCGGTCCGCATCCGCGTACGTGACGCTGACACCGGCCATCTCGATCATGCCGACACCTCGTGGCGCTGCGCCACGACCTCGTGCCGGTCGGGGGTCTCGACCGCCGGCGGCGGGGTGAGCAGAGCCGGCAGGACGCAGACAACCAGGGCGAGGACGCCCGGCAACGGCAGCTGCGGCCAGGTGAGGTCGGACAGCGACGGGTTGAGGCTCGCGGGATCGACACGGGCGGTGAGCCAGAAGCCGGCGGCCACGCCGACCCCGCACCCGACGGTGATCAGCTCTGCCGCCTGCCAACGGTCGGGACGGTAGCGCGTCGTGTGGACGCGCCGCCCGGTCAGCACGAACCCGATCCCCGCCACCAGCGCCCCTCCCACCAGGAGCGGCACCTGCAGGTGGCGCGGTGCTGAGCCGTCGAGCGTGGCGTAGATGCCCACGCACAGCCCGAGGAGGCCGGTGATCGTGAGGGTGCCGGTGAGCAGACGTACGCCGGGGGCCACCCGGCCAGATCGCCCATAGCCGCGGGAGTCCATCGCGGCTGCCAGCAGCAGGGACCGTTCCAGGGCGTCCTCGAGGACTGGGATCACGATGGACTTCAGCGCGCGCGGGCCTCTGCCGATCTCGCCACGCAGCCGTCGGGCCGCCCGCACCCGCAGCACGCTCTCGGCGAGCTGCGGGAACACCGACATGGCCACGACCACGACGGTGCCGGTCTCGTACAGCGCGCCCGGCATTGCCTTCAGCAGGCGCTTGGGGTTGGCCAGGGCGTTCGCGGCGCCGATGCACACGACCATGGCGGCGAGCCGCAGCCCGTCGTACAGCCCGCCGAGTACCGCCTCGGCAGACACGGCTCCGAACAGCTGGACTCCCGCGGCCCAGTCCGGCAACGGGATCTCCGGCAGCCGCACCAGGACGGTGCTGCCCTCGCCTCCCCCGAAGACAACCCGGAAACCCACCCGGAACGCGACGATCAGCGCCGCGAGCCACAGGTACAGGCGGAAGGCCCGTGCCCACGGGGCGTCGCCACGACGGCAGACCACGACCGTGCACACACCTGCGATCAGGATCAGCAGCAGCACCGGGTTGGTGGTCCGACTGGCTGCGGTGGCCAGCCCGATGGCCCACAGCCACCACGCGCCCGGGTGCATGTCGCGCTCGATCCAGTACGTGCGCAGCCGGTCCGCGGCCGGTCGGGATCGAGGTGTCACCGGGTGTCGTGGCCTCGTCTGCGGCAGCTCGCGAGCAGCGCGACGCCGCCCAGGCCGGCGGCCACCGAGACGCCGCCGATCGCGGGCCACGGCGACGACCCCTCTCCACGCGCTGCCGCCACGTCGGGCAGGGCCTCACCGCCGCTGAACGTCTGCTGCTCGCCGGTCGGCGGGGTGCGGACCGGCTCCATGCCAGGGGGCGGGCCCTGGCCGTGGTGGGCGTTGAGGGCGAAGGACCAGCCCTCGAACCCTCCGTTGACCACCGTGCGATTCTTGCCACCGGCTCCGCTGTAGACCCACTCCCCGTCGTTCTCGGCGTGGAAGTAGCCCCAGTGACCGGTGCTCGGCGGGGTGTCGATGCACGCCTCCCGGTAGCCCTCGGCGCCGGCCAGCGGCAGCTCTTCCGCGGCCGACGGACGGTCCTCGATGCGGCAGATGAACGCCTCCCCCCACCGTTGGACGCCGTCGACCTGGAACCCGGCCGCCTTGAGCGCCTCGAGCCCGTTGCGGGGCTGCGAGCCCGGGGCACACCGCACGATGGGGTCCCCACCCAGTCCCTGGAAGTCCACGACGACCGTGACCCCGTGCTCGTCCGTACAGAACCCCGGACTGCCCAGGTCGTCGTCGACCGCCTGCGCCGGCGCCGAGAGGCCGACGAGTGCCAGTGCGGCGGACGCGCACAGCAGCGGACGGATCACCGGTGGGCTCCTCGCGTACGTCCGACCAGGACGCCGGCGCCGAGGACGACCGCGCCCCCGAGGCCCAGCAACAACCACAGCGGTGACGTGGACGGTTCGTCGCCGGGCAGCGCCAGCGCAGACGGTTCGACACCGGGTGAAACTGCCGGGTCGCGCCGCGACGACGACTCGCCCAGGTCGACCAACGACGGCCCACCGAGACCGAGCATCGCCTGCGACGTGGCACGGCGCCACTGGTCCCGGGCTGCCGAGGTGATTCCCTGACGCAGACCCGTGCGCCGGCCGGCCACGTCGTACGCGATGGCCCCGTGCTCGCCGACGACGGCCGTGTCCGCGACCTCGGCCGCGGTCAGCTGCAAGGACTCGATCCACCGCTGTGCCTGGCCCGCGGCTCGGGTGCGGCTCCCGGCGAGCAGCGCCTGCCCGGCCAGACCGGTGGTGTTCGTGTTCGCACCCGCCGTGCTCGCCCCGCCACCGAAAGAGCCATCGGCACGCTGCACGCGCTCGAGGAAGTCCAGGGCTCGGATGATCGGGCGGTCGAGCCTGCGGACACCCGTCTCACGGGCGGCCATCAGCGCCTGCACCGCCACCGCAGTCGCGTCCGTGTCCGGGCGGCTGTCGCCCTGGCTGCATCCGGCCCTGTCGCCGCTGAAGACCTGGAACCACCCCGGTCGGCACTGCTCGGAGAGCAAGAAGTCGACAGCCGGATCCGGCACCCCGCCGGTGCGGGCGAGACCGATGACCGCCAGGGACTGGCCGAAGGTGTTGCTGGAGTCCACACCAGTCCCCTCGTCGGAGAGCCGACCGGGCTGGTCCCCGCCCGGGCCCTGCATCAGCGCCAGCGTCTCGGCCCGCAGGTCGTAGCCGGCGAAGCCTGCAGGGTCGGTACCGGTGACCACGCTCGCGGTGAGCATCTTGGCCAGGGAGCCGGCGATCCGTACCTCCGGGTCGTCGTACAGCGCCGGGCCGAGGAAGGTGTCGGCGTCGCGCTCGAGGGCGTCCATGACGGCTGCCGAGCCGTCCTCGCCCACACCTGCGGCGTGCAGCGCGAACACGGCATCCAGGGTGAGACCCCAGTCGGTCCCGCCGCCAGGTCCCGGCAGGGCGCCCTGGTGCAGCTCGCGGATCAGCCAGTCGGCCCCCAGGGTGGCGGCCCGAGTGCTCGGCACGGACGTGCTCGAGAGCATCGCCGAGCTCTGGATGCGCGACGCGGGCCGGCGGGGTCGCACTCCCGGCTTGGGGTGGTTGCCCTGCGCGCGCAGCGAGAACGACCACCCCTCGAAGCCCCCGCGGATCACCGTCGTGGTCGAGGCACCGGACCGGCTGTACTTCCAGCTGCCGCCGGCCTTGGCACGCCAGTACCCCCAGAACGCCTCCTTGGGCGGCGTCCGGATGCACTTCTCCTGGTAGCCGCTGCCGCGGATCCGCAGCCTTTCCCTGGGGGCGGGGCGACCCTGGATCCGACAGATGAACGCGCTCCCGTACTGGGCGGTACCTCTCGGCTCCAGCCGGGCGCGCTTGAGCGCCCACAAGCCGCTCCTGCCCCTGGTCGGCCCCTTCGCGCAGCGCACGACGGTCCTGCCGGAGTGGCCCTTGTAGGCCCCGAGCTTCTGGAAGTCGACGACGACGGTGACGCCCTTGCGGGTACGGCACTTGCCTGCGTACCAGGTGCGTGCCTTGGCCGGTACGGGTGCTGCCTGCTGCGGAGCTTCCACCGCTGGGGTGCGAGCAGCTCGGGTGTCAGCGGCCTGGGTGTGAGCCGGTGTGGTCGGCAGCACGACCCCGACCGCGACCAGCGCAGCGACGGCGCACCAGCGGACGACAACGTGGAAACCGGAACGCGCGATCGTTGGGCAGTGCAGCATGTCGGTCCTTGTCCCGAGGAGAGCGACTCCCCGGTGACCTGGCCCGTTGCCGACGACTGGGCGGCTCGGTGGGCGTCTGCCGGGGCTTCGGTCTGTTGTCCTCGACAGTCCATGTGAAGCCGGGAGCGGCCGAGCAGGTGATCCGACTCGTGGCCTGCTGCGTGCAGTGCCACCCACGGCTGCGGGACAGTGCCGGAATCTGACCGGCTTCCCCTGATCGGTGCTGTGCCCGCCAGTATGTGCCACGGCGTGCGGCGAGTCCAACGCCACGTTGCCTGTGGACAACGCGGGACGCCAGGCCGATGCGGGCAGACTCCGACGGTGCCGGCGCCCCACCCCCGTGCCTGACGCCTTGCGCGGTCGCCCGTTCACGGTCGCGCAAGCCATGGCGTACGGCGTGTCGGTCCGGATGCTGCGAGGGAGTCGGCACCGGCACCTGCTCGACGGCGTGTACGTGTGCGCCGACACCCAGATGACCCTTCCGGCTGGCTCCGCGCAGCGGCATACGTACCGGCGGACGACGCCGTCCTCACCCACGTGACGCGCCTGCACGCAGCGGGGGTGCTGGTCGGGCCTGCCTGGCCTCTGCGTTTCGCATCCACGACCGGACGCACTCAACAATCGGCGTGACAGGTGACGCGGGTGCGGGCCCTCCCGCCGAGCGAGCGCCGGGTCGCCACCGTCGAGCACGCCTGGGCCGCAGCGTGCGCCGACCTGGATCTCGTCGACGCGGTGAGCGCCGGTGACTGGCTGCTGCACGTCCGCCGAACCGACCGAGCCGCGCTGGAGGGCTACGCACACTCCTTCCACGGTCGAGGCGCCCCGCTGCACGTCGTGCAGCGGCGTTGGTGTGCGACCAGGTGGAGTCACCGCGTGAGACGTACGTACGGCTGCTGCTGGTCCTCGCGGGACTACCCCAGCCCGAGTGCAACGTCGACCTCGGCAGCGACCATTCATACGTCAGCCGCGCCGACCTCGTGTACCTGCGCTACGCGCTGATCATCGAGTACGACGGGCGCGACCACGCAGCGGTCGTGACGCAGTGGAATCGCGACCTTGACCGGCTGGACGAGTTCGAGGACGCCCGATGGGGTCACGTGCGGGTGACCGCACACCGTCTCAAGCGACCCCGCGACGTGGTGGCCCGGGTGCACGCCAAGCTCGTGGGCCCGCGGGTACCAGGGACCGGCACCGTCATTCGCGCCGCAGTGGGTGGCGATGTTCGAGGCCCGCTCAGCCGCCCGGCGAGCCGCCGAGTCGGCCCGGCCGGGATCGTGGCACTGAATTGGCGGGATTTCGACCACCGGACGAGATGACGGTGGTCCGAATCCTGCCATTTCGTCGCTGCACTGTCCGGCGGCGCCCCGTGGCATGATCTCGGCAGGCTCGACGAGAGGAAGATGCATGCTCGACAAGGTGGTGGGGAGCCCTGCCGAGGCCGTGGCCGACATTGCATCCGGCTCGACCCTGGCGGTGGGGGGCTTCGGCCTCTGCGGGGTGCCGATGGGCCTCATCTCGGCGCTGCTGGACACCGACGTGACCGATCTGGAGGTCGTCTCCAACAACTGCGGTGTGGACGGGTGGGGCCTGGGCGTGCTGCTGTCCCAGCGCCGCATCCGACGGATCATCGCCAGCTATGTCGGTGAGAACAAGGAGTTCGCCCGGCAGTACCTCGCCGGTGAGGTGGAGGTCGAGCTCACCCCGCAGGGCACGCTGGCCGAACGTCTGCACGCCGGCGGCAAGGGGATCCCCGCCTTCTACACCAAGGCCGGTGTCGGCACCCAAGTGTCTGAGGGTGGTATCCCGTGGCGGTACGACAGCGAGGGCACCGTGATCCTGTCGTCACCGGCCAAGGAGGTCCGCGCCTTCGAGGTCGACGGCGCGCCGCAGGACTACGTGCTCGAGCACTCGATTCGTGCCGACGTCGGCCTGGTCCGCGCCCAGCTCGGCGACCGGCACGGCAACCTGGTCTTCCACGAGTCCGCGCGCAACTTCAACCCGTTGTGCGGCATGTCCGGCCGGGTGACCATCGCTGAGGTCGAGCAGATCGTCGAACCCGGCGAGCTGCCCGCCGCCGAGGTCCATCTGCCGGGCATCTTCGTCCACCGGGTGGTGCAGCTGACGCCGGAGCAGGCCCGCGACAAGCCGATCGAGAAGCGCACCGTCCGTACCCGCCGTGAAGGAGCCTCCGCATGAGCCTGTCCCGCGAGCAGATGGCAGCGCGAGCCGCCGCCGAGCTGGCCGACGGGTCGTACGTCAACCTCGGGATCGGCATCCCGACGATGGTGCCCAACTACGTACGACCGGGTGTGGAGCTGGTGCTGCACTCCGAGAACGGCATCCTGGGGGTCGGTCCCTACCCGTACGAGGACGACGTCGACCCGGACCTGATCAACGCTGGCAAGGAGACCGTCACGCTGAGGCCCGGGGCGTCCTTCTTCGACTCGGCACTGTCCTTCGGGATGATCCGCGGCGGCAAGGTCGACGTCGCGATCCTCGGCGCGATGCAGGTCTCGCGCACTGGTGACCTCGCGAACTGGATGATCCCCGGCAAGATGGTCAAGGGCATGGGCGGGGCGATGGACCTCGTGCACGGAGCCAAGCGGGTCATCGTGCTGATGGAGCACGTCGCGCGAGACGGCAGCCACAAGATCCTCGAGGAGTGCACGCTGCCGCTCACCGGGCTCGGCGTGGTCGACCGGATCGTCACCGACCTCGCGGTCATGGACGTCACCGAGGACGGCCTGGTGCTGGTCGAGCACGCTCCCGACGTCGGCATCGACGCCGTGCAGGACGCCACCGGTGTCGAGCTGGTCGTAGCCGACGACGTATGCCCGATGCCGCGGATCGACCTCGCTTCCTTCGGCTGACCCCTTCAGTGCTGACCCCTTGGTCAGGGCCACGTGGTGGCAGCGCGGTCGAATTCCTCGCCCGTCTGGACCGGAACCACACAGAAGACGAGGCCGCCGGGATCCGTCAGGACGACGTAGCCCTCCGGCTCGGCGATCACGCGCGCACCCAGGGCGCTCAGTCGGGAGACCTCGGCAGCGACGTCGTCAGTCTCGACGTCGAGGTGCACGCGCGCGGGAGTTCCGGCACCGGTGCGTTGGAGCGCCAGTTCCAGACCGCCGGCCCGACCCAGCGAGGCGTACGGACCCTCCCCCTGCTGTGTCGCTTCGACCCCGACCGCCGCCGACCAGTAGGCCTGCGCCTGGGCGTACGACTTCTCCGGGTGGTCGATCAAGACCACGCCAATCCTGCTGCGGTGCACGCGTGCTCCTTCTGTCGGTCGCCACCAGCGGGCGTGCCCTGGTTCTGCACGCTGCCAGATCAGCCGTTGCCTGACCACCCCCGGCGGCTGGCATGCTGCTGCTGGCGGGCTGTGGGACCGGACGAACTTGACATAGTGGGCGCATGAGGGTCGCGCTCGCCACACCGCACACCGCCGCGCTCGATGCAGCCGAGACAGTCGTCCGCCAGGGTGGCACCGTCGTGGATGCAGCGGTCGCCGCCGCGGCGTCGCTGACGGTGGTCTCTCCTCACCTGTGCAGCGTCGGCGGCGACCTGTTCGCACTGATCCGCACACCGGACGGAGCCACGACCTGCCTCAACGCCAGCGGGGCGTACGGGTCAGCCGGCACCGCTCAGCGGCTGCTGAGCACTGGTGGTCAGATGCCGCTGTACGGGCCGGAAGCGGTGACGGTGCCCGGCACGGTCTCCGGCTGGGGGGCCGTGCTCAACGTCGGAAGTGCGCTCCCCCTCGCCGACGTGCTGGCGCCGGCCATCAAGCAGGCCGCGGCCGGCGTACCGCTGAGTCCCGGTCTCGCGACGTCGTTGAGAGTGGGTGCTGACCGGTTGTTCGTCGACCCGGGCATGCGGGCGGTCTTCGCACCCGGCGGACGCCCTCCCGAAGCCGGTGAGCTGCTCCGGCAGCCGGCACTGGCCGCGACGTTGCAGGAACTGGCGACCGACGGCTTGCGCTCCTTGTACGACGGGCCGCTTGCCAGCCGGTTGGCCCAGGGTTTCGAGCGACTCGAGGTGCCGGTGACGGCTGCCGACCTGGCCGCGCACCGGGTCTACGTGTGCGAGCCGCTGGTCGGTGAGCACCGGGGAGCACGCGTGCTGACCGCTCCCCCCAACTCCCAGGGCTACCTGCTGCTGGGCATCTTGGCAGCACTCGACCTGCGCGACGAGGCAGACCCCGACCCGGCGCTGCTGGCCGAGCTCTTCGCAGCGGCCGACGCCGTGCGCGACCTCGAGCTCGCCGACCCGACCACGATGGCCGTCGACCGCCAGGCACTCGTACCAGGTCAGGAGCTGCTCGACGTGGCGCGCGCCCGACTCGCGTCGGGGCGACCGCAGCCGCGCTCCGGGCCGGAGCCGGACGGCGACACGGTCGCGCTCACCGCCGTAGCCGACGACGGGACGGCCGTCTCGCTCATCCAGTCCAGCTTCCACGGGTTCGGCTCCGGGCTGCTCGAGCCCGGCACCGGGATGACGCTGCACAACCGGGGCTGCTTCTTCTCGCTCGTGCCCGGACACCCCAACGTCCTCGCACCGGGCAAGCGGCCGGCCCACACCCTGATGCCCGTCCTGGTCGAGCGTCCGGACGGCAGCATCGCCGCCCACGGCACCATGGGCGGCCGTCAGCAGCCGCAGATCCACGCCCACCTGGTGCAGCGGATGATGGAAGGCGCCACCCCGCAGCAGGCGGTCGCGGCGCCCCGGTTCGTCGTAGGCGCACAGGACTCCGCCTCGGTCACCGACCGTGTGCTCGCCGAACCAGGGCTCGATCCCCGGGTGCTGGAGCAGCTCGGCCGCTGCAGCCTGCCGGTGCACGCCTCCGGCGGGAAGAACAACGTCGGGCACGCGATGATCTCGCGCCTGGGTGCCGACGGGTCGCTGGCGGCCGGGGCGGACCCACGCAGCGACGGCGGTGTCCTGTTCACTGACTAGTCATGCGGGGCTATCTGCCTGGCCGAACGGATGGGACACGCTGACCGTACGGCCGCTGGACACGACCACACGCATGTGCCGATGCGGCTCATCACCCGATGCCGGGAACCACCGGGCGTTCCTAGCATCGCCACAGGATCTCCGCCAGCCACCAGGGAAGCGCCCATGAACTACCTGCGACTGCTCAGCCTCTGGCTGCAGGTCGAACTCCGCGCGCGCGGTGTTCAGCGTGTCCGGGGTGCAGCGGGGCGCAGTTGCCTGTCCTTGGCGCTGCCGGTGCGATCTGTGGGGAGCAAACTTGGTACGGCTGCGCTCAGCTGGTCGGCGTCGGATCCGCTGGCGGTCCACGTGTCATACCTGGCGGGGGCCGGCTGTGTGGACCGGGTGGTGGCGCGGGAGGCGTTGCGCACGGCACCGGTGCGCGGACTGCATCTGGACCTCGCACTCGGGCAGGGCGGCGCGACGATCCGGTTGCCGCGACGAGGAGTACGGCGGTTCGTGTGGGCCACTGACGCCGTCGTGCCGCGCGGCGACGAGGCGCGCGCGGCCGGCTTCGCCGCCGATGCGTTCCTCGAGTCGGTCGTGCACAGCTGACCGGGTCAGTGGAGCGGTGGTACTTCGTAGGTCAGTTGTCTGCGGATGACCGCTGCAGGCGGGTTGCGCGCAGCGCTGCATCTGCTCTATCGATCAGCTCATCGAGCGAGTCCTGTGCCGACAGCTCGGCCAGGCCGGCGGTGCATGATGCGTGCGGTTCCGCCGCCAGGTCAGCGTTGATGAGCTCGAACCGCTCGGTCGCCGTTGCCAAGGGGACACCCTGCAGTGCACACAGGAACTCGTCACCCCCAAGTCGAACGATGAGATCATATGAGCGAAAATGAGTGCGCATACTTTCGACTACTCGGCGCAGGACTTCATCGCCCGCGTTGTGGCCGAGCAAATCGTTCGTCGCCTTGAGGTTGTCCACGTCGATGAAGGCAAGGACGAACGGTTCGTGTGTTCGCTGCGCCCTGGCCGTCGCTCGCTCCAGCTCTGCCACGCCCACGTCCCTGCGTTGGGCCCCGGTGAGCTCATCGACAGACGCGGCCGCCCGCTCCCTGGCCGACAGGGCGCGGTCCGCTGACGCGGCCTCGCGGTCGTCTGCTGCGTGCCTGCGGTCGCCGGTCGCGCCGCGACGGTCTCGCCGTGCTCCCGCACGGTCAGACGCCGCACCCGCATCGAATCTGCTGACGGCCTGATCACGACTCTCAGCACGCCGGTCTCGAGCATCGGCTTGCTGGTCACGTATCTGAGATATTGTGTCGCGAGCTTCGGACATCTGGTCCCGGTGCTCGGCGGTCTGGTCCCGGTCGTCAGCAGGCCGGTCTCGGTCCGGCCCCTGGGAACGAGTCCGGCGATCCTTGTCGTCATTCTCCGCGCTGCGGAGATGCGCTTCAGCCATCCTTCATTCTCGCACCTCGTCCCGTTGTGCAACGCCGATTGCTCAAGCCTCCGCGGCCGCGATCAGCGGATCAGCTTCAACACCAAGAGGGACTTACCGCCACGAAGGCTGAAGACCCGGAGCTCGCCGCCGACGCCGCTGAAGTTTCCGGTGCCACCGGTCACGGGGATCACATTGTCCCGCCTGGAAAACAGGGCTCCGCCGACCGTGATCTTGCCCCTTCTGTCCAGCTTGATCGTGGCTTCGCAGTTGAAGGTTCGGATCCCGAGCTCGCATCGAACGGTGTCTTCCCCGATGACCTGACCACCCCGGGCGTTGAAGACCGTCTCCTCGAACACGAAGAAGTCACCGGTGCTCTCACCTTCCGCACCCACGTCCACGCCTCGAGCGCGTACCTCCTCAGTGACCAGGGTCAGGGTGCGGCCCTCGCCTGCGAGCTGCTGTGCCTGCGCCACCGAATCCACCGGCATTCCCCGCCAGCCGGAAGATGCCAGTCCGTCACCATCAGCCGCGGCTGACGCGCTGCCGGTCACTCCCTGCTCGCTACCGGCGGTAGCAGCATCGATGCCGATCCACGCCGCTCCCGCGGTCAGCGCTGCCGCCAACCCAGTCCCAATAGCCTGTCGACTCTTCACGGACGTCCTCCGCGGTGATACACCGTGATACACCTGTGTCGCGGCCGTTGACAATGAACCAAGAGGACTACGACGCCATAGTCCATCTGTGTCCGCTGGGCGTGGTGTCCTCGAACCGGTGCCGCCGGATCCGAAGCGCCAGCACGACGCTTGCGGTCATGAACCACACCAGCATCGGCAGCGACAGCCACCCCGTCCCGAGCGCGAGATCCGTCAGCATCGCGCCAGCGCTGCCGACAGCGAACCACCCCAGCCACCGCGGTAGGACCGGCGAGCCGAGGATCGCGACTCCGGCACCCAGCACGAAGCAGCTCAGCAGGGCGTCCGACACCGGTACGGCAGCATCGTTCAACCGGAACAGGACCGCCTGCGAGTCGGCAGCGAGGTCGGAGCCGTGGGTCAGCGCCACCAGGAGGGGCCCGATGCTGGCGACCTTCACCGCGACCGCCGCGGTGACCAAGGCGCCTATCGTGAAGGCAGCCCAGTCCTCTGCGACCCCGAAGGCCAATCGTGCCCCGAAGGCGAGCAGCGCGACGAAACCGGTCATCTCCAGCGCCAGCCCGAGCCAGGCGGTGCCCGTGGGCGGGTTGTCCGCGAGGAACTGCGCGATGTCGTTCGGCGGTCCGGAGAAGTCAGGCGGCAGCGCTGGCAGCGCCAACAACAGGCCGCCGATCGCGAGGAACGGGAAGAGCAGGCCCCCGAGGGCGGCCAAGGTATCGGCTGTACGGCGCATGGTTCAGCTCCTGGTGTCTCGGTCGAAGGACGATGAGCAGGACGGTAGGAGCCGTCGCATGCTGTGCGGAGTCGTCTGACGACGCGACGCCGTCCGCCGGCAGGATGACTCTGCTTCCTCCTCGAGATGACAGCACCAGCGCTCGCAGGGTCCTACGGTGAGCAGGTGGGCAGACTTGCGTCCTGGCGGTCGACCGACCGGCACAGCGTCGTCGACAACGTTGCGGCCGGTCTGGTCGTCGTCGTGGCTCAGCTCGACGTGTGGACTCCCGCACTGCAGACCGAGCTGAGCGGACCCCACTGGTTGGCGTTCGTGGTGATCAGCTCACTCGGGCCACTGCTGCTGCTGCGCAGACGTCGACCGCTGCTCGCCGTCGTGCTGATCACCACGATGGTCGTGGCCTGGTGGATGGTCGAAGGCGTGCCACCGATCGCGAGCGCGGTCACCGTTGCCGTGATGATCGCCAGCTACTCACTCGGCCGGTGGGAGCCGAGCCGTCTGCGAGGGCTGCTCGGGCTCGGGGCCATCGGAGTCGCACTCGCGGCGCACCTCCTGCTCAACCCCGACACGAGGAACTCCGACGCGCTCCGTGACGAGCTGCCCTGGATCCTGGTCATCATCGCCCTGTGGTTGCTCGGGGCGTACCTCCGATACCGGTCGCTCTTCGTCGAGGGACTCAGGCAGGCCGCGGTTCAGGAGGAACGTGCCCGCATCGCCCGTGAGATGCATGACGTCGTCGCGCACGGGCTCGGGGTCATGGTGATCCAGGCCGAGGCGGCCGCCGAGATGGTCGCCACCGGCGATCCCGACCAGGCGCGGGCATGCCTGGAGAAGGTCCAGGCAACCGGACGGCAGGCCCTTGCCGACCTCCGGGCGACGCTGTCCGCGTTGCGTGACGACGGTGCGGCCCAGCGGCATCCGCAACCCGGTCTCACCGGTCTTGACGACCTGATGACGTCGGTGCGGGAGGCCGGGCTGGCGGTCGAGTTGTCGGTGGCGGGGGTCCCCCGTCCACTGGCCCCCAGCGTCAGTCTGGTGGCCTACCGGCTCATCCAGGAGGCGCTGACCAACACGATCAAACACTCGGCCGGTCGCTCGGCGATGGTGTCGGTGACCTATGAGCCGGATGAGGTGGTTGTCCACGTCCGTGACCGGGGGCCGGCACACCCGAAGGTACTGCCGGGGACCGGATCCGGTCTGCGCGGGATGGCAGAACGGGTCAAGGGAGTCCGCGGCAGGCTGGACAGTGGGCCCGATGCAGACGGTGGGTACCAGGTTCGCGCCCACCTACCGGCAGGACAGCGATGATCCGGGTCGGCGTCGTCGACGACCAAGAACTGGCACGGGAAGGCTTCACACTGATCCTCGACGCCCAGCCGGATCTCGACGTCGTCGGTACGGCGAGCAACGGGATCGAGGCGGTCGAGCTGGTGCGTGCCCAGGCTCCGGACGTCGTGCTGATGGATGTACGGATGCCGGTGATGGACGGCGTCGAGGCAACGTGGCGCATCGCCGACCTCGAGCTGGCGACCAGGGTGCTCGTGCTGACCACCTTCGACCTCGACGAGTACGTCTACGCAGCACTGCGTGCCGGTGCCAGCGGCTTCCTGCTCAAGGACGCTCCGCGAGCCAGGCTGATCGAGGCGGTGCGGTGCGTGCATGCAGGCGAAGTGGTGCTCGGACCCGACGTGACCAGGCGACTCGTCGAGGAGTTCGTCGCTCGCGCAACGGTGCGCCCGGACCCCGCCATCGAACGGCTCTCCCCCAGGGAGCGCGAGGTCCTCGGCCTCGTCGCCCGGGGCAGGTCCAACGCGGAGATCGCCGGACAGCTGTTCCTCAGTGAAGCCACGATCAAGACCCACGTGGCGCGGCTCCTCGCGAAGCTGTCACTGCGCGACCGGATCCAGGCCGTGGTCTACGCGTACGAGCACGGGATCGTGACTCCGGGCGATCCCGAAGGAACGGCCTCAAGGTCAACGGGTGAACCCTGGTCAGCAGACTGATTTGCAGGTTCGTCGGCCGTACAGTTGCCTGGTCGCTGTGACTGACCCGGCTGGAGATTGGCTGCTCACCACCGAGGAGCGGGACAACCCGCACACACGGCTGCCGAACCGTGTCCCCGGCAATGCCTGCACTCCACTCATCCATGGGGCGGAGTACTTCGCTCGCCTGGTCGAGGTGGTCGAGAGCACGCGCGAGGGTGACTACGTGTTCTTCACCGATTGGCGCGGTGACCCGGACGAGCTCCTCACCGACGACGGCCCGACCGTTGGCAGTCTGCTGTGTGACGCTGCTCGCCGTGGGGCAAACGTGCGGGGCCTCGTGTGGCGATCACATCTCAACCTCTTCGGGATGAGCGAGGAGGAGAACCAGACGCTGGACAAGGAGCTCGAGGGCGGTGGCGCCGAGGTCATCCTCGATCAGCGGGTCCATCGCTTCGGCAGCCACCACCAGAAGCTCGTCGTCGTACGCTTTCCCTCAACACCCGAACGCGATGTTGCCTTCGTCGGAGGCATCGACCTGTGCCACAGCCGCCGCGACGACGCACGTCACTTGGGTGACCGTCAGGTCATGCCGATGGCGAAGGCGTACGGCGAGACTCCGGCGTGGCACGACGTGCAGCTCGAGGTGCGCGGTCCTGCGGTCGGTGCCTTGGAGACGGTTTTCCGCGAACGTCGGGAGGATCCCACGAACGCCGACTCGCACAACCCGATCGCGCGGATCCGCGACGAGATCATGAACGCCCGTCTCGACACCTCACCGCTTCCCCCGGTACTGCCGGACCCGCCAACCGCAGGCCGACAGACCGTCCAACCCCTGTGCACCTATCCGGCGATCAAGCCGCCCCTTGACTACGCCCCGGACGGCGAGCGTTCGATCGCGGGAGGCTACTCGAAGGCGATTCTCAATGCCACCCGCCTGATCTACCTGGAGGACCAGTACATGTGGTCCCGCGACGTCGCTGTGTTGCTGGCACGGGCACTTCGGTGCAATCCCCGTCTGCACCTGGTGGTCGTCGTACCCCGCGTGCCCGAC
>JACCXZ010000144.1 GCA_013696745.1 Nocardioidaceae bacterium | reverse complement strand
CGCTCCGTCCACCACCAGGGCCACGGCACCTGTCGCGACCTACGGCAAGGGTGCCGTGGTGCGGATCCGGGTCATGTCCGACCCGCAGGCCGGTGGGACCGTCCAGGTCCACAAGGCCGGGCGTTTGCTAGGCACGGGGACGCTGTTCAACGGGCGCGCCACCGTACGTCTGGGAGACAAGGCGCTGAAGCCGGGCCGGCACACGCTCAACGTGCGCTACCTGGGCAGCGACACCGTGGCCGCCTCGCGGACCACCGTCGATGTGCGGGTACGCAAGGCCACGTCGAGGGTCAGGGCCGAGGTCACGACGCCTCGGGTGGTCGAGGACCGCACGCGGACCCGGGTGCGGGTCGATGTCCTGGCCGCGGGCCTGGCGCCTGCCGGTCGGGTCGTCCTCCGCTCCGGCGGTCGCGTGGTCGGTCAGGCGTTCGTCAACATCGGCAAGGTCGCGCTGCGGCTGAAGACGTTCGAGCGCAGGGGCGTCAAGACCTTGGCGGTTCGCTACCGCGGCAACGACAACGTCAAGGCCTCGTCCTCGACGTTCCGGGTCCGGGTCGTGCACGCCTGACCCGAGCGTCGGTGGCGCGGCCTGCGGGTCGCGCCATCGGCCGCGGGTTGGCAACCGGCTCGCGGTGGCTTCGGCTGGCCGTCGACCTACGAGTAGGTGCTGCCCGGCTTGAGCATCGTTGACATCTACTCGGAAGTCGGCGAGGCAGTCACCGGCTGCCGGCGATGTAGCCCAACAGGTCCACCCGGGTGAGCACGCCCACCGGGGCGCCGTCCTCATGGACCACGACCGCGTCGGCACCCTCGAGTGCGGCCACGGCCCCGGAGACCGGCTCGCTGGAGCCGATCGTCGGCAGCTCGGGGCCCATGTGCTGCTCCACGCTGTCGGCCAGACGCGCAGCGCCGGTGTACAGCGCCTCCAGCAGGACGCGGGACGACACCGAGCCGGCGACCTCGGCCGCCATGATCGGCGGCTCGGCGCGGACCACGGGCATCTGGGAGACGTTGTACTCGCGCAGGATCGCCACCGCGTCGGCGATCGTCTCGTTGGGATGCGTGTGCACGAGGTCAGGCAGTGACCCGTCCTTGCCGCGCAGCACCTGCCCGACGGTCTGGCCGTGGGTGGGCTCGAGGAAGCCGAAACGGCCCATCCACTCGTCGTCGAAGACCTTCGACAGGTAGCCGCGGCCACCGTCGGGCAGCAGCACCACGATGACCGCGTCCGGGTCTGCGACCTCATGCGCCAGACGTACGCCCGCAGCCGTCGCCATGCCGCAGGAGCCGCCGACCAGCAGCGCCTCCTCGCGGGCCAGACGACGCGTCGTGATGAAGGAGTCCTTGTCGGAGATCTCCAGGATCCGGTCGCAGACGGTGGGGTCGTACGTCGTGGGCCAGAAGTCCTCACCCACGCCCTCGACGAGGTACGGGCGGCCGGTGCCACCGGAGTAGACCGACCCGGTCGGGTCGGCTCCGATGACCTGCACCCTGCCGTCACTGACCTCCTTGAGGTAGCGACCGGCCCCGCTGATCGTGCCACCGGTGCCCACCCCGGCGACGAAGTGGGTGATGCGTCCGTGCGTCTGGGCCCAGATCTCCGGGCCGGTGCTCTCGTAGTGCGAACGCGGGTTATTTGCGTTGGCGTACTGGTTGGGCTTCCAGCCGCCCTCGATCTCTCGGGTCAGCCGGTCCGACACGCTGTAGTAGGAGTTCGGATGATCCGGCGGCACCGCCGTCGGGCACACCACGACCTCGGCGCCGTAGGCCTTGAGGACGTTGCGCTTGTCCTCGCTGACCTTGTCCGGGCAGACGAACACGCAATGGTAACCCTTGGCCTGGGCCACGATCGCGAGTCCGACACCGGTGTTGCCGCTGGTCGGCTCGACGATGGTGCCGCCGGGCTTGAGCGAACCGTCCTCCTCGGCCGCCTCGACCATGCGCTGGGCGATACGGTCCTTCACGCTGCCACCGGGGTTGAAGTACTCGACCTTCGCAAGCACGGTCCCCGGTGCACCGTCGATGACCTTGTGCAGGCGTAGCAGCGGGGTGTTGCCGAACAGGTCGACGAGCGAGTCCACGTAGTCCACGTCGTCCAGGGTAGGCCCACTGCGCCGACCGGCTGACCCTCCCCCAAGCCGCAATGTCCCAGGCACATCCAGCGGGCGTCGAGGTGGTGACCATCTGCTCACATCGCCGCGCGGCACCACCGCGTCAGGCATGCTGGGAGCATAGGTCGATCCGGAAGGAGGCAGCATGAGCAGGATGCGCGGCACCCGCGTCCTGGCCGCTGCTGCCTACTACGCGGGAGGAGTGGGCGTCGGGGTGGGCGGCCTGGTCGGGCTGGTCAAGCTCGAGGCCTACCTCGCTCGGCGCACCATCGGCCCGGCCGATGACGGCACAGCTGACCCCGACGGCGTCTACGCCGCCGAGCTGCCGGGCGAGCCGATCAGGATGCTGCTGATCGGTGACTCATCAGCAGCTGGGTACGGCATGGTCGACCCGCTCGACACACCTGCGGCCATGCTCGCCAGCGGCCTGGCCCACATCGCCCACCGCCCGGTCCGGGTGTGCAGCCGGGCCGCGGTCGGCGCACGGAGTGCCGGACTCGACCGGCAGATCGACCGGGGACTCGCCGAACATCCCGACGTCACGATCATCGTGGTCGGCGCCAACGACGTGACCCACGGTGTCCGCCCCGTGGATGCGGTGCACGACCTCGTCGCCAGTATCCGGCGACTGCGGGAGACCGGTTCGCAGGTCGTCGTAGGTACCTGCCCCGACCTCGGCACGATCCGGCCGCTCGCGCCGCCGTTGCGTCAGATCGCACGCCAACTGTCGCGGCGGCTGGCCGCCGCGCAGACCGGGGCCGTCATCGCCGCCGGCGGGCACGCGGTCTCGCTGCGCGACGTGCTCGCGATGCCGTTTCTGCTCACCCCGGGCGAGCTCTTCGGCGACGACAGGTTCCACCCCTCACTCACCGGCTACGCCGGCATAGCGACGGCGATGCTGCCGGTGGTGGCCAGGGCGCTCGGCGTGTGGGACGACGACGAACCCGTCGACCTCGCCACGGTGAGCGCCTGAAGTACAGACACGACGATGCAGCGGCCGCCCATCCGTGCGTTCAACTGCGCCCATCCGTGAGTTCGCTGCCACTCATCCGTGAATTCCGCGCAGACGACGGCCCGCGGGAGCCACGTCTAAACGCTTGGTGAGCGCGGCGGTTGCGTCGTAGGTGGTTTCATTCGGTGGCGTTGGCGGTCCGATCGGCGGCGGCATCGTACGCCGCTGCTGCAGCTCCCCGCTGCCGAGGATGCTCAGGTCTCGGCCCTGCCGCTGCTGAGGTCGGCCACGGCGCCTGCGGCGTCGCCCTCGAGCAGCGTGAGCATTCTGCGGGCTGCCCGCGCGAAACTCACGGATGGGTGGAGTGAAACTCACGGATGGGCGGACACGGTGTCGTGCGGATGGCGCTGTGGCTCACTCGCCCCGAAGGATGGCGAGCAGGCGCAGCATCATCACGTAGAGCCAGATCAGTGTGACGGTGAGCCCGAAGGCCGCACGCCACGACTCCTTCTCCGGGGCGCCGGAGGCGATGCCCTGCTCGACGAAGTCGAAGTCGAGGATCAGCATGAACACGCCGAGGACGACGCCCAGGGCGCTGAAGGCCAGGCCGGTGAACCCGGAGTTCAGGTTCAGGAAGTCGAAGCCGAACAGGCCCATCACCAGGTCGAGCACCATGACACCGACCATGCCGAGCACGGCGGCCATGACGCCCCGACGGAACTTGTCGGTCACCTGGAGGTTGAGCACCTTGTAGGCGGTCAGCGTGCCCGCGAAGGCCATCACAGTGCCGGCCACCGCCGAGATGACGATGCCGGGGAACTGTTGGTCCAGCAGGCTGGAGAACGCTCCGACGAACACGCCCTCGGCCGCGGCGTACGCCAGCACGAGGGCCGGGCTGATGATGCGCTTGAAGGAGTTGACCATGGCGAGCACGAAGCCGATGAGGGCACCGCCCATGGCCAGGCCGCCGAACGTCGCAATGTTGTCCTCGCTGACGTCACCCAGGTAGATCCAGGTGGCCGCCGCGGCGAGGATCAGCACGCCCAACGTGATGGCTGACTTCTGCACGACCGAGTCGATGGTCATCCGCTGGTCGTCGTGGGACGTCGTGTCCTGACCCGGGGTGCCGGTCGACCAGGTCGACGGGTCACCGTAACCGCTGCTCGCACCACCGCCCGGGTACGTCGTGGTTCCGTAGGCGTTGCCGCCACGACCGTTGAACGAGTCGTTGCGAGCGAACACGGGGTTGGTGCTCTGCATCTTTCCTCCGTTCCCCGAGGCTCGGGGAGCTAGTGTCCTGAGTCAAGCCTATCGGACCTGCGGCCTCCTGCACCGCACCGGCTGATCGGCTCACCTGGTACAACGTACAAGAGTAGCCAGGTGTTTCCGCGCCCTGCATGTCGCGCCTCATTCGTGCCCCCGGTGGGACTCGAACCCACACCAAGAACGGTTTTAAGCCGTTCGCCTCTGCCGATTGGGCCACGGGGACCTGCCTGCGACACACGTTACTGGGCCGGTTCGCCCGGCATGCGCCATCCGGATCGGCCGTCCGCGAACGGCCGGACCCCGAGCACCTGGTGCACCGACATCGCCGCCCGCTCGAAGCCGACCGTCGACAGGGCGAGCGACAGGCGCCACACCCGCGCCCGCCCCAGGCCTACAGCCTCGACCACGTCGTCCCAGCGCCGTTCCAGGCCGGTGAGCCAGGCCTGCAAGGTGGGCGGGTAGTGCTCGCGCATGCTGGTGACGCGACGGGTCTCCAGCCCGGCGTCGTCGAAGGCCCCCACCAGCGCAGACAACGGGAACAACCGGTTGTCCGGTTGCACGTAGGAGCCCCAGAAGGTCGCGTGGGACTCCTCCGTCGACAGCTGCCCGGTGATCTGCTGGTGCAGGACCCGACTACCGGGCCGCAGCAGCTGCTGGACGCGTGCGGCGTACTCGACCAGATCGTTCGGTGCGAGGTGCTCGGTGGTCTCGAGGGCAGCGATGGCGTCGTACGGACCATCCTCCACGTCATGGAAGTCGCCGAGTCGTACCTCCACCCGGTCCGCGACGCCGACCTCGGCGAGCCGGCGGCGTACGAGCTCCGCACGGTCGGCGTCCCGCACCACCCCGACGGCCTCCACCCCGTGGCGTGACGCGGCGTGCACCAGCAGCCCGCCCCACCCGCAGCCCACGTCCAGCAACCGTGCCCCCGAGCGCAGGTCGAGGTCCGCACAGATGCGTTCGTACTTGGCCTCCTGTGCCTCGTCGAGGCTGATGTCAGCTCGATCGAACCAGGCGCACGAGTACGCGAGGCTGCCGCCCAGGATGTCGGTGATCGGGCCCATCGCGGTCCGCGCGTGGGCCGCGGCCGCGACCCGCTCACGGGCGCCGGCGGCGTGCTCGTGCGAGCCGAGTTCCTCCGCCGGTGGCCTGGGCGCCGGGCCGACCGCGCCGACGAGGACCGCAGTACGCATGATCTCGCGGCGCTTGGCAGCGGTCAGTGCGGGCGCGGACCCGATCCGGGAGCCGTAGTCCGCGAGCTCGCGCAGCGCCGTGGTGAGGTCGCCCTCGATGTCCACCTCACCGGCGACGTACGCGCGTGCCAACCCGAGCTCACCGGGCGACCAGAGCAGCCGTCGCACCGCCTTGCGGGAGTGCACGCGCACCGTGGGCCCGTCCGGGGAGCCGGCAGCCGACCCGTCCCAGGCGAGGATGCGGACGGGCGGGACCACGCCGAACAGCTCGACCAGCAACCCGTGCAGTCGGGCGGCGACACCGGGGCGCTC
>JACCXZ010000134.1 GCA_013696745.1 Nocardioidaceae bacterium | reverse complement strand
TCGATGTCGAGGCCGGCCTTGGGATCCTCGATCGCCTGATCCGGGCACACCTCGATGCCGCCGAGGCCGTCGACGATGTCGACGAAGCCGCCGAAGCCCACCTCGATGTAGTTGTCGATCCGGATGCCGGTGTTCTGCTCGACGGTCTCGACCAGCAGCTGGGGTCCGCCGTCCTCGCCGCCGAATGCGCTGTTGATCTTGGTCGCTCCGCGCCCCGGGATCTCCACGGGCGAGTCGCGAGGGATCGACATCAACAGCGGCGGTCCGCTGCTGACGTGCAGCAGCAGGATCGTGTCGGTGCGGTCGCCGCCGACGTCACCGCCGGTCGCAAGATCCTGGCGCTCCTCCTCGTCCAGGTCGTCGCGGCTGTCGGAACCCACCACGAGGTACGTCGTGCCTGGCTGGTCCTCGGGACGGTCACCGTCCGGTGCGGCGTCCACCTTCTCGATCTGGTTCCAGGCCCAGATCGGCACGGCGATGAGGAACAGCACCCACAGCAACACGAGCACGAGCACGATGCGCCCCCAGCGACGCCTGCGACCGGGTCGGCGAGCAGGTCGGGCGGCAACGGTGGAGGACCGGCCGCCTCGGGAGGACTGCCGGCCCGACGGCGGGGGAAGCTTCATCGGCGGCAGCGGATCCTGAGGCGCACCCTGGTGCGACGACGAGGGCTGCTGTTGAGTCGAGCCGGCCGCGGACCGTAGCGGGATCATCTGCGTCTTGTCGTCGTCCTGCTGGTCGTTGCCCTCCTGGCGACGTTCGTGAGGCGCTCGTTCGCCGTACAGCCAGTCGAAGGAGTCCTTGCCCCGGTCGTCGGAGCCACGGGCCCCGCCGTCGGGGTTCTTCGGTGGGTCGGCCATGCGATCAGGGTAGGCGTACACGGCCAGCCGCCACGGACCTGAGACGAACCGGCGTTTCGTGACGGATGTGACCGCTGTGACGCATGGATACTGAGTGGTCCGTGTCCGGTGTCGAGGGGATCGCATGTCCGCGTCCAGCGATCAGGTTGCCTTCCGCCGCTCCATCACGCTGCTGGTCATGACCGTGATCGTCCCGGGCTGGGCGCAACTGGTGGCCGGCAACAAGCGGGTCGGCCGCGTGGCGGTGGGCGTGTGGGCGGCCTTGTGCGCGCTGCTGGTCCTGGCGCTGCTGGTGGCCGTGGTGCGACATGAGTGGTTGATCAGCCTCTTCACCCACCCCGGCCTGATGCGGGTTGCGTGGGTGCTGCTGATCGCGCTCGCCGTGGCCTGGATCGCCCTGCTGTCCGACGCCTGGCGGCTCGGCGACCCCCTGCGGCTTGCCCGCCCGCACCGTCGGGTGATGGTGGGGATGAACACCGGCCTGTGCCTGCTGACCGGGGGAGCGCTGCTGTTCTCCGCACACCTGGTCGCCGTCCAGCGCGACTTCATTATCAGCGTGTTCAGCGCCGAGGCGGTGAGCGACCCGCACGACGGCCGGTACAACGTCCTGCTGCTCGGCGGTGACTCCGGCGCAGGCCGGTGGGGACTGCGACCGGACTCCATCAACGTTGCCAGCATCGACGAGGAGACCGGGCGCACAGTGCTCTTCTCCCTGCCGCGCAACATGCAGAACATCCCCTTCCCCGAGGGCAGTGTCATGGCCCAGCAGTTCCCGAGCGGGTTCGACTGCGACGAGTGCTACCTCAACAGCGTCTACACCTGGGCGTTGGGCCACGCGGAGCTCTTCGACATGTCTCCGCAGGCCGCCGGCATCGAGGCCACCACGCAGGCAGTCGAGGGAGCGACCGGCCTGCAGGTCAACTACTACGCGCTGGTGAACCTGGCCGGCTTCACCGACCTGGTGGACGCCGTCGGCGGCGTGCAGATCGACGTGCCCAAGCAGATCCCCATCGGTGGGATCGGCTCCGAGGTCACCGACCACATCGAGCCCGGCGTGCAACGCCTCGACGGGTTTCAGACGCAGTGGTTCGCACGCAGCCGGGTGGACGACGACGACTACGCCCGCATGGCGCGTCAGAAGTGCGTGCTGAACGCGATGCTGCAGCAGCTCTCACCGCAGACGGTGGTGTTGAAGGTCCAGGCGATCGCCGAGGCAGGCAAGGAGCTGTTGCGGAGCGACATCCCCGCCTCCGAGCTCGACACGTTCATCGGGCTTGCGCTCAAGGCGAAGTCGCTCCCGCTGGCCAGCGTCTCCTTCGTGCCACCGAAGATTCAGACCTACGACCCGGACTACGAGCTCGTGCACGACATGGTGGACGAGGCGCTGGTCCGTTCCCGTGAGGCCACGACGACGGCTCTCGCCGACGACGATGGTCAGCGGCAGGGGACGCGCCGGGCGAAGCGGGCAGGGGTTGATCGACAGGAGCGCGCCAACCGCAGTCAGGATCTGTCGAGCGTCTGCTGAGGTGTCGCCTACCGGTGCCGGTCTGGGTAGGGTGCCGGAGGCCTCACCGACCGCGACGTGGCCGGAGCGACTCGAGGCCAGCGACCCGAACCCGGGGCGGAAGAGGGACGTGGTGTGAACAACCCGGTACGGGTGATCGCCGTCGTCGTGACCTGGAACCGGCGCGACCCGCTGGCCGAGACACTCGACGCGTTGGCTGCCCAGACCCGCCCGGCTGACGCGATAGTCGTGGTCGACAACGCTTCCAGCGACGGCACCGGCGAGCTGCTGGACGAGTGCTCCACCAGCGCCGGCCTCGACGTCGTCACACTGCGGAGGAACACCGGCGGCGCGGGGGGCTTTGCCGCCGGGCTGCGACGGGCGCTGGACCACCATGATCCCGATCTCGTCTGGCTGATGGACGACGACACGGTCCCGCGATCGCGGGCGCTCGCGGGTCTGCTGGACACCCGGGACCGCTACCCGGGACCGCCTCCGACGGTGCTGGCCAGCCGGGTGGAGTGGACCGACGGCCGAGATCACCCGATGAACACGCCCCGGCGCAAGCCCTTCGTCGGCCGCTCCGAAGCGCGTTCGGCGTCCCGGGCCGGTGCCGTCGCGATCCGCAGTGCGTCATTCGTCTCGATCGCTGTGGACGCGTCGACCGTGCGCGAGCGGGGGCTGCCGGTGGCCGACTACTTCCTGTGGAACGACGACTTCGAGTTCTCCACCCGAATGTTGCGGGGCAGCGTGGGCCTGCTCTGCCTCGACAGCGTGGTCGTGCACAAGACCCGGACGTTCGGGTCGACCGACGCCGACCCAGGTGAGCGGTTCTACTACGAGGTACGCAACAAGGTGTGGCTGTTCACCCGCAGCAGCGGCCTGTCCCCCCTGGAGAAGGTGGTGTACGCCGGGTCCACCGTGCGCCGCTGGCGGCGTACTTACGCTGCCAGCTCAGACCGGCCCACGCTGCGACGCGCCCTGCGACGAGGATTGGCTGCCGGGCTGAGTTCCGGTCCTCGGCCCACGGACGAGGTCCTGGCGCGGGCAGGCGCCGATGACTGAGCCCACCGGAGAACCGACGCGGTTCTCCTTGCTGATCAGCGTCTACGCCGGGGACAGCCCGGAGTTCCTGCGCCAGGCGTTCATCAGCTCGGTACAGGACCAGACCCGGCGCCCTGACGAGGTGGTGGTGGTGCAGGACGGCTCGGTGCCCGACGAGCTCGACACGATGCTGCGAGAGCTGGTGAGCTCCAGCCCGGTGCCGGTCACCCACGTCGTCCTCGAGCACAACCTCGGCCTCGGCCCTGCACTCGACCGCGGGCTTGCGGCGTGCGTGCACGACGTGGTCGCCCGCATGGACGCGGACGACGTGAGCGTCGCACGCCGCTTCGAGGTGCAGCTACCGCTGATCGAGGCGGGGGCAGACATCGTCGGGTCGGCCCTGATGGAGTTCGTCGACGATGTGACCGACATCGTCCAGGTACGGATCCCGCCCCTCGACCCCGACTGGATCCGCTCCGCCGCGCGGTTCCGCGATCCGTTCAACCACCCGACTGTGGTGTACCGCCGCTCCCGGGTGCAGCAGGCCGGCGGTTACCAGAACCTGCGCTTGATGGAGGACTACCTGCTGTTCGCGCGCATGTTGCAGGCGGGGGC
>JACCXZ010000122.1 GCA_013696745.1 Nocardioidaceae bacterium | reverse complement strand
CGTTGGTGACCGCCGTTGCGTCCATGTGGTACGGGCGCAGGCTCACCTGGTGCACGGGCAGTTCGCCGTCGGCGGGGTAACCCTCGTCGAAGGCATCGCCCATCGCGAACGTGCCGCCCGGCAGCCGTACCTGGCCACGGGTCGACCGGTGCGTCCGGACCGGCCGCGACCGGGTGCCAGCGGATGACCGGACGACCGGTGTACAGCACGGGTTCTCGTGCGTGCTCACGGTGCCGCCTGGACCAACGGGACGGTGCGGTAGGGAATCTGGGTCGCCAGGGCGATCACCGTGGAGGTACGCACGATTCCGTCGGTGGCGACGACGGCGTCGATGACCCGCTGCAGGTCGGCGTTGGAGCGGGCGACGCACCGACACCACAGGTCGCCCGCGCCGGTGATCGTGAAGGCCTCGAGCAGCTCCGGGATGGTCCGCAGGTGTGCGGTCACCGCGTCGTGACCGACGCCCTGGCGGATCTCCAGCGTCAGGAACGCCGTCACCGGGTACCCGAGGGCGCCCGGGTCCACGTCCGGACCCCAGCCGGTGAGCACGCCGTTGCGGGTGAGGCGCTCGATCCGTGACTGCACGGTCCCGCGTGCGACCCCGAGGCGCCGTGAGGTCTCGAGCACTCCGATGCGAGGGTGCTCGGCGAAGACGCGCAGCAGGCGGGCGTCGAGCACGTCGATGGGGTTGTTCATCGCTGCCTTTCGGGAGCGGTCAACCTGCCGGGTGCGTCGGCACTGATCCAAGCGGGGGTGGGCAGGTTGCACAGGGGATGGGGGTGGGCTTGCACAGACTGTACGCGACCGCCACGATCGGCGCATGACCGAGACGACGACGCACACCCTGACACCCGCCGAGCGGCAGGCCGATCTCGACTTCGACCAGCTGCGGCAGCTGGTCGGCCTCGTCGACTACGACCAGGCCCGCGACCCGTTTCCCGTCACGGGCTGGGACGCCCTGGTCTTCGTGGTCGGCAACGCCACCCAGTCGGCCGCGTACTACCAGTCGGCCTTCGGCATGGAGCTCGTCGCGTACTCCGGCCCTGAGACCGGCAACCGTGACCACAAGGCCTACGTGCTGCGAAGTGGTTCCTGTCGCTTCGTGGTCAAGGGTGGCGTCGCGCCCGACAGTGCACTGCTGGACCACCACCGCACGCACGGCGACGGTGTCGTCGACATCGCGCTGGAGGTCCCCGACGTGGACCGCTGCATCGCGCACGCGCGCGAACAGGGTGCACAGGTGATCGAGGAGCCGCACGACGTCAGCGACGCGCACGGCACCGTGCGGATGGCGGCCATCGCTGCCTATGGCGATACCCGTCACTCTTTGGTGCAGCGCAGCGCGTACTCCGGTCCCTATCTTCCCGGCTACGAGCCGCGTACGTCGACGTACACCAAGCGCGAGGATGCACCCAGGCGGCTGTTCCAGGCGCTGGACCACGTCGTCGGCAATGTCGAGCTCGGCCAGATGGACGACTGGGTCGACTTCTACAACCGAGTCATGGGTTTCGTGAACATGGCTGAGTTCATCGGCGACGACATCGCCACCGACTACTCCGCCCTGATGAGCAAGGTCGTCGCCAACGGTAACCATCGGGTGAAGTTCCCCCTGAACGAGCCGGCGATCGCGAAGCGCAAGAGCCAGATCGACGAGTTCCTCGAGTTCTACCAGGGGCCCGGCGCCCAGCACCTCGCACTGGCGACCAACGACATCCTGCGGGCCGTCGACGTCATGCGCGCCGAAGGCGTGGAGTTCCTCGACACACCGGACTCCTACTACGAGGACCCCGCGCTGCGGGCCCGCATCGGCGAGGTACGGGCCCCGATCGACGAGCTGCAGCGCCGCGGGATCCTGGTCGACCGCGACGAGGACGGCTATCTGCTGCAGATCTTCACCCGCCCGCTCGGAGACCGGCCCACGGTGTTCTTCGAGCTGATCGAACGCCATGGGTCGCTCGGCTTCGGCCAGGGCAACTTCAAAGCCCTCTTCGAAGCGATCGAGCGAGAGCAGGAGCGCCGCGGCAACCTCTGAACGCCGGTAGACAACGACACGGCACCAAAGGACGACTCGGATCGACTGGCGCGAAGCATCTTCTGAAATCGGACATCTCGAGGAACCCCGACGTCGCCGGCCCAGGTGGCGGGCGCCATCATGGGAGTGACGAGAGCCGATGAAGGGACCGACGTGAGGATGCAGAAGGCCGTAAGCGCCGTAGCGGGGGTGGCTCTCGCGCTGGCGATGCTGCCGGCCGGGGCGGCACCCCCGACCGGTCCCGAACGACCATCGGTCGGGTCGCCGGGCATCGGCGACCCGTACTTCCCGCAGTACGGCAACGGTGGCTACCGCATCGGGCACTACGACGTCGGGGTCGCGTTCGACCCGGCGACCGAGCGGCTGACCGGTGACACCATTGTGACCGGGCGCGCGACGCAGCGGCTCACCCGTTTCAACCTCGACCTGGTGCTGCGGGCGTCGTCGGTGTGGGTCAACGGCATGCCGGCCCGTTTCCGGCACACCGGGCGAGAGCTGGTGGTGACCCCGCGTACGGCGCTGCGCGAGGGGCAACGCATGCAGGTGCGGGTGGTGTACGCGGGCGTCCCGGAGGACGTGACCGACGACGGCATCAAGCCGTGGTTCACCACCCCGGACGGAGCAGTTGCGGTGGGGGAGCCGGAGATCGCCGCCTGGTGGTTCCCGAGCAACGACCATCCGGCGGACAAGGCGACCTTCGACGTCGACCTGACGGTGCCGCGGGGACTGCAAGCGCTCAGCAACGGCCGGTTGGTCGGCGTGGATCGCGCTGACGGCCAGGCGACGTGGCGGTGGACCAGCGGCGCACCGATGGCCACCTATCTCGCCTTCGCTGCCTTCGGGCGCTACGACATGGTCCAGGGCTCGACCGAGTCAGGACGACCGTTCCTGAACGCCTTCGCCAAGAGCCTGAACCCCCGCGTCGACCGCGCGGCCCGGGTGTCGATCCGGCGCACCGGCGAGGTCACCGACTTCCTGGCGCGCACGTGGGGGCGGTATCCGTTCCAGCAGATCGGGGGTGTGGTGACGAGCCGCAACTTCGGCTTCGCCCTGGAGAACCAGACCCGTCCGGTGTACAGCCCCGCCTTCTTCTCCTCCGGGCGCAACACCTCGATCGTCGTGCACGAGATGGCCCACCAGTGGTTCGGCAACGCCGTGACCGTCCGGCGTTGGAAGAACATCTGGCTCAACGAGGGCTTCGCGACGTACTCGGAGTGGCTGTGGGCGCAGGACCAGGGCTTCGAGACCACCGACGAGCAGTTCGACCGCTTTTACGACAACTTCGGTACGAAGGACAGCTTCTGGAACATTCCGATCGGCAACCCAGGGCCTCGCCGACTCTTCACCGGTGCGGTGTACGACCGCGGGGCGATGACAGTCCATGCCCTCGGGGAGGAGGTTGGTCACGAGACGTTGCGGCGGATCGGTCGGCACTGGGTGCACCGCAATGCCGACGGCGTCGGGTCGACGGCTGAGTTCATCGCGCTGGCCGAGCGGCTCAGCGGTCGCCGGCTCGGTGCCTTCTTCCGGAACTGGCTGTTCAGCGGGGAGAAACCGCCGCGGCCACCGACGTAGATTGTGGGACATGTCTCATCCAGCCGTGGAGGCGTTGTCCTCCGCCTTTGCCGGAGTCCCTGCTCCTGACCGACCCGGACCTCATGGAGACCTACCGGTACGACCGGGCGACTTTCTGCGAGGCCGAGCACGGACTGAGCTTTCCGCCGGACCCGAGCAGCTGGGAGTTCTGCTCCATCGGTGGCAACCTGGCGACCAACGCCGGCGGCCTGTGCTGCGTGAAGCACGGCGTTACCGCCGACTACGCGCTGGGCCTGGAGGTCGTGCTGGCCGACGGTGAGGTGCTTCGTACGGGGCGGCGCACCGTGAAGGGGGTCGCGGGCTATGACCTGACCCGGCTCTTCGTCGGCTCCGAGGGCACGCTGGGCATCATCACCGAGGCGACGCTGTCCTTGCGACCGGCAGCGCCGCCGCCCGAGACCGTGGCAGCGACGTTCGCCGATGCGCACAACGCCGCGGTCGGCGTCGCCTCGGCGGTCCGCAGCGGTGTCGTGCCCTCGCTGCTGGAGTTCATGGACCGCACCAGTGTGCACGCCGTCAACGACTCCTGCCGGCTCGGCTTCGGCGGCGAGGTCGGTGCGTTGGTGCTCGCCCAGTCCGAC
>JACCXZ010000116.1 GCA_013696745.1 Nocardioidaceae bacterium | reverse complement strand
ACCGGGTCAAGACCCACGGCAACTGGCAAGTCCACCAACCATGCACCGGCGTGTACGTCTGGCAAGCACCCACCGGCCACGTCTACATCGTCACCCCCAACGGCACCCACGCCATGACCTGAGCGGCTCACCTCGACCACCAAGGTCGTCGAACCGTCAGCTGTGAGTTCACGTGCTTTCCCGCTCAGCCCGGTATGACCTCGAATCGCTGCCGACCGTGCAGCCGGTAGATGTGGAAGTCGGCGTCCAGCGTGAACACCCGTCGCCTCCCGCGTTCCTCGGCCAGGGCGACGAGGGTGGCGTCAGCGAGGTCCATCGGCCTGTCCGCATACTTCTCCATCAGCTGGGAGCTGCGTTCGAGGGCCGGTCGCGACAGGTCAGCGAGCTGCAGGCGATCGCTCAGAGCCAGCCTCCACAACGCTTCGCGACCACGCGCTCCGCCCGCTCGGGCCAGCAGGTACATCGCCTCTGTGAAGGCGGGCCAGGTCGTCACCAGCGGCAACGGGAGGCTGGCCAGCACCAACCGGCACACCTCGTGATCGGGCTCGTCGGCGTCGATCAGCGCGACGAGGGGACCAGCATCGGTGAGGGTCACCCTCGCGAGGAGCGCTCGGAAACGACGTCGGTGAATGCCTCACCCGTCCGACGAGCCCGTCCGCCGCCGCCATGTACGACACCCAGCACATCGGCGAAGTCCCCGGCATCGGCGTCGAGGGTCGCATCGGCGCGGTCAGCAGCGGCACGGCGGATGAACTCCGAGGGCGACTCACCCCTGACCGCTGCCGCCCGCAGTAGTCGATCCTCGAGGTCGGGATCCAGGCGGACACTCCTCATGGCCTCAGCGTATCACGATGCGCAGTCAACGTAATACGACAGCTCAGCCCAGCAGCTCGCGCAGCGCGTCCAGCCCGGTCCACGCCTCGCAGTACGACGTCGTCAGCGGGGAGAGCCCGAGCCGGATCATGTCCGGGTTGCGGAAGTCCGGCACGATCCCCCGCTCGATCAAGGCGTCGGTGACCTCGCGGGCGCGAGGCACTGCCACGGTGACGTGGCTGCCGCGGACCGAGGCGTCGCGCGGTGACACCAGCGTGGCACCCAGCGGCACCAGCCAGTCGTCGACGAGCCGGACCACCATCTCGGTCAGCCCCACCCCCTTGGCGCGGATCGAGTCGACACCGGCCTGCTGGATCAGCTTCAGCCCCTCCTCGACCGCGACGATGCCGAGCACGTTCGGCGTTCCCGACAGCATCTGCCGGGCATCAGCGGCCGGGATGTGCCCGCCGGCCATCGCGAACACGTCCGCGGCGCCGAACCATCCCGGGACGGGCTGCTCGACCGCATCCAGGTGACGCTGCGCGACGTAGAGGTACGCCGGCGCGCCCGGCCCGGCGTTGAGGTACTTGTACGTGCAGCCCACCGCGAAGTCGGCGCCGTGGACGTCCAGCGAGATGGGTACGACGCCGGCGGAGTGGCAGAGGTCCCAGACGACGACGGCACCGGCGGCGTGCACGGCCGCCGTGATGGAGGTCAGGTCGGCCAGGTAGCCGCTGCGGTAGTCGACCTGGCTCAGCACCACCACGGCGGTGGAGTCCGACAGCAGGTCTCCCAGGTCCGCGAGCGCGACGCCACCACGCGGGTGTGGAGGCAGCCGACGGACGGTCAGTCCCCGCCCAGCGGCGACCGCGTCGACCAGGTAGCGGTCGGTGGGGAAGTCGGCATCGGCGACGACCATCTCGCTGCGGTCCGCGCGCAGCCCGGCCGCGGCATGCAGCAGCTTGAACAGGTTCACCGACGTGGAGTCCGCGACGACTGTCTGACCGGGTGCAGCACCGAGCACGGTGGCTCCGAGCAGGTCACCGACGCGGATGGGCAGCTCGGCCCAGCCCTCGGACCACTCGCGAATCAGTCCGGTCGCCCACTGCTGCTCCACGACCTGCCGCAGCCGCAGGATGGTCGAACGGGGTGGGCGCCCGAGGGAGTTGCCGTCGAGGTAGGCCACCGGGTCGTCCCCGATCGCGAACTGCCCGCGAAATCCAGCCAGCGGGTCGGCGGCGTCGAGCTCCCGCGCGTCCTCGTACGACAGCGGCATCAACCGGAACCGATCTCGGTACGCACCGCGAGCAGCTCGGGAAAGAAGGTGAGGTCCAGCGCCCGTTGCAGGAACGCGACCCCCGACGACCCACCGGTGCCGCTCTTGAACCCGATGACCCGCTCGACGGTCTTGAGGTGCCGGAAGCGCCACAGCTGGAAGTTCTCCTCCACGTCGACGAGCTCCTCGCACGCCTCGTAGTCGTCCCAGTGCGCCTCGGGGGCGGCGTAGATGGTGCGCAGCACCTCGACCACACCGGGGTGCGCCTCGTACGGCTCGGTGAAGTCGCGCTCGACCCGATCAGCCGGCACGGCGTGACCTCGACGTGCGAGGTGTCGCAGGAACTCGTCCCACAGGCTGGGTGCGGCCAGGTCAGCCTGCAGCGAGGCGAGCCCCGCGGGGTCGTGGCGGTGCACGGCCGTCATCCCCGGCGTCTTGTTGCCGAGCAGGAACTCCACCGTACGGTACTGCAGCGACTGGAAGCCCGACGCGTGGCCCAGCACGCCGCGGAACTGCGCGTACTCGATCGGGGTCAGCGTGGCCAGCACTCCCCACTGCTCGAACAGCTGCCGCTCGATGTGCTTGATCCGGGCCAGTCGCTTCATGGCCGGGGCCAGGTCGTCGACGCGCAGCAGGCCGATCGCCGAGCGCAGCTCGTGGACGAGGAGCTTGAGCCACAGCTCGCTGACCTGGTGGGCGACGATGAACAGCATCTCGTCGTGGTGGTCGCTCAGCGGCCGTTGGGCCCCGAGAAGCGTGTCCAGGTCGAGGTAGCCGGCGTACGTCATGCGTCCGGCGAGGTCGGTGGTGACGCCGTCCTCGATCTTCCGGTACGTGGGTTCGCCGGTCATGACGCCGACGCTACCGCGGGACCGCTCACCCGAGCGGGTAGGCCCGCACGCTGCCCTGGACGCCGACGTGCACCTCGGCTCCCACCTGTGCGACGTCACGGGACAGCACCCGTGAGCAGACCACGAAGGGAGCGGTCCCGTTCCTGCCCGCGACCTCGACGTCGACGAGCGCGTCGTGTCCGAAGTAGCGGACACCGAGCACGCGGCCACGCAGCCCGTGCCCAGGGTCGGCGGACAGCGCGAGCTGTTCGGGGCGCAGCAGCAGTTGGACAGCACCGGCCGGTGCCGGGGTGTGGCTGACCTGTCCGAGCACGCAGGTGGCCTGTCGTCCGTCACTGGTGCCGTCAACGACCACGGCGTCACCGAGGAACCGACCGACCCAGGTGTCGACCGGAGCGTCGTACAGACCGTGCGGGGTGCCGCTCTGCAGCACCAGCCCCCCTCGCATCACGTACAGCCGGTCGGCGAAGGAGAGCGCCTCACCCTGGTCGTGGGTCACCAGCAGAGCGGTGGCGCCGGCACCTCGCAGCACCAGGCGGACGTCCTCGCGCAGCTCGGAGCGCAGTGCCGCGTCCAGGGAGGCGAACGGCTCGTCGAGCAGCACCAGACCGGGCCGGGGAGCAAGCGCACGGGCGAGAGCCACCCGCTGCTGCTGGCCGCCGGAGAGCTGGTGCGGCATCCGGTGGGCGAGCTCGCCCAGGTCGGTGAGGTCGAGCAGCTCCTGTACGCGTGCGTTGCGTTGCCTGGCGCCGGGCGCGGCCCTGCCCAGCGATGACCTGCGCAGTCCGAAGGCGATGTTCTGGCGGACGTCCAGGTGCGGGAACAAGGCACCTGCCTGCGGGACGAGACCGACCTGGCGTCGCTCCGGGGCGACGAGGAGTCCACCGTCGTTGACAGCGCGCCCGCCGACCTCGACCCGCCCTGCGTCCGGACGGTGCAGGCCGGCGACGACGCGCAGCAGGGTGGTCTTGCCCGACCCGCTGGGACCGAGGACTGCGCCGATGTCACCGGCGGGCAGCTCGAGCGCGACGTCGTGCAGCACCCGCTGGGCTCCGAACGACGCGACGACCTCGCTCACCAGCAGACCGAGGCTCATGCGCGCCTCTCCGGGCGTGAGAGCAGATACGCCGGGACGCTCGCGACCAGCATCAGCGTGACGGCGTAGGGCGCCGCGGACCCGTAGGCGTTGACCGTGGTGCGCGACCACATCTCGGTCGCCAGCGTGTCCATCCCGGTGGGCCGCAGCAGGAGGGTGGCCGGCAACTCCTTCATTGCGGTGAGGGCCACCAGCAGCGCCCCGGCGGTGACGCCGGGCAGGGCGATCCGCGCGGTGACCGCCCCCCACACCTGGGCGGGGCTGCGCCCCAAGGTGCGCGCGGCGTCCTCCAAGCCGGGCGGGACCTGGGCCATCGAGGCACGCACCGAGCCGACCGCCTTGGGCAGGAACATGACGGCGTACGCGAAGGCCAGGGCGAGCGACGTCTGGTACAGACCGGGGACGACGTTGACGGTGAAGAAGACCAGGGACAGCCCGACGACGATGCCGGGCAGCGCGTTGCCGAGGTAGGACGCCGACTCCAGGGCCGCCACCCCTCGGCCGCGGTAGCGGGCCGCCAGCAATCCCACCGGCAGAGCCATCATGATGGCGATCACCGCGCCGATCGAGCTGACGGTCAACGTGGCGACGGCGGCGGCGTAGAGCTCGCCCCACTCCAGTCCACGGGCGGTCCCCTCGGCCAGGCGTACGAACAACGACACGATGGGCACGCCGAGCGCCAGCACCGCCACAGCTGCCAGACCCGTCAGAGCGGGCACCGTGCCGCGACCCAGCGGGCGGGTCGAAGCCGGCGCTCCGGTGCCTGCGGGCGGTTGCCGGCGCTCCGCGTTGCCGCGGAACCAGCGCTCGGCGAGCACCACCAGCAGGGCCAGCACGGTGAGCACCAGGGCCATGACCGCGGCGAGTGTGCGGTCGAAACCGACCCGGTAGGCCAGCTGGATACCGTAGGTGAACGCCTCGAAGCGCATCACCGCGACCGCCCCGAAGTCAGACAACGCATACAGCGCCGCCAGCAGCGCGCCCGCACCGGCGGCGGGCGCGATCTGCGGCCACACGGTTGACCGGGCCGCTCCCCAGGGCGATCGCCCGAGCGTGCGCGCGACATCCTCGACGTCGCGGTCGGCGCGGCGCAGCGCCGCCGCGACCGGGATGGTGACGTACGGCGAGGAGACCAGGGTCAGCACGAGGACCGACCCGACGAAGCCGTGGAGCCCCGGCCAGGTGGCGACCCAGGCGTAGGCCGCGACGTACGACGGAACCGCCAGCGGCAGCGCCGCCAGCACCCGCCACACCGGCGCCCAGGGCAGGTCGGCGCGGGTGATCAGCCAGGCGGTCGGCACTCCGATGAGCAGGCAGCCGGCCGCCACCGACGCCGCCAGCGCCAGCGAGTTGACGGCGAGCTCGAGAGTACGACCGCGCAGCAGGAGTGGCTCGACATCCGCCCAGCCGGCCTCACTGGTGCGTACGACGAGGTAGACCAGCGGGATCGCGACCAGCACCCCGGTGACCAGGCTCCCCGCGAGCAGGACCTTCGGCGGGCGGGTGCCCACCGAAGGTGCTGCTGCTGTGCGAAGAGCCGCCATGCTCACACCAGCCCGACCGACTGGATCAGTGCCGTGGTCTCGTCCAGCGACTCCAACCGGGCCAGGTCGAAGTCCCCGCCGACCAGCTCGGACAGCTCGGGCAGTCCCTCGGGTCCGGGGACGCCCTCGACCAGCGGGTACTCGAAGGTCTGCTCGGCGAACGCAGTCTGCGCCTCTTCCGACACCAGGTAGCGCACCAGCTCCTCGGCATCCTCGTCGCCCTCGGCACCGGCCAGGATTCCCGCACCGCTGACGTTGACGAGCGCTCCCGCGGTGCCCGGCTCGGCGAACTTCAGCTCGGTGATCACGTTCTCGGCGCCGACCTCGGCTGCCAGCTCGTACTTGTAGTAGTGGTTGATCAGGCCGACGTCCACCTGGCCGTCCTCGATCGCAGCCAGGATGTCGCCGTTGCTCTCGTAGATCTGCACGTCGTTGTCGACGAGGCCGGACAAGAACTCCTCGGCGACGTCCTCGCCCTCGCTCACCCGCAGGGCGGTGACGAACGCCTGGAACGAGGCGTTCGTCGGCGCGACGGCGACCTCACCGCTCCACCGTGGGTCGACGAAGCCCTGCACGGTCTCGGGCAACTCGCTCTCCTCGACGTCTCGCGGGTCGTACGCGAACACGCGAGCCCGACCGGTGACGCCCACCCAGGTGTCGTCGGTGGAGGTGAAGGCTGCGGGGACGGCGCCGGCGACATCGTCGGGCAACGTGGCGAAGGCACCGGCCTCGGCAAGGGCCCCCAGTGCCCCGGCGTCCTGGCTCAAGAACACGTCAGCCTGCGTGCTGTCGCCCTCCTCGAGCAGCTGCGCGGCCAGCTCCGTGGTGTCGCCGGGGCGGACCTCGACCTCGATGCCGCTCTCCTGCGTGAACGCGTCGATGATCGGGCCGACGAGCTCCTCGTCGCGACCGGAGTACAAGACGATCGAATTGTCCGAGTTGTCATTGTCGGTCTGCTCGTCAGCGTCGGCTCCGCAGCCGCCGAGTGCGGACATTGTCGCCACGGCCACAGCGGACAGGGCCGCGGCACGTCGGTTCAGGTACATAAAGGTTCCTCATCCAGTCAGGCGGAGGCCGGGGCGAGCGGCAGCCGTATGAAGTGAGGCTAACCTTATACGCGTTGGGGTGGTTGTCGAGTCGGGCGGTGTCGCCAGCCCTCCGACCCGCCGAGCCTTCGCCGTAAACTGGTTGCAATGCGCCACGATCCGACCACGCTCCCGGCCGACCTGCCCCGCCCAACCGACGACGGCGCGGCGGCTCACCTCGTGGGGATGCCCGTGCCGTCGTGCCCGTTACCCTCCACCAGCACTGACGTGGTCGATCTGTTCAGCAGCAGCCAGCAGAGTCGACTGGTCGTGTTCGCCTACCCGCGGACGGGACGTCCGGGCGTAGACCCGCCTTTTGGTTGGGACGCGATCCCCGGGGCGCGCGGTTGCACCCCCGAAGCGTGCGCGTTCCGCGACGTGTCCGAGCAGTTCCGAGCCCTGGGGGTCGAGGTCTACGGACTCTCGACCCAGGAGACCGTCGACCAACGGGAAGCCGCCGCCCGTCTGCGCCTGCCGTACCCGTTGCTCAGTGACGCCGGCCTGGAGCTCACCACGCTCCTGCGACTGCCCACGTTCACGGTCGCGGGCATGACATTGCTGCGCAGGTTGACCATGGTCGTGCGGGAGGGCCGCATCGAGCACGTGCTCTATCCGGTGTTTCCGCCGGACCAGGCGGCTACCGACGTCCTGGCTGTCCTCACCCGCTGACGGCCGATGGACGGTTCTACGCAACCGCGGTATCGAAGCGTGAAGTGTCGTCGAAGGGCCCGACCACCGCGAGCGACGGCGTGCCGGCGAGGTGTTCGCTCGCGACCTGACGGACCTCGTCGATGGTGACTGCGTCGATGCGGGCGATCACCTCGGCGATGGAGGCCAGCTCGCCGTGCAGCAGGTCGGACTTTCCGATCCGGCTCATCCGCGACCCGGAGTCCTCGAGGCCCAGCACGACGCTGCCGCGCAACTGGCCCTTGCCCCGGTCCAGTTCGGCCTGGCTGATCCCTGCCTCGGCGACCGCCAGGAGCTGCTCACGCACCAGCGAGAGCACGGCGTCCACCTTGGACGGAGCGCAACCGGCGTACACGCCGAACATCCCGGTGTCTGCGTAGGTGGCGGCGAACGAGTAGACGGAGTACGCCAGGCCGCGCTTCTCGCGCACCTCCTGAAAGAGCCGAGAGGACATGCCGCCGCCGAGAGCCGAGTTGAGCACGCCCGCGGCATGTCGGCGGGAGTCACCGCGGGGCAGCCCTGGAAGGGCGAGGACCAGGTTGGCCTGCTCGGTCGGTCGAGTGACCACCCGGGCACCACCGGCGAATCCACGGCAGGCGTTCCCACGCCGGACAGCGGCCGGGGTCGCCGGGCCGTCGAGGAAGCCGTCCCGCCCGAAGGCTCGCTCGACGGCCGTGACCACCGCGGTGTGCTCGACGTTGCCGGCGACCGCGACGACCATCGACTCCGGACGGTAGCTGCCGCGGTAGTAGCTGCGCAGCTGCGACGTGGACAGCGTCCGGACGGACGCGGGCGCACCCGCGACCGGGCGGCCCAGCGACGAGTCCCCCCATACCTGCGTCGCGATGAGGTTGTGCACCAGGTCGTCCGGGTCGTCGTCGTTCATGGCGATCTCTTCGAGAATCACCTCGCGCTCGGATTCGACGTCCTCGGCGCTGATCAGCGACCCGGTGATCATGTCTGCCACCACGTCGACGGCGAGCGGTAGGTCGTCGTCGAGCACCCGCGCGTGGAAGCAGGTGTACTCCTTGCCGGTGAAGGCGTTCAGCTCGCCGCCGACGGCGTCGAGCGTCTCGGAGATGTCCAGGGCGTTGCGTCGCACGCTCCCCTTGAACAGCAGGTGCTCCAGGAAGTGCGACGCACCAGCCAGCGAGCTGCTCTCGTCACGGGACCCGACACCGACCCAGACACCGAGAGATGCCGAACGGACGCCCGGCATCGCCTCGGTGACGACCCGCAGGCCGCCGTCGAGCACGGTGCGCCGGACGACGCCGCCGTCGGCCGCGCTCAGCAGCGTGGCGGTGCTCCCCGCTGTCTGGGTGGCGTCGAGGTACGCGACGCTCACGCGGAAGGCGCCTCCGCACCCTTCTCGTCGGACTCGCTCTCCTCGACCACCGGGACCAGGGACAGCTTGCCGCGGTCGTCGATCTCACCGATGGCGACCTGGATCTTCTGGCCGACCGAGACGACGTCCTCGACGTTCTCGACCCGCTTGCCACCGGCGAGGGCGCGCAGCTTGCTGATGTGCAGCAGCCCGTCCTTGCCTGGCATCAGCGAGATGAACGCCCCGAAGTTCGTCGTCTTGACGACCGTGCCGAGGTAGCGCTCGCCGACCTCGGGCATCGTCGGATTGGCGATGGCGTTGATCATGTCCCGCGCGGCGTCGGCGGCCTCGCCGTTGTCGGCACCGACGTAGATCGTGCCGTCGTCCTCGATCGAGATCTGTGCGCCGGTGTCGTCCTGGATCTGGTTGATGACCTTGCCCTTGGGGCCGATGACCTCGCCGATCTTGTCGACCGGGATCCGGATCGTGATGATCCGCGGCGCGTAGGGGCTCATCTCGTCGGGCTCGTCGATGGCCTCGAGCATGACGTCGAGGATGGCGAGCCGGGCGCCGCGGGCCTGGGTCAGTGCGCCGCCCAGCACCGACGCGGGGATGCCGTCGAGCTTGGTGTCCAGCTGCAGGGCGGTGATGAACTCGCGGGTGCCGGCCACCTTGAAGTCCATGTCGCCGAACGCGTCCTCGGCGCCCAGGATGTCGGTCAGCGTGACGTACTCGGTGCTGTTGTCGACCTCGCCGGAGATGAGACCCATGGCGATGCCGGCGACCGGGGCGCGCAGCGGCACACCGGCGTTGAGCAGGCCCATGGTGGACGCGCAGACCGAGCCCATGGACGTCGAGCCGTTGGAGGACAGTGCCTCGGAGACCTGACGGATCGCGTACGGGAACTCCTCCCGGGTCGGCAGCACTGGCAGCAGCGCCCGGCCGGCGAGCGCGCCGTGGCCGATCTCGCGGCGCTTGGGCGAGCCGACCCGGCCGGTCTCACCGGTGGAGTACGGCGGGAAGTTGTAGTTGTGCATGTAGCGCCGCGACTTCTCCGGCGACAGCGTGTCGAGCTTCTGCTCGAGGCCGAGCATGTTGAGCGTGGTGATGCCCAGGATCTGGGTCTCGCCTCGCTCGAACAGGGACGAGCCGTGGACGCGCGGGATGATCCCGACCTCGGCGGCCAGGGTGCGGATGTCGGCCAGGCCCCGTCCGTCGATGCGGACCTTGTCGCGCAGTACGCGTTCGCGTACGAGCTGCTTGGTCAGCGCACGTACGGATGCGCCGAGCTCCTTCTCGCGGCCCTCGAAGTCGCTGCCGAGCTTGTCCAGCGCGGTGGCCTTGATCTGGTCGAGCTTGTCCTCACGCTCGGCCTTGTCGGCGATGGTGAGGGCTGCGGCGAGATCGGAGCGCACCGCTGACTCGACAGCGGCGTAGGCGTCGTCCTGGTACTCGGGGAACGTCGGGAACGCCTGAACGGGCTTCGCCGCGGTCGCGGCCAGCTCGGACTGCGCCTCGCACAACTGCCGGATGAACGTCTTCGAGGCCTCGAGGCCCTCGGCGACGACCTCCTCGGTCGGGGGCGTGGCTCCGCCGCGGACGAGCTCCCACGTCTTCTCCGTGGACTCGGCTTCGACCATCATGATCGCGACGTCACCGGTGTCGGTGACCCGACCGGCGACGACCATGTCGAAGACGGACTGCTCGACCTGGCTCTGCGTCGGGAACGCGACCCACTGGTCCTCGACGAGTGCGACGCGGGTGGCGCCGACGGGCCCGGAGAACGGCAGGCCGGACAGCTGCGTCGACGCGGAGGCCGCATTGATGGCGAGCACGTCGTAGCGGGCGTCGGGGTTGAGCGACAAGACGGTGATGACCACCTGGACCTCGTTGCGCAGGCCCTTGACGAACGTGGGACGCAGCGGGCGGTCGATGAGACGGCAGGTGAGGATCGCGTCCTCGCTGGGCCGGCCCTCACGCCGGAAGAACGAGCCGGGGATGCGACCCGCGGCGTACATCCGCTCCTCGACGTCGACCGTCAGCGGGAAGAAGTCGAATTGCTCCTTGGGATGCTTGCCGGCCGTCGTGGCCGACAGCAGCATCGTGTCCTCGTCGAGGTAGGCAGCCACCGAACCGGCTGCCTGCTGGGCCAGCAGGCCGGTCTCGAAGCGGATCGTGCGGGCGCCGAAGCGACCGTTGTCGATGACGGTCTGGGCGGCGGTGATGTCGGGTCCCTCCACGGGACACCCCTTCCTGTCGTGAGCAGGAACGCTTCGCGGGGGTGGCGGTGTCGGGACCGGCCTTCGATCGAGGCCCGCGGGGGCTGTGCTGCTCCCGAGGGCCACTACCGAGGACCGGTGGCTACCACCGTGCGCCATCGTGCGGGGCGCTCCTGCACTGGTTGTGTTGGTTGGATGATGCGGCCCGGACGGCCTAGTGCCGATCCGTGCGGATACGCACGTAAGCGGCCACCCCGTCGGTCGGAGGGCCGCTCCTCGCATGCGTCACTTGCGCAGACCGAGCCGCTCGATGAGGCTGCGGTACCGCTCGATCTCGGTGTTGCGGAGGTAGTTCAGCAGCCGGCGGCGCTGACCCACCAGGAGCAGCAGTCCCCGACGGCTGTGGTGGTCGTGCTTGTGCTCCTTGAGATGCTCGGTCAGGTGCAGGATGCGGTGCGTGAGCAGCGCGACCTGCACCTCGGGGGACCCGGTGTCGCCCTCGCCGGTGGCGTACTCGGAGATGATCTTCTTCTTGGTCACGACGTCAGTCGGCAACAGGAGGCTCCCTTGTCAAAATCGCTGCGCGGCGCGCCGGGGCATGTCCACCAGGGCACTGGAGATTCCGCGGCCGTTCCACGGCAGCTGTCAGGCTATCAGCGGGGCAGCCGATGGCCCTAATCCGCGCGCACGGAGAGTATCTACGCGATGCCGAGGGTCCGGCGGGCAGCTTCGACGTCCAGGTGCATCTGCGAGACGAGGTCGTCGACCGAGTCGTAGGTCTCCTGGCCGCGCAGCCGGCCGGCGAAGGACATCTCGATCTCGACGCCGTACAGCTCCAGGTCGGTTCGGTCCAGCACGTAGGCCTCCACCCGGCGCTGCGCGCCGTGGAAGGTGGGGTTGGTGCCGACGCTGATCGCTGCCGGATGCCGGTCGCTGTGGTCGTCCAGGCGGCGGAACCACCCGGCGTACACGCCGTCGCGGGGCACCGCGGTCAGCCCGTCGGTCGGGACGTTCGCCGTCGGGAAACCGAGCTCCCGCCCGCGCCTGTCGCCCTCGACGACCACGCCACGCACCGCGTGGTCACGGCCCAGAACACGTGCCGCCTCGACCACGTCACCCTCCGCGAGGCATTGTCGGACGTACGACGACGACCAGGGGTGCTCTGCGCCGGCCAGAGGCAGTGCGCTCACCTGCATGCCCAGCTCGTCGCCGAGCGCGGTCAGCGTCTCGGTGTCACCGGCGGCCCGGGCACCGAAACGGAAGTTCTCCCCCACCACGACATGTCGAGCTGACAACCCGTCGATCAGCACCCGCTGCACGAACTCCCGAGGCGTCCACGCGGCGAGGTCGGCGTCGAAGCCGAGGACGAGCACGTGGTCGACACCCGCTTGCACCAGGAGCTCCGCCCGACGCGGCACGGTCGTGAGCTGCACAGGAGCACGCTCGGGCAGCAGAACCCGCATGGGGTGCGGATCGAACGTCACAGCAACCACCGGTGATCCGTCCTGCGCCGCCTGCGCACGCGCCTGCTCGATCACGAGCCGATGACCGCGGTGGACCCCGTCGAAGTTCCCGATGATCACGACACTTGGGCGCAAGCCCGGCGCGACGGCGTCGAGGGAGTGCCAGACCTGCATGGGCAAATCGTGCCATGCCACGCCGTGCCGGGAGGTGCAGGGCTCAGCCCCGGATGGCGCGCTCCGTGTTCATCCCTCGCCCACGAACACGGCGACGGGCCGGACGGCGGCGCCGCTTTGCTCGTACAGCGCCAAGAAGGCGCCAGCCGGATCGAAGAATGCGACGACACCACCGGCGTCGAGACTCAGACCAGGGATCGTCCTACCGTTGCGGACCATCGCCGCCTGCGCGTCATTCAGCCCGTACACCGGGAACGAGCGTCGCGCCGCCTCGGAGATCGACACGGCGTCGTACCGCTCCTCCAGCGTCTCGAGGGTGCACGCATCGGCAAGCGTGAATTCCCCGACCCGGGTACGGCGCAACGCCGTGAGGTGGCCGCCGACTGCGAGTCCCGCCCCGAGATCACGGGCGATCGCGCGGATGTAGGTGCCGGCCGAGCACACCACCGAGACGTCCACGTCGACGTACGGGGGCCGGTGGCGGACCTCGCCCACCTCGATGGAGTCGATCCGCACGGCCCTGGCGGCGAGCTCGACCTGCTCGCCGGCCCTGACCCGGGCGTACGCGCGCCGTCCGCCGACCTTGACCGCCGACACGGTAGATGGAACCTGCTCGATGTCTCCGACGAAGGCGTGCAGGGCATGCTCAACGCTCGCGCGGTCGTGTCCGGTCGCATCGGTGATCGCCCACGACTCGCCCTCCGCGTCATCGGTGCTGGTGACCTCGCCGAGCCGGATCGTCGCGTCGTAGGCCTTGACTGTCGTCATGAGGTGCCCGAGCAGCCGGGTGGCCCGCCCGACGCCGATCACCAGCACCCCCGTCGCCATCGGATCCAGGGTGCCGGCGTGCCCGACCTTGCGAGTGCCGGCGACTCGTCGGACGCGCGCGACAACACCGTGAGAGGACAGCCCGGGCGGCTTGTCGATGATGAGGACGGCGTCGCCGGGAGCATCGAGGGCAGACACGTCGACCACCGTAGCCACCGCACTCGTCGCGGCGCACATGAGAAAGTTCTCATGGTCGTCTCACGTTCTGCTGGTGCACGAGGAGCACGATGACGTCATGAGGTCGTGGTACAAGACAGCCGCTGCCGGTGTCCTGATAGCAGGCGTGGGTGGATTCGTCGCCGGGGTGGTGCTCGGCGACGAAGCTGACCTGCCGCAGGTCGGGGATTCGGTGGTGATGACGCCGGTGGCTGATGAGCCGACGGAGGACACCACGGACGACACCCAGGGCCAGAAGCAGTCCGGTGCCGGTCGAGGTGGGGAGCAGGAGCCCGAGCCGCGTGCCGACGGTGGGTCGTCCAACGGTCAGGAGGGCGGCCAGAACGGCGCTCAGGGGACCGGCGGACAGGACCCTCCTGCGCCGGCGCCCGACCCGCCACCAGAGCCCGCTCCTCCCCCACCGCCGGCGCCCGACCCGTCACCAGAGCCCGCTCCTCCCCCACCGCCGGCGCCCGCCCCACCGCCACCGCCACCACCGCCACCACCGGACGATGACGACGACGAGGTCGAGCTCGAGATCGACGACGACGACGACGACGACGAGGAGGACGACTGAATGAGTCAGCCCGGCGCCGCCTGCGCATGCACTCGGTGCCCGTACGCATCCGCATCACCGCTGCCGTCGTGCTGCTTGTCGGGCTCGCCCTCACCGGTGCCGGATTCGTCGTCTATGTGTTGCAGCTGCGCCAGATCGACGAGAACGTCAACGCCGCGATCACCCAAGAGCTGGAGGAGTTCAAGCGGTTCCAGGTGGAGAGCTCCGAGGAATTCGCGGATCCCGCAGCTCTGATCAGGGCCAACCTGCGCAGCAACGTCGCTGGTGAGAACGAGCTCTTCGTCGGCTTCATCGGCGGCGAGTGGGCATTTGCCCAGCAGAACCGCTACAGCGACCACAGCACGTACGACGACCTGAGGACCGATCCGGCGCTCGCCGAGGGAGTGAACCGGGTCCTGCCCGAGGGTGGGTCGTTCCGGCTCGACACCGAGCTCGGGCCCACTGTGGTCACCGTGCAGCCGGTCAGCTCCGCGAACGAGACCGCCGACGGGGCCTTCGTCATCCTGTACCTGCTGACCTCGGACCAGGACGCGCTCGGTGACGTGATGCGGACGTACGCGATCGTCGCCTTCCTCTCCCTGATCGCGATCTCGGCCACGGCGTACGGCGTGGCCGGACGGCTGCTTCGTCCGGTACGCCGAATCCACGCGACCGCCCAGACGATCAGCGACACCGACCTGAGCCGCCGGCTGGAGGTGACGGGCAACGATGACCTCACCGACCTGTCGCACACGTTCAACGCCATGCTCGATCGACTCGAGGAGGCGTTCGACGGGCAACGGCGTTTCCTCGACGACGCTGGTCACGAGCTGCGCACACCGATCACGATCGTCCGAGGGCACCTCGAGCTGCTCGATGCCGACGACGCGGCCGAGGTCAAGACCACCACCTCGCTGGTGATCGACGAGGTGGATCGCATGTCACGGCTCGTCGACGACCTGATCCTGCTGGCGAAGACCAGGCGGCCCGACTTCTTGCGCCCCGACTGGCTCGACGTCGGCGAGCTGACCGACGACCTCGCCGACAAGGTACGCGGCTTCGGCGACCGCACGTGGTCGGTAGACCACCGGGGCAGGGGCAGCGCGTTCGTCGATCGGCAGCGGATCACCCAGGCGATGCTGCAGCTGGTGGACAACGCGGTGCGTCACACCGAGGTGGGCGACTCCATCGCGATCGGCAGCATCCAGGACGACGACGCGCTGCGCCTGTGGGTCCGTGACACCGGCGTCGGCATCGGGCACGAGCACCAGCAGGTCATCTTCGACCGCTTCCGCCAGGTTGATCCGAACAGCCTGCCGGGGTCTGGCCTCGGGTTGTCCATCGTGTCAGAGATCGCGCGGGCGCACGGCGGCGACGTGGGAGTCACGTCCGTCCTGGGCGGCGGCTCCACCTTCACCGTCACCCTTCCCCGCACCGACCCCCAAGGGAGGACGTCATGAGACGGATTCTGGTCATCGAGGACGAGCCACGGATCGCCGCGTTCATCGAGAAGGGCCTGCGCGCCGAGGGATACACCCCTACCGTCGCTGCCGACGGCATCACCGGCTTCGACTACGCGATGTCGGGCGAGTTCGACCTGACCATCCTGGACATCGGGCTGCCGGGCATGGACGGTTTCGAGGTCCTCTCCCGGCTGCGCGACTCGGGCAGCTCGATGCCTGTCGTCGTGCTCACTGCACGTGACTCCGGCACCGACACCGTGCGGGGCCTCGAGGGTGGGGCCGACGACTACGTGGCCAAGCCTTTTCGCTTCGCCGAGCTGATGGCCCGCGTCAAATTGCGCCTGCGCACCCGCATCGAAGCCACCGGCGACTCGACCGCCGTCCTCGAGCATGGTCGGGTACGGCTGGACCTGCTGACCCGCCGGGCCACCGTGGGCGGCGAGATCGTCGACCTGTCGGCGCGTGAGTTCGCGTTGGCCGAGGTGTTCCTACGCCATCCCGGGCAGGTGCTGACCCGCGAGCAGCTGTTGTCTCACGTCTGGGGCTACGAGTACGACCCGGGCTCCAACGTCGTCGACGTGTACGTGGGATACCTGCGCAAGAAGCTCGGCAGCGACCCGATCACCACGGTCCGCGGCATGGGCTATCGACTCGGCTGACGCGCTCGGTCTACCAGGGTCCCCTGGTGAATTGCACTGACCATGGGACGCAACCCATGGGCAGTGACAACATGCCATGGGCCCCTGGTAAACCTGTGACGCGTGGGATGCAGCGGGGGGATTGGTGGCACGCCGGACACGGACGGCGCAGGGCACGGCAGGCGACCTCCCCCGGAGCGGAGGTCGCCTCCCCGTGCTCGTCGGCTTCGCCGAGGTGTGACGAAGCCGTGCCTGCTCTCGTCGTTCGTCGCCCGAGCGACAGTGGATGGGTGCCGGCGTGAGCAATGTCGAAAATCAGGTCATCGCTGGTCGATGGGCATCGCGATGTCGACCACGGGCGTACGGGTCGGGAAGACACCGAGGGACGTGAGCTCGCCGGTGACCAGGTTGACCCGGAACCGGGTCCGGTCGCCGATCATGCACCTGGCCGGTGGCCAGCAGTCACCCGCTGGGCGGCGCCGGTGTCGTCGAGGAACGAGTGAAGGCGAATCCGCCCTCCTGACGAGGCATGACCCCCGTCTTGCCGGTGGCAGCGAGCTGGCCGCTGCCGGCCGGCGACTGGATCGCCACCTGCTGCAGATGCATGTCGAGGTCGTACAACGTGGTGCTGGTGTCCGCGTCGAGGTCGTTGTTGCTGTACGCGGCAGCGGTGATCCCGGTGGCGACCTCGGGCAGCGGCGGATGCGTCAACAGACCGTCCACGGTGGTGACCGGTGTCACGTGGTTGACGTCGTGCCGCAGGTTCTGACCGGTGTCGGAAACGTCGACGCCGGTCGGTCGCCAGCGTGTGGGGGGATGTACGCACGCACGGGTGCCCGCGTGCAGTACGCGGCGGCTCAGTGCCCGTCGGGGTCCGAGGCGCCCTCGTCGTCGCGCCGGCGGTACGGGTCCGGCTCCCCGGCGAAGGCTGCGCCCTGTGCCCGCTGGGCCACCGCTGCGTCGGACTCCCGAGCCCGGACGAGCAGCTCGTCGATGTGCCGGGCGTTCTCCGGAACTCCGTCGAGCACGAACGCCAGCGTGGGGGTGTGCCGCATGCCGAGCTGTTTGCCGACCTCGGACCGGATCACGCCGGTAGCACTGCTCAGCGCCGCAGCCGTCGAGTCGATCTCCTCGGCGCCGCCCATGACCGTGTAGAACACGGTGGCGCCCTGGGTGTCACCGGTGACACGGACGTCCGTGACGGTGACAAACCCGAGCCGCGGATCCTTGATCCGTCGCTCCAGCATCTCGGCGACTATCACGTGGATGCGGTCCGCAACCTTGCGTACACGCGGTGAACTCATCTGACTGACTCGATTCAACTCGTCGGTTGCCGGTGCCGGTCCCGGTCGAAGCGCCGCCCTCAGGCCCGAGGGATCTCGCGCATCTCGAAGGACTCCACCACATCACCGATCTTGATGTCGTTGTAGCCACGCAGCGTCAAGCCGCACTCGAAGCCCTCGCGCACCTCGTTGGCGTCGTCCTTCTCCCGCTTCAGGCTGCCGAGGTCGAGGTTCTCGGCGACGACAGCACCGTCCCGCAGCAGCCGCACCTTGGCGTTGCGACGCAGCACCCCGGAGGTGACCATGCAACCGGCGATGTTGCCGATCCGGGACGAGCGGAAGATCGCACGGATCTCTGCTTGCCCCAGGGCCGACTCCTCGAACTCCGGCTTGAGCATGCCCTTGAGTGCGGCCTCGATCTCCTCGATGGCCTGGTAGATCACCGAGTAGTACCGGATCTCCACGCCCTCACGGTCGGCGAGCTCCGTCGCCTTGCCCTGCGGGCGGACGTTGAAGCCGATGATGATCGCCTCGGATGCCGCCGCCAGGTTGACGTTGGTCTCGGTGATGGCGCCGACACCGCGGTCGATGACCCGCAGGTTGACGTCGCCGACGTCGAGCTGCACGAGTGCATCCTCGAGCGCCTCGACCGAACCGGACACGTCCCCCTTGAGGATGAGCAGCAGCTCGTCGGTGCCGCCCTTCTCCATGCTGGACATGAAGTCCTCGAGGGTTCGCCGGCCGGTGCGCTGCGCGAGCAGTGCGTTGCGCTCGCGCGCCTCACGCTTCTCGGCGATCTGCCGGGCGATGCGGTCGTCGTCGACCACCATGAGGTTGTCCCCTGCGCCTGGCACGGCGGTGAGGCCGAGCACGAGGACCGGCCGCGACGGGGTCGCCTCCTCGACGTTGACGCCGTGCTCGTCGAGCATGGCGCGCACCCGGCCGTACGCCGGACCGGACACGACCGAGTCACCGACGCGCAGCGTGCCGCGCTGGATCAGGACGGTGGCGACCGCACCGCGACCGCGGTCGAGGTGCGCCTCGATGGCCAGGCCCTCCGCAGGCTGGTTCGGGTTGGCCCGCAGGTCCAGCGACGCGTCGGCGGTCAGCACGATCGCCTCGAGCAAGGCCTCCATGTTGAGGTTCGCCCTGGCCGAGACGTCCACGAACATCGTGTCGCCGCCGTACTCCTCGGGCACCAAACCGTACTCGGTGAGCTGTCCGCGCACCTTGGTCGGGTCGGAGTCCTCCTTGTCGATCTTGTTGACTGCGACCACGATCGGCACACCCGCGGCCTTGGCGTGGTTCAACGCCTCCACGGTCTGCGGCATGACGCCGTCGTCGGCGGCCACGACGAGCACCGCGATGTCGGTGGCCTGTGCGCCACGGGCACGCATGGCGGTGAACGCCTCGTGACCCGGGGTGTCGATGAACGTGATCCGACGTTCGCTGTCGTCGACGACGGTGGCGACCTGGTAGGCACCGATGTGCTGGGTGATGCCGCCGGCCTCCTTGTCGACGACGTTGGCGTTGCGCAACGCGTCGAGCAGCTTCGTCTTTCCGTGGTCGACGTGGCCCATCACGGTGACCACCGGCGGACGGGCGGCGAGGTCGGCCTCGCTGCCCTCGTCCTCACCGAAGGCCAGCGAGAAGCTGTCGAGCAACTCGCGGTCCTCGTCCTCGGGTGAGACGACCTCGATCTGGTAGTTCAGCTCCTCGCCGAGCAGCCGCAGCGTCTCGTCGTTGACCGACTGGGTCGCGGTCACCATCTCACCGAGCGCGAACAGCACCTGCACGAGCGCGGCCGCGTCGACGTTCACCTTGTCGGCGAAGTCGGTGAGCGACGCACCTCGGGCCAGTCGCACGATCTCGCCGTCGCCCTTGCGGACGCGGACGCCACCGATCGCCGGTGCCTGCATGTTGTCGAACTCTTGACGCTTCGCCCGCTTGGACTTGCGTCCACGACGCACCGGGCCACCGGCTCGACCGAACGCACCCTGGGTGCCACCCCGACCGGCGCGACCACCACCGCCGGGACGACCACCGGGGCCGCCACCGAAACCGGGCCTACCGCTGGGACCGCCACCGGGGCGACCTGCGCCGGCCGGAGCGCCGGGACGCCCACCCGGGCTGGGCCGTCCCCTGCTGACGCCAGGCCCGCCGGGCCCACCAGGACCACGGCTGCTGACGCCGGGTGCGCTCTGCTTGGGCATCATCGCCGGGTTGGGACGAGGCATGCCAGGACGGGGGGCGGGACGCGGCCCGCCGGCACGGTCGCTGCCCTCGCGCGCCACTGGGGGACGAGGCGGCATACCGGTGCCAGGGGCTGCTGCTGCGCCGGGCGCAGGACCGGTGCCGGAAGCGGTTCCGGGACGGCCGGGACGCTGCATGCCCTGCGTGCTGGAGAACGGGTTGTTGCCCGGCCGCACCGAACCGCCTCGCGCGCTCGGACGCGGCGACGGACGAGGGCCGGGACGCGCGGGTGCCGACTGCGCGGAGGCGGCCGGGGCCTCGGGAGCATCCGGGGGCGGCGCTGACCGCTCCGACGGCGGCGGCTGCGTCGGAACCTGCGCCTGCTCGACGCCGTTGCCCGGGACGGGGGATGGCGGAACCGCTCCAGCCGGGACCGGTCGGACCGGCGCGTCCGACGCAGGGGCGGGCGCTGTTGGGGCGGGCGCTTCCTTGGTGGCGGCGGTTGACGGAGCGCCCTGTTCACGCAGCTTGTCGCCGAACGACTCATTCAGGCGGCGTACGACGGGCGCCTCGACCGTGGAGGAGGCCGACTTGACGAACTCCCCCATGTCTTTGAGGGTCGCCAGGATGACTTTGCTTTCGACCCCGAGCTCCTTGGCGAGCTCGTGGACTCGGACCTTGGCCACTGTTCTCCTTCTAGGTCCGACTCCCAGTGGGGCACCGGACCGCTAGTTGACGTGCAGGCTCATCTCGAGGACTTCATCGAGGGCTCATGAGCGTGTGCTCCGCTTCTCATCGGTGTGCCCCGCCGGGCGGCGAGGTCGTGGTGCTGCTGACCTGATCAGGTGGCGACGTCAGCGAGCCCTCTGGGTCGCCCAGGTAGGCCTTGACCGCAGCCAGCTCGATCTGTCCTTCCACCCGCAGGGCTCGGGTGAACGCCTTGCGGCGGACGGCGAGCTCCAGGCACGCGAGAGACGGATGCAGGTGCGCCCCTCGTCCCGGTGCCGATCGACGCGGGTCGGGAACCGCCGTGACGGCTGAACCTGAGACGACCGCGACGATCCGGATCAGTTCGGATGGGGTCACCCTGTCCCGGCACCCGATGCAGGTACGAACGGGCTGAGCACGTGCGGAACCCTTGCGGGACCGGTTCGGGGAGACCACCGTCACTTAGTCTAGCCGTTCTCGACGACAGATGATTCCCCGGTCCGCGCAGGCGCGTCTGAACGGATGTCGATCCGCCATCCGGTGAGCCGAGCAGCCAGCCGCGCGTTCTGCCCCTCCTTGCCGATCGCCAGGGAGAGCTGGAAGTCCGGCACCACCACCCGCGCGGACCTGGTGGCCCAGTCGACCACCTCGACACTGCTGGCTCGCGCCGGCGACAACGCGTTCGCCACGAAGGTGGCGGGGTCGTCGGAGTAGTCGATGATGTCGATCTTCTCGCCGTGCAGTTCGTTCATCACGTTGCGTACCCGCGCGCCGACCGGGCCGATGCAAGCACCCTTGGGGTTGACTCCGTCCACGGTGCTGCGCACGGCGACCTTCGACCGGTGGCCAGCCTCGCGCGCGATGGCGACGATCTCGACCGTCCCGTCGGCGATCTCGGGCGCTTCGAGCGCGAACAGGCGCTTCACCAGGTTGGGATGCGTCCGGGAGACGGCCACGGTCGGCCCGCGCAGGCCCTTGCGGACGCTGACGATGATGCACTTGATGCGCGAGCCGTGTGCGTAGCGCTCACCTGGCACCCGCTCCGCGACCGGCATCAGGGCCTCGATGCGCCCGAGGTCCACCAGGACGTCGCCGGCCTCGCGGCCCTGCTGGACCGTCCCGGAGACGATGTCGCCCTCCTTACCGACGAACTCCCCGTACCGCACGACGTCCTCGGCGTCGCGCAGCCGCTGCAGGATGATCTGCTTGGCCGTCGTGGCCGCGATCCGGCCGAAGCCGGTCGGCGTGTCGTCGTACTCGCCGACGGCGTCGCCGTTCTCATCCAGCTCCTTGGCCCACACGGTCACGTGTCCGGTCTTGCGGTCGAGCTCGACCCGCACGTCGGTCCCCGCCCGGTCATCGCGCTGGTAGGCGACCAGCAGCGCCTGCTCGATCGCCTCCACCACGACGTCGAACGGAATCTCCTTCTCCCGTTCGAGTCCCCGCAGCGCCGTCATGTCGATGTCCATCAGGCCGGTCCTTCCTTGCGGTTGAACTCCACCTGGACGCGTGCCTTGTCGACTGTGCCGAACGCAAGGACGTGTGCCCTCCCGTTGACGTCGACAGTGACCTGCTCGTCGTCGGAGTCCTTGATGCGACCGGTCACCGTCTCGCCCTCGTGCGTGGTGACCTTGACCAGCCGGTCGTGGTTGCGCCGCCAGTGTCGTGGCCGGGTCAGCGGACGGTCCACGCCGGGTGAGCTGACCTCCAGCGTGTACGGCCGCTCGCCCATCACATCGGTCTCGTCGAGCGCCTCGGACAGCGAACGCGTCAGCTCGCCGAGGTCGTCGAGGCTGACGCCACCGTCCCTGTCGACAGCGACCCGCAGCAACCGGTGCCGACCGGCAGCGGAGACCTCCACCGCCTCGATGTCCAGACCCAGCTCACTGGCCCGAGGGGCGAGAGCTCCTTCCACCCGATTTGGGCTGGGGGTGGGGCTCACGACGACCTCCTCGCTGTGTGGTTGTCCGCGCGGCACACGCGGTCGCTGCGCCGGTCAGCCTATCGGGACGCTGCTCGTGCCGACGAACGGTGGACCCGTGTCGCAGTCGGAGCCCACGCCTCTGGCGGTAGCGTCATCGCCGTGTCCTCCCTGAGCCGGCGTACGTTCCTGGGTGCCGCCGGAGCGGTCGTCGGAGCCGCCGTCGTGGGGTGCGACGGGTCGTCGCCGACCGCACGGTCCGGGCCGGCCGGTACCGGAGCTCCGGACGCCGAGCTCGTCGCGGCGGCAGTGACGACGCACCGGGCGCTGCTGGCGTCCTACGGCGGCATCGTTCGTGCGCACCCGTCGACCCGTCCCGAGGTCGAGGTGCTGATGGACCAGCTCGGTGAGCACCTGAGCGCCCTCGGAGCGCCGACCCACCAGTCCGGCCGGCCGCCCCCTGCGCGCCGCCGCCGGCCGGAAGCGCTGACTGCGCTGCGCGATGCGGAGGCGGGCGCCAGCGCGGATCGCGTCGCCGACAGCCGGTTCGCAGAGTCCGGGGACGTCGCGCGGGTACTGGCCTCGGTGGCCGCCTGCCACGCCCAGCACGTCGACGTACTCGACGACCTGCTGAGGGCCGGCCGATGAGGCGCGAGGAGTCGGCCCCCCTCCTGCCCTGCCTGCAAGAGGTTCTGGCCGGAGAGCATGCGGCCCTTTACGCGTACTCGGTCATCGGGGGACGGCTGGGCCCCGGCGGTTCAACAGCGACTCGGGCCGTAGCGGCCTACGACGTGCACCGGACCCGACGAGACCGCCTGGCCCGGCGGCTGCACGACCTCGGCGAGCGACCCGTCGCCGCCGAGCCTGGGTACGCATTGCCCCTGCCGGTCCAGGACGCGACGTCGGCGGCGGCACTGGCGCAGCAGGTCGAGGACCGCTGCGCGGTGCTCTACGCCTCGCTCGTGGCCACCGCACCCGCTTCCACGGTGGAGCGGTCGCTGGGGTCGACCAGCCTGGTGGACGCTGCCACCCGGGGTCTGGACTGGGGTGCGCCAGCCACGGCGTTCCCGGGCGTCAGCTGACTCTGACCTCCACCCGGAGCGTCACGGGAGTCCCGGCAATGGGATCCGGGATCCGTCCAGGTCGAGGTCGTCGACCACCCAGCCGTCGTCCTCATGGATCAGCGCCAGCACGGCCGCACCCTCGACGGACATGACCCTGAGGTCGACCGACACCTGAGCCTCCTCCTCGGACTCCTCGAGCACCTCGATGTCGCCGAAGGTGACGTTGAGGACGCTGATGCCGGTGAGCGCCGCAGAGGCGGTGCTCCCGGAACCACAGTCGAGGAGCTCTGCCAGCCGGGCGGACACCAACGGCGTCAGCTCCTCGCAGTCACCGCTGTCGAGGGCCGCGACGAACCGCTCCGTTGCTTCCCGCGGCGTCTGCGGGGGCGGATCCCCGCCACGCAGCACGAGCACGAGGACGAGAGCGACGACGGCGACCACTGCGACCACACCGGCCCCCCACCACAGCAACCGGACCGACCGGCGGCGCGGCGGAGGTGGGACGTACCGCGGCGGCCCGGCGTACGGCGGGGGCTGGCCGTACGGGGGCTGCTGGCTCATGGATCCCCCTGCTGAGCAGCTCCGACGACCTCGACCAGGTGGGTCACGACGTTGGCGACCGACACCTGGATCCGGTCGCCACTGCGCCGGTCCTTGACCTCCACGACCCCGTCGGTCAGACCACGCCCGACGACCACGATCGTCGGCACGCCGATGAGCTCGGCGTCCGTGAACTTCACGCCCGGCGACACCTTCACCCGGTCATCGAGCAGCACGCTCACGCCACACGCCTCGAGCTCAGCGGTGATCCGTTCGGACTCGGCGAAGATCTCCGGGTCCTTGACCGGGTCCTTGCCGGTGACGACCAGGTGCACGTCGGCGGGGGCCACCTCGCGGGGCCAGATGATGCCGGCCTCGTCGTGGGAGTTCTCGACAATCGCGGCGACCGCCCGGGAGACGCCGACCCCGTAGGACCCCATCGTGACGGTGACCAGCCTGCCGTTCTCGTCGAGCACCTGCAGGCTGAGCGCCTCGGCGAACCGGCGGCCGAGCTGGAAGATGTGCCCCATCTCGATGCCACGCGCGAGCTCCAGCGGGCCGGACCCGTCGGGCGCGGGGTCCCCTGCCCGGATCTCGGCTGCCTCGATGGTGCCGTCGCCGCTGAAGTCGCGGCCGGCGACGAGGTCGATGACGTGCGAGCCGGTGACGTCGGCGCCGGTCACCCAACGGGTGCCATCGACGACCCGCGGGTCCAGCAGGTAGCGGATGCCCGAGGTGTTCTTCTCGCCGAGGACACCCGGACCGATGTATCCCTTGGCCAAGTCCGGGTGTCGGGTGAAGTCGTCGTCGGTGAACGGTTCGACCTCGGCGGGTTCCACCTGTGCGCTGAGCCGCTTGAGGTCGACGTCCCGGTCACCGGGCAGGCCGATCGCGACCGGCTCGGTGGTGCCATCGGGGTGCCGAAGCACGACCAGTACGTTCTTGAGCGTGTCGGCGCTCCGCCAGGGGCGGTCCGTACGGGGGAACGCTTCGTTGAGGTGGTCGACGAGGGTTGCGATGGTGGGCGTGTCCGGCGTGTGTTCGGCGTGCGCAGCGGGCGCGTCGTCGTACGGAACAGGATCCGGCACCGGTGTGCGCACCGCCTCGACGTTGGCGGCGTACCCACCGGGGCTGCGGACGTACGTGTCCTCGCCGTTGTCCGCGATCGCGAGGAACTCCTCGCTGGCCGAGCCGCCCATCGCACCGGACATCGCGGCCACGATGACGTATCGCAGCCCGAGCCGGTCGAAGATCCGCACGTAGGCGTCACGGTGCGCCTGGTAGGAGACCAGGAACGCCTCGTCGGTGACGTCGAAGGAATAGGAGTCCTTCATCACGAACTCACGACCGCGCAGCAGACCGGCGCGGGGGCGCGCCTCGTCGCGGTACTTCGTCTGGATCTGGTAGATCGACAGCGGCAGGTCCTTGTACGAGGAGTACAGGTCCTTGACCAGCAGCGTGAACATCTCCTCGTGGGTGGGCCCGAGCAGGTAGTCGCCGTCCTTGCGGTCCTTGAGCCGGAAGATGCCGTCGCCGTACTCGGTCCAGCGGTTGCTGGCCTCATACGGTTCGCGGGGCAGCAGCGCGGGGAAGTGCACCTCCTGCGCGCCGATCGCGTCCATCTCTGTACGCACGACGCGCTCGATGTTGCGCAGCACCCGGTAGCCCAGCGGCAGCCACGAGTAGATCCCCGGTGCGGCCCGGCGGATGTAGCCGGCCCGCACCAGCAACCGATGGCTCGGCAGCTCGGCGTCGGCCGGGTCGTCGCGCAGGGTCCGGACGAACAGGGTGGACATCCGCAGGGGCATGTGTGCGAGCCTAACCGGCGCCGTCGGGCTCGCTCATCCGACTTCTTGCCGAGAGCTGTCGCGGATCTGCCGCCGGGCCTCGCGCAGTGATGGCACCAACGCCGGGTCGGTGTCGGGGTCGGCGAGCGCGGCCCGAATATCCAGCACCCTCATCGGGGTCGACGGCTCGTACGGGGTGATCAACGTCGCGACCAGCTTCGGATATCGGACCCTGAAGCTGCCGTCGGCGGACTCGGTGAACGTGAAGCGCACCGTCACGCCCCGGTACGTCTCGGGCTGGCTGGTCAGCTGCTGGGCGATGAAGTTGCCCAGGCCGTACGCGACCCAGGTGCCGTTGATCTTGTCGACGGGTTGCACGACGTGGGCGTGATGGCCGTAGACGAGGTCGATGTCCTCGGATCGGGTGAGGATGTCGAAGACCTGCAGCTGCGACTCGCTGGGCTCCACCTGGTACTCCAGACCGTCGTGGACGCTGACCATGACGATCTCGGCACCGGCGCGCCTGGCCCGGGCCGCCTCGGCGAGGATGCGGCGGGTGTCGAGCAGGTTGACCGACCACGGTTTGTCCTCGTCGACCGGCAACCCGTTGGTGCCGTAGGTGTAGCTGAGCAGGGCCACCTCGACGCCCTCGACCTCGAGGACCGTCGGCGTGCGCGCCTCCCGGCGGGTGCGCGCAGTGCCGGCATGCTCGATGCCTTCCGCGTCCAGCACGTCCAGGGTGCGCTCGAGGCCCTCGAAGCCCTGGTCCACGGCGTGGTTGGACGCTGTCGTGCAAGCATCGATCCCGGCCCACTTGAGCCCGTCGACCACCTGCGGGGGGCCGGAGAAGACCGGGTAGCTCTCGAACGGCCCGTCTGGTTCGGCCAGCGGGACCTCGAGGTGGCAGAGGGAGAGGTCGGCCTTGTCGTACACCGGCTTGATGGACTCGAACATGGGCCGGAAGTCGTAGGCCCGCCGCCCTGTCCGCGTCCCGAAGATCTCGGCGGACTCCCAGACACCGCTGTGTATGAGCACATCACCGGACACCGTCACACTCAGGCTGCGCGGTTCGGGCGGGACAGGATCCTGCGGCTCCGGCTCGGCCGTCGGGTCTGGTGCGGTCGTCTCCTCGGCGGTGGACTCGGACGTCGTCGGTGGCGGTGCTGCGTCGTCGTCGGGACCGGCGGTGCATCCGGCCAGGACCAGGGCACCGGCGGCGAGGGCATGCGTGGCCAGGAGTCGGTGACGGCGCATCAGAAGAGGACCGTCGAGAAGGTCGCGGTCTGGACGAAGCCGGTACGGGCATACGCCGCCCGAGCTGCGACGTTGCCCGCGTTGACGTACAGCGTGACGACAGGTGCGATCGATGCGAGGGCCATCGACACCACGGCTGCCATCGCCGGAGCGGCGATCCCACGGCCTCGGAACTCCGGGTCGACGTAGACCCCCTGCACCTGGCAGACACCGCTGGTGGCCAGCCCGACCTCGGCCTTGAACACGATCCGATCCCGCTCCACGCGGGCGAAGCACCAGCCGCGGGTGAGCAGCTGGGCGACCCGTGCCCGGTAGTAGCTCGGACCCTCCAGCTCGGGTGAGACCCCCACCTCCTCGGTGAACATCGCCACGCTGGCGGGGTACAGGAGGTCGAGCTCGTCGATGCCCAGCCGGCGTACGGCCGGGTCGGGACGAATCGCCGGCACAGTGTCGACGGCGAGGAAGGGCTGCTCGGCACGTACCTCACGCGCCGGCCCCCAGGACGCCTCGAGCAGTTCCCACAGCGGCAGCACAGCGCACGCGGGGCCGACCATGGAGGAGCAGGTTCGATCCAGTGCTGCCGCCTGCTCGCCGAAGGCGGCGACGGCCTGCGGGGTCGCCTCCACCGGCACCAGATTCGCGCCCACGTGACAGGCCGAGAGGAGCTCACCCTGCTCGACGTACCCCCAGACCGACCCGCCGAGCCGTCGCTGGTCCAGGCCCGTCACGTGCGCCCGGTGCTCGACGAAGGCGTTGACGGTCGGGTTGCGGGCACACAGCCGGCGCACGCGGGGCAGGTCGGCGGGCCCGAGGTCGATGACCCGCCTGCTCGTGCGCAGCACCGTGGTCCCCTCCCCTGTCCGATCGGCCACGGTCAAACTACCCCGTGGCCCGTCCGTGAGTTCGCACCCGCCGATCCGTGAGTTTGGATACGCCGATCCGTGAGTTCATGGAGATCGTCGCCCTGCGGGTTGGTACGTGGCGGTGCGCGCCGCGATCTCGGACCGGAGATTTCGTACGGATGGCGCCGTCACAGGCGGTATCCAACTCACGGACGGGCGTATCCAAACTCACGGACGGGCAGCTCCGGGGTCAGCTCACGGTGACGGTGGGGACGCCGGAGCCGGTCTCGTCGACCGGCTCGCCCATCTCCTCCGCGATCCGCATCGCCTCCTCGATCAGCGTCTCGACGATCTGGCTCTCCGGCACGGTCTTGATGACCTCACCCTTGACGAAGATCTGACCCTTGCCGTTGCCCGACGCGACACCGAGGTCGGCCTCGCGGGCCTCGCCTGGTCCGTTGACCACGCAGCCCATGACCGCGACCCGCAGCGGCACCTCCAGCCCTTCGAGCCCGGCGGTGACCTGGTCGGCCAGTGTGTAGACGTCGACCTGCGCCCGCCCGCACGACGGGCAGGACACGATCTCCAGCTTGCGGGGTCGCAGGTTGAGGGACTGCAGGATCTGGATACCGACCTTGACCTCCTCCACCGGAGGCGCCGACAGCGACACCCGGATGGTGTCCCCGATCCCGCGGCCGAGCAGGGCACCAAAGGCGACCGAGGACTTGATCGTGCCCTGGAAGGCGGGCCCGGCTTCGGTGACGCCGAGGTGCAGCGGCCAGTCTCCCCGTGCTGCGAGCAGCTCGTACGCCTGCACCATGATCACCGGGTCGTTGTGCTTGACCGAGATCTTGAAGTCGTGGAAGCCGTGCTCCTCGAACAGCGACGCCTCCCAGACGGCCGACTCCACCAGCGCCTCGGGGGTCGCCTTGCCGTACTTCTGCATCAGTCGTGGGTCCAGCGAGCCGGCGTTGACGCCGATCCGGATCGAGGTGCCGGCGTCCTTGGCGGCCGCGGCGATCTGCTTGACCTGGTCGTCGAACTTGCGGATGTTGCCCGGGTTGACACGTACGGCCGCGCAACCGGCGTCGATGGCGGCGTAGACGTACTTGGGCTGGAAGTGGATGTCGGCGATCACCGGGATCTGCGACTTCGTAGCGATGGCCGGCAGCGCCTCGGCGTCGTCCTGGGTCGGGCAGGCGACCCGGACGATGTCGCAGCCGGTGGCGGTGAGCTCGGCGATCTGCTGCAGGGTGGCGTTGATGTCGGTGGTCGGCGTCGTCGTCATCGACTGCACGGAGACCGGCGCGTCGCCGCCGACGAGCACGGTGCCGACCCTGACCTGTCGGCTGGCGCGGCGGACGGCGAGCGTGGGGGGC